>CAZZDB010000015.1:0-32788 GCA_964652485.1 uncultured Oleiharenicola sp.
CGTCCTGCTGCAGGTGCTCGACGACGGCCGCATCACCGACAGCCAGGGCCGCACCATTGATTTCAAGAACACCGTCATCATCATGACCTCGAATATCGGCAGCCGCCATCTGCTCGAGGGCGTGACCGGCACTGAGATTCCCGAGAGCGTGCGCGAGGCGGTCATGGCCGACCTGCGCGGGGCGTTCCGGCCGGAGTTCCTCAACCGCGTCGACGAGACTGTGCTGTTCAAGCCGCTCTCGCTCGAGGAGATCGAGCGGATCGTCAGCCTGCTCATTGCCGATGTGAACAAGCGGCTCGCGGACAAACGCGTCGTCGTCACGCTCGACAAGAAGGCCCAGGAATGGGTCGCCGAGAAGGGTTACGACCCGGTCTTCGGGGCCCGGCCGCTCAAGCGCTTCCTGCAGCGCCACCTCGAGACCCGCCTCGCCCGCGCCATCATCAGTGGCGAAATCACCGACGATTCCACCGTCACGTTCAAGGTGAAGGGTGACGAACTAGTGTTGGGGTAAATCGGGGGAGAGCGGTTTTCGCCATGGCAGAATATTATCGCGGGACCAACCCGCTCCTACAATAACGAGGGCGCATGTCCGCCGAGCCCATCCGCTACTTTCATCGCGCCAAGAAAACGGTCGAGACAGAGGAGGTCTACGGCGGCGACTGGCTCCGCTGGACCTATGGCACCACGCTGGGCCGGTTCGTCCTTGGATTGCTGGTGAAGCGAGCCTTCGTCTCGCGCTACTATGGCTGGCGAATGTCGATGCAGGCCAGCGCGAACAAAATCCTGCCGTTCATCGTCGACTACAACCTCGACGTGGATGAGTTTGCCAAGAAGCCGTTTGCGTTCAAAACCTTCAACGAATTCTTCTACCGGGCGCTGAAATCCGGGGCGAGGCCCATCGTCGCAGACAGTCGCGTCGCCGTGCTGCCGGCGGACGGCCGGCACCTGGCGTTCCAGACGGTCGAGGCGGCAGACGGGTTCTATGCGAAGGGCCAGCGGTTCGACCTGAAGGCATTCCTGGGCGATGAGAAATTGGCGACCGAGTTCGGCGGCGGCTCGCTGCTCATCTCGCGGCTGTGTCCGGTGGATTACCACCGTTTTCATTTTCCGGTCGGCGGCACACCCGGCGGGTCGCGGCTGATCAACGGCTGGCTCTATTCCGTCAGTCCGGTCGCGCTGCGGCAAAATCTGGCTTATTTGTGGGAGAACAAGCGCATGGTGACACTCGTGGAGTCGCCGGAGTTCGGCCGCGTGGCGATCGTCGAGATCGGCGCGACGATGGTCGGGACGATCATGCAGACCTTCACGCCGGGCCGGGCGGTGGCGAAGGGCGAGGAGAAGGGCCTGTTCAAGTTCGGCGGCTCGTGCGTCGTAACGATCTTTCGGCGCGGCTGTATCATGCTCGACGCCGACCTCGTGCAACACAGTGCCGCGGGCATGGAGGTTTACGCCAAGATGGGCGACCGGTTGGGCGCGGTACCCTAGTTTGCGGTTGCAAGGGAACGGGCGAGACGGGATTTTCCGCCGGAGGCAGCTCGGGTGATGGAATGGCAGACATGCGGGTCTTAGAAGCCCGTGCCGTAAGGCGTGTGGGTTCGAGTCCCACCCCGAGCACCAGCGGGTGGGCCTTCGGCGAGCAGGACGAAGGAGCCGATGCCAGTCTCAACGACGGACGAACCAGCGGGCCAATCCCAGGAGGGCCAGCGCCGCGAGAAAGAGGGGACGGATCGCGCCACCTCCACCGCCGCTCGAACTCGAGAGTGGGGCCGGCGTAAGCGCGGCCGGCAGCGTGATGACGGTTACTGCGGCCGCGGTGCTTGTGACGGCACCCAGCACGTTGGACACGACCACGGTATATGCGCCTGCATCGGCAGACGCGGCCGAACTCTTGGAATAGGTTGCGGCCGTTGCTCCGGCGATGACGGCATGGTCCTTGGACCATTGGTAGGCCAGATTGGCGCCTCTGGCGGCTACGACGAGATCCAAGGCGCCGCCCGTCCGGACTGCTGCGCCGGTCGGCTGGGTGATGATCTGAGGGAAGGTGATTTCAGCGACCAGCACGCTCATCGCGGCGGCATTGTCCTGGAGTATCTTGGCGTTATAGGCGGCGCGCGGGTCGGCGGCCGACCGCCCCAGCGCTTGCGTGCCCCAGTCGTAGTTGAAGCTGCTGTTTCCGAAAGTGTAATTGACGTCGATGCTGATGCCCGGGTTGGAATAATAGGGAATGACCGCTGATCCATAGCCCATGATCGTGCTGGCGGTCACAGGCCCGTTGGTCCAACTCCAGCTCTGGCTCCAGAGCTCGGCATAACAGTAATTGCCGTCGCCATCCGGAACGCCGGCCTGATTGGGACCGGAGTTTCCTCGGTCATGCTGGCAGCCGAACCCGTGGCCCAGCTCATGGATCATCACCTTGTAGCTCGACCCCCAAATGCCGGCGGCTACGGCGTTGGCGACCTCGACGGGGGCCTGCGGGAGGGAGTTGGAGTAGGCTTGTCCCGCAATCCCGGGGACGGGCTGACCGCGCCAAAAGAATATCTGATCGGCTCCGCAGGTGATGCGTTGGGCTTGGACCCAGGCACCGAGTTCTCCGCCGGGGGTCAGGGCCGCCAGATCGTCGCTCAATTGCGCGGTTCTGGTGAAAGCCGGGGCGGCGAGGGAGCCAACATAGCGCCAGACGAAGCTGGTGACGCCGCTTTGGGCGAGGACCACATTGCCGGATTCCAGCATGGCTTTGGATTGGCCGTCGATATAGCCGGCTCCATCGACCGCGGATTTGCTGGCGACGGCCAAGGTGTCCGCGTCGTAGAGTACGAGAACATCGACCGTGAGGGCGGTGGCATCGGCAACAGCGAGCACGGTGGCGATATTGTCGGTCTTGCCGGGAGCAAGGATGTCCGCGGCGGTTGTGACGGCGGCCTGGTTGGTGTCGGCAGACCCGTATCGGATCGCAACAGGGAGGAGCGCGGACGCCCGGGCCACGCGGCGGTTCAATTGCACCGGAAAATTGCCACACCCCTCGGTGCCGGGCTCGGCCTCGGTGGTGACAAGGCTGCCGTCGCGATTGACGTGATAGCTGAATTGGGTGCTGCCCGGCACAATCAGGATGGCGTCGTAGCCATTGGACGTCGCGACGGTCACCAAGCTCGACCCTGGCAGGCTGGCATTGCGGCCGATCCAGGTGGTGTATTTGCCTTCTGTTTTGACGAGATCCTTGGAGAATTCGATCGGAGTGTCCGGAAACGGGCTGACGGTGATTCTCTCCGAGGTCTCGTTGAATTCACGCCAATCACTGATGCCGCCCTCGGCTTGGGGAAAGACCTGCTTCAGCGCAGCTGGGATGATTGCCCCGTGGATGTGCATGGCAGGAAGATCTGCCGCGCCGGAGGTTGGGGCTGTGGTGCGCGGCCAAGGATGCGTCGGCTCTGCCGTCCCGGCTGCGGCGGTGGGCGAATGCGCCAGAATCGTCATCATCAGGATTGCAGGCGTGAAGATGACAGAGAGAACGAGAAGATTTGTTGCAGACTTGTCTATGGGGTGAATCACTACCTATCGGCACTAATGGCTCTGCGCGAGAGCTAAGAAGCGCGAGGGCGCAGTTCTACGCGGAATCGGGGCGCGAACGTCCCGTTTCATCACAGCCGCTCAAGGCCGCAATAGGGGGAGTATATGCGGTCGTGGCCTTTATGGCGTTGCCGACGGGTTGTCGGCGGGCCTCGCCATTCGGTCCCGCACAGCCTGGCCAGTCCCCTATGGGCACGATTCAGCAGGGTTTGCCGCTGGAAGCCGGTGAACCTTCTGGCGTCACTTGACACTTTTTACATGGCGGTGACTGTAGCCGCCGCATGAGCCAAAGCGCCAACCCATCTGTCGCCATGGAACGAAATCACGCCGCTGATACGACAGTGATGAAAGTCCTGTGGGCACTGAGCTGTGCGCACCTGATCAACGACATCCTGCAGGCGCTGCTTCCCGCCATCTATCCGTTGTTGAAAGCGACCTATCAGCTGAACTACACGCAGATCGGCCTGATCACCCTGACCTACCAGATCACGGGTTCGTTGCTCCAGCCCTTGGTTGGATTCTACACGGATCGGAATCACAAACCCTACTCACTCGTCGTGGGAATGGGCGCGACACTCACCGGGCTGACCATGCTCTCCCAGGCCACGAGTTTCCATCTGTTGTGCCTCGGCGCCGCAACCGTGGGCATCGGCTCGTCAATTTTCCATCCCGAGGCGTCACGCGTGGCGCGGATGGCCTCGGGCGGACGGCATGGCTTTGCCCAGTCGCTGTTTCAGGTCGGCGGCAATCTCGGCACGTCGCTCGGACCGCTGCTGGCGGCGGCGATCATCATCCCGCGCGGGCAGGGCCACATCCTGTGGTTCACCGGGTTGGCCTTCGTGGGCATGCTTTTGCTTTTCCGGGTGGGCGACTGGTATCGGCGCAATCTCGACCGGCTCAAGCCGCGCGCGCGAACGGCCGGCGATGCGGCACCGGCGCGACTCCCGCGCAACAAGGTCGTGCTGGCACTCGTGGTCCTGATCGTGCTGATCTTCTCAAAGTATTTCTACCTGATCAGCCTCACGAACTACTACACGTTCTACCTGATCGACAAGTTCCAGCTGTCGGTGCAGGCGTCCCAGATCGGGCTCTTCATCTTCCTGTTCGCCGTCGCCGCCGGGACGATCATCGGCGGTCCGGTGGGCGACCGGATCGGCCGCAAGCGGGTCATCTGGATCTCGATTCTCGGCGTCGCGCCGTTTTCGCTTCTGCTGCCACATGTGGGGCTGGTCGGAACCATGGTGCTCACCGTTTTCATCGGCCTGATTCTCGCGTCGGCCTTCTCCGCCATCCTTGTTTATGCAACGGAGCTGGTGCCGGGGAACGTCGGGCTGATGGCGGGGCTGTTCTTCGGTCTGGCCTTTGGCGCCGCCGGCATCGGCTCGGCCCTGTTGGGCCATCTGGCCGACCATACGAGCATCCGTCACGTTTTCGAGGTCAGCGCGTACTTTCCGCTTATCGGTCTGCTGACGGCATTCCTGCCGGAGGTGGAAACGAGGCTGATGTCGGCTACCTCGTGAGCCACGGCACCGACTCCAGGTCGACGTTGCCGCCGGTGAGGATGATTCCAATACGCCGGCCGGCCACCGGCAGCTTGCCCTCCCGGATCGCGGCAAAAGGCACGGCGGCGGAAGGCTCGATGACCATGCGGAGTTTTTCCCATAGTTCGCGCATGGCGGACACGATGCCTTCCTCCGACACGGTGAGGATATCATCGACGTATTGTTGGATGAGCGGGAAGTTTTTATCGCCGGTGCAGTTCGTCCGCAGCCCGTCGGCGATCGTCGCGGGTGTCGGGATGGAGATGCGCGTGCCGGCGCGGAAGGACTGGGCGACATCATCGGCCAGCGCGGGTTCGACGCCGATCACCGTGACGCCCGATCGCAAGGCCTTGGCCGCGACCGCCGTGCCGCAAAGCAATCCGCCGCCGCCGACGGGGCAGAGGATGACATCGAGATCAGCGGCATCTTCCAGCAGTTCGAGCGTGGCCGTCCCCTGGCCGGCGGCCACGCGGAGGTCGTCGAAGGGATGGACAATGGTGGCCCCGGTGCGGGCGGCGACCTGGGCGCAGGCCGCCTCGCGGGCGGTGAGGTTGGGCTCGCAGAATGTGATCCAGCCGCCGTAGCTGCCGACGTTGTGCACCTTGGACTGCGGCGCGCCGGCCGGCATGACGATATGGGCGGTGATGCCGCGGAGCTGGGCCGCGCGGGCGAGGGCGGCGGCGTGGTTGCCCGAGGAATGAGTGACGACACCGTGGGCGGCCTCGGCATCGGTTAGGGAGAAGACGGCATTGCACGCGCCGCGTGACTTGAACGCCCCCGCGGCCTGGAGGTTCTCGCACTTGAAGAAAAGGTGCGCACCGCACAGCGCGTCGAGGGCCTCGTTGGTAAGGACGGGGGTACGCTTGATGAAGGGTCTGATGCGCTCATGGGCGGCGCGGATGAGGGCGAGATCGAGGGACATGCGGTTTGCCTTTGGGAAGAGGAACCATACGCTGCCCGCACCATGACAGTCAAAAAGCTTCTCCATACCCGCATGCGGGTAAATGACATCGAACGCTCAGTGAAATTCTACGAGCAGGCGCTGGGCCTGGTGGCGTCGCGCCGGCACACCTCGCCACGCGGCGCGCAGCTGGTGTTTCTCACCACGCCGAACAGCGACGAGGAGATCGAACTTTGCCAGATGCCGCCGGGCGCCGAGGCCGTGAAGGTGCAGCCCGACCTGATGCACCTCGCCTTCGAGGTGGATGACCTCGTGGCCTTTGCCGCGGGACTCAAGGCGAAGGGGTTCGCCCTCAGCGACGGTCCGACCAAGACGGGCAGCGGCTCGGTGATCGCCTTCATCGATGCGCCCGAGGGCTACGAGGTGGAGTTGATCCAGCGGGCCTAGTGAACGGGGGCGGCGAGCGCGTCGGGGCAGGTTCTGGCTGGCAGTCCAGCTGGCCCGACGCCCTGGCATTCGCTGGCGGGTTGGCGCTGGCGTGGTTCAACGACTGGCAGACCAAGGACCTCGTATGGAGCCTGTGGCTGTCCAGCTTGGTCGTGGGCTATGCGATGATCGTCTGGGGCATCTTCGGACCGGTGCTGCTCCTGGTGCGAGGCACGACCCGGAAAGGGGTCCCGCTGGTGGCCCAAGCGGGGCTGGATGGAGTATTTGTCCTGGGCGGTCTGTTCATGCTGGCCTTCTTCACGCTGCATTTCGGCATGTTTCACTTCGTGCACTCGGTCTTCCTCAATTCCTTCTTTCCGATGCAGCCGGGCAAGGCAGCGTGGCCCGGTCCGGCGCTCTACCTTGGGGTTTTGCGCGCGTATTGGCCGTTCGTGCTGGTCGCGGCGGTGGCCGAGCGGCAGGCGTTCCGGGTGCCCGGACCGAAACCTGCGGCGCCGCCGGACACCTCGGTCAAGGCCGCGGATGTCAACCGCCGGCTGGCAGAAGACCGCGAGGGATTCACCGGCATGATGGCACCCTACAAGAATGTCATGCGGCTGCACCTGCTGATATTCTTCTTCGCCTTCGCGCACTTTGCGAAACTGGACAACTTTCCGGTCTACGCCGTGGTCTATGCGGTGTACTTCCTCCCGTGGCGTCTTATCCAGCCGGATAAGGCACAAGCGGCGGCCGTCGACGGCCCGGGCGCTTGAAGGCAGGCGCCGCTATCGTCCGCCATGCCTCCGCTCCCAGGCGAAGAGATACTGCTGGGCGAGGCCGGCCAGGGGGCCGAAGTGCGTGCGACCGAAATCGGCGACCTGAGTGGGTTTCCAGCCCACGAGACCATAGCGGCGGGCGAGTGACTTGAGCACCCAGGTGTCGACCGGGAAGGCCTCGAGCCGGCCCGCGCCGAACAGCAGGACGCAGTCGGCGACTTTTTCGCCGACGCCGGGCAGCTCCAACAGGCGCGCCTTGGCGGCGGGGTAGGGCAGGCGCTCGGTTTCCTCGAGCCAGCCGGGGCGTTCAGCGATGTGGCGCGCGGAAGCATGGATGAACCTCGCCCGGAATCCAAGCAGGCACTGGCGCAGTTCCTTTTCGGGGACACTGGCGAGTTCGTGCCATGTCGGCAGGCGATGAAACCCCGGCGCGATCTCCCGCCCGTGACGTGCCGCCAGCAGCGCAATCATCTGCTTGATTTGGACGATCTGCTTGGTGGCGCTGCATAGGAACCCCAGCAGGGTTTCACCGAAGGGCTGGCGCAGCAGGCGCAAGCCGGGGAAGGCCGCGATGCATCGGGCGAGGTGGGCGTCGCTGCGCCACGGTAGCGAGTCGGTCAGCGCCGGCCAGTCGGTGTCGAGCGCGAGATACCGCGACAGAGCGATCGCGACGGCCGGGTGCGCGCCGACCGGCGCGCGCCATGCCAACGAACCTTCCGACAATCGGAGTTGGGTGATACAGCCGGCCCATTGGCCGGTCCAGACATCTTCGGACGCATGCCAGCGGAATGATTGCCCGCCGTCGAGGGCCTCGGCGAGCGCACCCGGCGACACGGTCAGCGGCGGTGCGACGGGTTGCCACCCGGACCAATCCAGCTTGCTCATATCTTACGGGGTGGTCGGTTTTTCCCAGAGATAACTCTTCTCCGTGGCGAGCACGCGGCCTTCGGCCGACCGCACTTCGAGCTTCCAGGCCACCGGGTTGGTTTTGGCGTCGGGCCAGTCGGTGCCGGTGAAGCCGAGATTGAGCACACCTCCGCCCGATTTCAGCTCGGCGGGGAAAGTGAATTCCCTGGCCTTGGCGCCGGCGGGCATGACGAGCTGCACATTGATGTTTACGGCGACGGGCGCGCCGGGATTGGTGATGCGCACGAGGAAATAATAGCCGGCCCGCTGGTCGGGCTGGGTACGGAGCATTGCCTCGCCGCGGGTGTTTTCCCGGCCGTCAAAGTATTCCGTGACGTGCTTGAAGGACGCGACATCGCGCCAGCCGGTAAACACACGGACAATGGCCGGATCTGTCTCCTTCGCCAAGGCTCCCGCGGGCAGGGCCGCGATGGTGGCGGCAATGAAAAATAGCAGCTGGCGGTAGATCACGCGAGGAAAGTGCTCTCAGCGGCCTTGCAGGTAAACCTTTTTGTACTGGTGAAAGCCGAGCAGAGTCGGCTCCCAGCCGCGGACGCGGTCTTGGATGAGGTAGGAACGCACACCGAAGAAGACCGGGGCGACGGGGGATTGTTCGAGGAGGAGCGCCTCGGCCTGCTGGAAGAGGGCCAGACGGGCCGCGGGGGCTGTGGTCGTGGCGGCGGTGTGGATGAGCCCGTCGTAGCCGGCGTCGGCCCAACCGGTCCAGTTGTTGGTGCCTCCGCCCACAAACATGTCGAGAAAGGTGACCGGGTCCACAAAGTCGCCGACCCAGCGCGCACTTGATATGGCGTAGTTGAGCGACTGCTGGTTCTGCACCCAGGTCTTCTGTTCGACCGGGGCGATGGTGATGGTGATGCCAAGCTCGCGCTGCCAGAGGGCCTGGATGATCTCGAGCACCTTGGCATGCAGCTCATCATTGCGCACCTGTACCTCGAAAGTCGGGAAGCCCCTGCCGGCGGGGAAACCGGCCGCCGCCAGCAGGGCGCGTGCGGCCGCGAAGTCCGTGGGCACGCGAGCCTGCGCGGTGTAGCCAGCGCAATCCGGAGGGGTGAAGTGGGTGGCGGGGGCGCGCGTGTTGCGCAGCAGGGTGCGCGAGATCTGCCCGCGATCAATGCTCAGGGAGAGCGCGCGGCGCACCCTGGCATCGTTCAAGGGCGGTCGCGTGGTGTTAAAGCGCAGGAAGAAAGTCTCCAGAAATGGATCGAGCCGCAGGTTTTGCGGTGCCGTGCGCTGGTAGGTGTCGACCTTGGACAAAGGCAGTTCGTAGGTGAGGTCCACCTGGCCGGCGCGGAAGTTGCGCTCGTCGACATCCATACTCTCCGTCGGGAAGAACGTGATGCCCGCCAGTCGTACGCTGGTGGCGTCCCAGTAGTGGGGATTGCGGGTGACTTTCAGCTGGGCGTTGGGCGACCACTCGGTGAGGACGAAGGGGCCGTTGCCGACCAGGTTGCCCGGGCGAGTCCACTTGGTTCCGCGCTGGCTGGTGGCTCCGAATGCGGCAAGCACCCGGGGATTGACCGGGAACCACACCGGGTTGGCCGTCAGGGCCGGCAGGTAGGGTGTCGGATGTTCGAGGATCAGGCGCAGGGTGCGGTCATCGGGGGCCGTGGCCCCAAGGGCGGTGAGATCGGAGTGCTTGCCGGTGTTGAGTGCCTCGGCGTTTTCAAGCGGATAGAGCAGATAGGCGTATTCGGCGGCGACCGCCGGATCGATGGCGCGGCGCCAGGAAGTGATGAAGTCAGAGGCGGTGAGCGGTTCGCCGTTCGACCATTTCAGGCCGGCCCGCAGGTGAAACGTCCAGGTCAGCCCATCGGCGGAGGTCTCCCAGCTTTCGGCGGTAGCGGGCACAGCAGCCGAGGTGCGTTCGTCGAGTGCACAGAGGCCCTCGAACAGCGCGAGGGCGATGTTCTGGTCGGTAAAGGCCGTCATGAGCTGCGGGTCCAGGTCCTGGGGCTCGGCGCCGTTGCCGAGGCGCAGCACTTGTTCGGGCGCGGCACCGGCTGCTCCCGCGGCGTCCCGGCGGGAGCAGGAGAGGCTCAGCGAGAAAAACAGAAGGCTGAAGGCCAGAAGGCAGCGCCGGGTCATGGCGGGCAGTTAAGCGACCGATTCGCCGCCGGCAAGGAGCGGGTGAAAATTTCTGTGTCCAAGGCCTAAGAAACCCGCCAATCATCCGTCAGAGGAGCAAGGTTGCTTGAACAACGAACCAGAATCCCCTCATGCGAAAACGGACGCCAGCTCCTTGGTGCAGGCGGCGGTGGCGCGCCATCAAGCCCCGCTGCTGCGCTATGCGACCCGCCTGCTCGGTGGCGATGCCGACCGGGCGCGCGATGTCGTGCAGGACACCTTTGTCCGGCTCATGGCCCAGCCGCCCGCGGCGGTGGACGGGCATGTGGCCGAATGGCTTTTCACCGTCTGTCGCAACCGGACGCACGACGTGCTGCGTAAGGAGGGGCGGATGAAACGATTTGAGGAAGGACAGGTCGAGCGACTGACCGCACCCGACCCGCGGCCCGGCCGCGCGCTGGAACGGGCCGAACAGCACGAGACCGTGCTGCGATTGATCGGCAAACTGACGCCTAACCAACAGGAAGTCGTTCGGTTGAAATTCCAGAACGGGTTCAGCTACCAAGAGATCAGCCGCATCACATCTCTGTCGGTGACGAACGTCGGGTTCATCCTGCACACAGCCATTAAGGTCCTGCGACAGGAGATGGCCGCCCAGACCGAATGAGGAGCCCACCATGAGCAATATCGATTTGAACGATCCCCGCCTGACCGCCTACGCCCTGAACGAAATGGACCCGGCGGAACGCGCCGAATTCGAGCAGCTCCTCGCGCAGGAACCCGCCGCCCGGCAGGCGGTGGAGCAGATCGCGGCGACGGCCTCGCTGCTGGTGGACGCGCTCGAGCAGGAAGCCATGGAACCGGTGGGGAAGCCCGCGCCCAGGCACGACACCTACGCGAAGGTAATCCAGTTTCCGTATTGGAGGATATCGGGTCTGGCGGCAGCTTGCTTCGCGCTATTTTTCATCTACCTGCAGCGTCAGGAGATCGCAAAAGAGCAGAAACAATACATCGAGGTACCGCTGACTGGGGCCCAGCTTCCGTCAGCGCCCGAACCTATGGTGCTACCCGTTCCTTTGACCACGGAAGCGGACGGCGCGAAACGCGAGGAGCTGCCGGCACAGACCATGGCCCGCGTGGCCAAGCAGTCGCAGGAAAGGTCCGCCCGGGACCAGCTGCTGAAGGCTCGCAACGAAGCGATCGATTCGGCAGCCCAAAAAGCCGGTGTCGCGACCGCGCCGATGCCAGTGCCTATGTCCGTTGAAGCAGGCAGCGCGCTCCCCGCGCTGGCAGGGGTCGCCCAATTGGACAAAAAGGAGGCGAGCACGCCGCGTTCTGTTGATGTTTCCGGGTCGGACAAAACGAGCTTGGGGGCCGGTCCGGCCTTCGCAGGTGCGCAGGCGCGGACGGAATTGAAGGGCATGGCGACTGCGACGACCGTCGCCACCGGGCAAATCTCCGCCGGACATGATTCGGAAGGCAGCGCGGCTGGAGTCCGCCAGGACAAAGGCGGCTACGTCGCCGCGAACGACCATCAGCTTTCCAACATTCCGGCCAAGGTGGCCCCGGCCTCCTACGCCGAGGTGCAGCGCTTCGTCACGGAGGGGCGGCGCCCGCCGGCCGAGGTGGTGCGCATCGAGGAGCTGGTGAATCATTTTTCCTACAACTACCCGCCGCCGGCCGGGAGCGCATCGTTCTCCGCGAATCTTGAGGTGGCCGGCGCGCCATGGGCGCCGGCGCACCGCCTCGTGCGCATCGGTCTCAAGGCGCGCGCTGCCGAAGCGTTGGAAAGAGCTGCGCGGGTCGAACCGGGCGACGGCAAGCTGATGGTTATCGCGAAGGACGTGCAGATTCAGGTGGAATTTAACCCGCGGCAAGTACAGGCCTACCGGCTCATTGGCTATGAGAGCCGGCGGCCTGCCAAGGAGGATATGAGACACACCCGGGCAAATCTCGGGGTCGACGGCGCGGATCAGGCACTGACCGTGCTTTACGAAGTAGTGCCCGTCGGAGTCGAAATATCGAGCCCGGCCCCGGCTGCGGAGTATGAGAGACCCGGAAAACCGCGTGCCGGGAGTCAGGGCTCCAACCCTGTTGAGATGCTGACCGTGGAAATCCGCTACAAGGAACCGGTGGATGGGGCGAACCGCCGACTGGAGTTTCCCCTGCGCGACCGCGGGACGACCTTCGCCAACGCGAGCGAGGATTTCAAGTTCGCCGCGGCCGTGGCGGGATTCGGCATGCTTTTGCAGGATTCGCCGCTCAAAGGCGCGGCGACCTGGAGCGCGGTGACGGCTTGGGCGCGTGATGGCCTGGGTGACGATGCCGGCGGCCAGCGCGGCGAATTCCTCGGCCTGGTCGATCGGGCCCGGCTGCTGCAGTAACCGCCGCGGCCGGCGGAGCCCGGTTAGCTGCTTGCCAGAAGTCTGCGGCCTCTAAAGGCTGCGCGAACCATGGCGATTTTTGGATCACTCGAAACGGTCCGGGAACAGACTGCGACCCAACCGGCTTTGCAGAAGGCCTTGGAGTATGGGGCACAACTGATGCGCCCTGACGCGCCAGAGCGGTCCCGGTTGCTTGCCCTGCCGTCAGGTGGGTCGGTTCGCGTGGACCTCGGTCAGGGCATGTTCGCCATCGATGCGGCCTACCTGAGCAAGTCGCGGCCGGAGGTTTTCTTCGAGACCCACCGCAAATACATCGATGTCCAGATCATCATCGAGGGTGCAGAGCTGATGGAGGTCGAGAACGTTCACCGACTCGTGGTGAGCCAGCCTTATCACGAGGAGCGCGATTTCACCAAATACGCCGATTCGGCCACGGCTTCTCAGTTGGTGCTCCGCGCGGGTGATGCCGCGGTATTTTTTCCATCCGACGGCCACATGCCTTCCCTGCAGTTTGATAGCCGTCCGGTGCTGGTGCGCAAGTCGGTGGTGAAGGTGCCAGTCGGTTGATTTTCGGCCCGGCCCATGAACTACCGCCACCACTTTCACGCGGGCAACTTTGCCGACGTGTTCAAGCACGTCCTGCTGCTGCAGCTAATCCGGGCGATGCAGCGCAAGGAGAAGGGTTTTCTCCATCTTGATACGCACGCGGGACGGGGCGGCTATGACCTGTCGGTGCCGTCGGTGCTGTCGGACGGGCGTTCCCGCGAACCGGAATGGCCGCAAGGCATCGGCCGGTTGTGGGGCGTCGCAGATCCGCCGCCGTTGCTCAACGACTACGTGGCACTCGTGCGGCGGTTCAACGATCGCCATGGCGTCACGGGTGACGAGCTGAAGTTCTATCCGGGCTCGCCGTGGATCGCCAAGCTGCGGTTGCGGCCCCAGGACCGGATGGCGCTCTGCGAACTGCGGCCCGACGACGCCGAGGCCCTGGACTTTGAGTTCGCCCGCGAGTCGAAGGTGACGGTGCAGGCGATTGACGGCTACACTGGGTTGAAGGCGGTGCTACCACCGCCGGAGAAGCGGGCACTGGTGCTCATCGACCCGCCCTTCGAAAGCAAGGCCGAGTTCACCAGCATCCTGCGCGGGCTGGGCGAGGCGTTGCGGCGGATGCCGGCCGCCGTCATCGCCGTCTGGTATCCCATCACGGAGCGGGCCCGGACCGACGAGTTTCACTACGCAGTGCGCGGATTAGACGTGCCGACGTACTTCGCCGAGCTGACCATCGCGGGCCCCACCTCGCAGTTGCGGATGAAAGGCTGCGGGCTGCTGATCATGAATCCGCCGTGGCAGATCGACGGGGAAATCCGGGCAATTCTGCCGGCACTGGTAAAACAGCTCGGTGTCGACGCTGGGTCGACGGGACACAGCGCCTGGCTAGTCCCGGAGAAGTGAACGGCCGGTCAACCGCATGTGCTCAGCGCCGGGTGACGCGCGTGGCTGTAAACGGCAGGGGATCAGGCACGATCCGGGGATTGGGCAGGGCCGGCGCCTTGAAGACGGGCTGATTCCACAGGATGTCGCGCATGATCGCTGGCCGCACGGAGGCAAGCGGGCCGGCCGTGAGGGCCACCGGGCGCTTGAGGCGATTGTGCGGGAAGTAAGTCATGGTGTTTTGGTTCCGGCCAGGTCAGGGCCGTGGACTCTAAGAACCCGCGAGCCGCGGATTTGTTCCAGAAAAAATGGGAAAGCTGGCGCGCGTCGGGGTGTGGTCCGGACGCGCGCCAGTCCCTCGCGGGGGCTATGCCACCTGGCGGTGCGGCAGCGGCAGTCTGGCGGGCGCCAGCTGCTTTTTGGGCACCACGATGGTAAGCACGCCCCGGGCGACTGATGCCTGCAAAGCCTCGAAGTCGAAGCTCACCCCGAGCCGCAGCTTGAGCTGGTAGTCGCGTTGCACACTTTCGAGGTGCAATGCCTGCCAGTTGGCGCGGACGTGGTGGGTCTTGCGGGCGGTCACAAACAGGTCGGGCCCTTGCGACGTGATGTCCACGCCGCTTGCGTCGACACCGGGCACGTAGACGACGAGCTTCAGCGCGGCGGAGAGGTCCATGCAGTCGTAGTGCGGCGAACGGAAGGCCTGCTTGGACTCCGTGCCGGGGAAGCGGCTGTGATTGAGGCGATGGATGATGGTATGCATGATGGTTCCTTTCTCGTCGGTTTGGTAAACCGCCGGGACTCCGAGGAGCTGAAAGTAAAACCGGGTTAGGGTTTGATCAGCGGTGGCAGTCCTGGCCGGTTGTTTTAATAGACCAATTGGCTTGCTGCTGATGCTTCAGCTGGGTGCAGCACATCTGTCGGGCGGCCTTCGTAAGCGAAGTGCCGACCGGGCGGTGCTGAACTTGAAGCGTCGTTGCCATGAATTGATCTACGACTCCCAAAATGCACACCTTGTGCCATCCGCCAATAATATTTTGGATTCTATGACATGTCACCGCCCCCGCCGGATTGCAGAGAACTGTATGGCTGCCAGAAGGCCGGGCGGCGCTTGCGCAACGAGTTGCGGGCCACCAAGCTTCCCGTCATGAAACCCTTGACTGATGCCGGAACGACCGTGTCGGAACTGCGCCAACGCGTGCTGGCCTTCGTGCGCGAACGGGAATGGGAGCAGTTTCACTCTCCGAAGAACCTCAGCATGGCTCTGGCCGCCGAGTCGGGCGAACTCATGGAGCACTTCCTCTGGGCGGAATCGAAGGCCTCGCTTGATGTCGCCCGCGATCCGAAGAAACGACCGGCCATCGAGGCGGAGATAGCCGATGTGGTCATCTATGCCTTGGAGTTCGCCAACATCTGCGGCATCGACTTGGCCGCGGCCATCGAGACCAAGATGGCGGCCAACGCGAAGAAGTATCCCGCCGAGAAGGCGCGCGGTCGCGCCGACAAATACACGGAGTTATGAAAAAGCGGAGCCCGGGCGGGCTCCGCTGGAACCGAGGTCAGGGGCGGAAACTCACGGCTTGCCGCCGAAGGTCACAAAATCGTCCAACTCGAGCCAGTCGAACCAGGTGGCGATGTCGTCGCGGTTCGCGGCATTCTTGCGGTGCACATCGTTGAAGAATGCGCGGGTGTCCGGCGGCGTCGGCGTGAGTTGCTCGAACCAATCCGACCAGGCGGCGATCTCCGCCGCGTGGCGCTTGGGCTGACAGTTGGCCATGACATAGGCGAGGATCTCGCTGTCGCTCTTGCCGGCCTTGATTTCGGCGAACAACGCGTCCGCATTGAGCCCGGTGTAGGCGATGAAACGCTGGTCGATCGGACAGTTGTAGTGAAAATCGCCGTTGGTGCCGGCGACGACGGCCCGCGCCTTGTCGATCAGGCGGGGCAGGTGGACAAAACCGCCAAGGCGGGTGCGCGGGCTGCGCGGCGGGTGGCGGGTGAGGTCGGGCACGCTGTAGTTGACCGAACCGCCCATGGGAGCGGCCGGAGCGGTGTAGGCTGTTTTCAGGTCGGACATAATTGGGTTCTTCAAGGCGAGGGAATGCGCGGACCACCGTGGCAGGCGCAGCCAGGGCTGCAGGACGCGACTGGGGCGGCGGCGGCCTCTTTTGCCCCCACCCCCATCAGTCCGAAGCCGCCCGTCACCACGCGGCGCACGGGTTCACCGGTGTCGGGATGTCGCTTCAGCGGGGTCTCCTTCATGCTCTGCACCTGCTCGAATCGCCGGGGCTTTTCGCCCGGTTGTTTCGGGATGGTCTCGTAAACGTAGGTTGCCATGGGGGACACTACCGAGGAACCCAGATTTGGGCTTTTGGCAAGATATGAACTCACCCATCCTGCTCCACACATGAGAACCACCGCCGCCCTCGAACGCTACTATGTGCTCCCGTGCTGCCTGCTTCTCCTGAATCTGTGCAACGAGGTCATCGCTTACAAGGCGCGCCTCATCGATGATGCCCTGCTGCGCACGTTGTTCATTATGGGCATGGTGCTGTTCGGGTCCTCGCTGGTCGCCTTCGCCATCGCGCCCGGACTCGTCTGGATCGTCCAATCGCTGCGCCGGACCAGCCGCACCAGCGCCGGCAGTCTGGGTGAGGCTTCTTTCCTCATCGGCCTGGGTTTGGTCGTCTTCTGGCTGTATTACCGCAATTACCTTCTCGGCACGGCCTCCATCCTGCCGCCATTCTGGCGGAACGGCCTGCACGTGCCGTGACGGGCGTCATTTCCATTTCGCGCGAATCTTCTCCGGAGTCCGGCCTTGTTCGCGCAGAGTGCGAAGGGCGAGGGCGTCATGGCGCTTGGCGAGCCGCACGCCATTCGCTCCCATGACGAGCGGGCAGTGGTAGAACATGGGCTCCACCAGCCCGAGCGACCGGTAGAGCAGCAACTGGCGGAAGGTGGACATCACCAAGTCCGCGCCGCGCACGACCTCCGTGATGCCCATCGCTGCATCGTCCACCACGCAGGCGAGCTGGTAGCTGGGCATGTCATCCTTCCGCCAGACCAGAAAATCCCCAAAATCCCGTCCGGCCAAGGCGCTCTGCGGGCCAATGCTTCCGTCGTTGAAGGCCACTTCGATTCCGTCCGGCACGCGAAACCGCCAGTTGGTCGCGACGGGCTCGGTCAACGGCGGCAGCAACGCGCCGGCCGGCGGGCGGAATTGCGGCGGGTAGACCGGCTCGTCCGTCTCGTCGTGGGGCGCGCCCGCGGCGGCAAGCACGTCGCGTCGCGAGCGGTTGCACGGGAAAATCAGGTCGGCGGCATGCAACCGGCCGAGGGCCGTCCGATAGAGCGGGATGCGTTCACTCTGTGAGATCATGGGCTCCTTCCAGCGGAGGCCGAACCACCGCATGTCCTCCAGCATGGCGGCGACGAACTCGGGCCGACAGCGCGCCGCGTCAAGGTCGTCGTTGCGCAGCAAAAGCTGTCCCCTTGCCTCCTGCGTCCGCTCCTGGGCCGTCCAGAACGTCCGGGCATGCCCCAAGTGCAGCAGGCCGGTGGGCGACGGGGCGAGGCGCCCCCGATAGGTGGCTGAAGAGGTTTTGACCACGGAATACACAGATGATCGCTGATGAACCCCAAGGCACGGCTGAAATATATCCGTGCCAATCCGTGAAATCCGTGGTTTCAAAAACAACATGAAGTCCCTGTGCGTTTACTGTTCCTCCAGCGACCGGCTCGACCCTAAATATTACGCGGCGGCGACACAGGTCGGGGTGGAGATCGCGCGCCGGGGTTGGACGCTGGTCTATGGCGGCGGCAAGACCGGCCTCATGGGTGCGGTCGCGCGGGGGGTGAAGTCCGGGGCCGGCCGAGTCGTCGGCGTCATTCCCGAGTTCATGAAGATTCGCGAGCTGGAGTTCACCGAAGCCGACGAACTTATCTCCGTGCTTACGATGCGCGAGCGCAAGATGATGATGGAGACGCGGGCTGAGGCCTTCCTTGCCCTGCCTGGTGGCTGGGGCACGATCGAGGAGCTGATGGAAATCCTCACGCTGGCGCACCTGGAGGTGCTGCGGAAGCCCGTGGTTATCCTCAATCAGGACGGCTATTACGATGACCTCCTGCGGCTTTGCGACCGCATCGTGGAGGAGAAGTTCATGCACGCCACCATCCGCGGAAAATACGCCGTAGCCCGGACGGTGGAGGAGATCTTCCCGTTGATCGAAAACTGGAGCCACCAGCCCGGCGACGCCAAGTGGTTCCAGACCAAGTGAGGGGGAGGGCGACTCCTATCGACGAGCCGCGGCTCTCCCGGCGGTCTTGCCCTATCGGTAGAGCCTGATCAGATCCTCAGTGCGGGTCCAGCCGGTCTGGCCACCGGAGAAACTGAGCTTCGTCCAGCCGAGGAAGGTCTTCTCGGCGACGGCGATGGAGCCGGCGGACAGCGGTGATGATTTCTGGGAGGTATCGGCGTCGGTCGGGACGCTGCGCAGCATGGAGGCTCGCCACACGATGGCGGCCTCGGGATGGGCGAGCGGACCGTAGGCGTGGAGACTCAGGGTGGCCGCGGCCGCGAGCAGCACGGCGAGCAGGCTGATGGTCATGGCGACCGGCTTGCCCCATTTGCCGATGCGCCTGTAGCCTTGGAGCAGCAGAAGGATGAGCGCGACGGCGAGCAGCAGTGCCGCGCCGACGAGCGCCAATTGCCACTCGCCCGGTGTAGCGTAACGCACGAATTTGAAGCGGCCTTCACCGCGCGAGAGCTCGACCAGTTCCGGCGGCGCCATGCCGGAACGCTGCAGCCCAAGTGCCAGATCCCAACGCGTCGTGTCGGAGCGTGCATTGAGCAGGAACGCGCCGGTCCAATGCGCGGTCGCCTCGGCCCAGCGATCCTGCTGAGCCAGCGCGAGTCCGAGGTTGTGTCGCGCGGTCCAGTCGTAAGGTGCGGAATGGAGGGTCTCGGCCCAAGCGGTCTCGGCGGCCGCAAATTCGCCGCGTTTGTAGGCCTCGCCCGCCGCGTCCGCTCGCGCCGCGACCGGGGCGAGCACAAGCACCAATGTGAAAAGGAACGGCAGCAGGTTGCGGGCGGCGAAAACGGAGGACGGCGGCCAGCCCGGGACGCGCACGGCCTGCAGCGCGCTTTCGGCACGCGACTGCCAGTCCTTGGGCAGAGCCTGTTCTTGGCTGTGCAGGGCGCGATCGGCCTCGGACCAGAGCCGGGCCCAACTGGCCGCGGCATCGCGGTCGCGGGCGGTCACGCAGGCGCGCAGCAGCGGCGTACCCGGGGCGGCGTGGGACACCTCCCACAGCGCAGCGGCGTGTTGCTGCCAAAAACGAAGTTGAGCGTTGAGGGTTGAGAGTTGAGTGGAAGAACGAAGCTCAGCCAGGGTGGCGGCCAGGCGGACGCGGGACTCCCGGCGAAGGCGTTGGGGATCGTTTTGACGGGAGCGCAGCGCGGCGAGCACAGTCCAAGCGAGGAGAACTACGACGGCCGCCGGCGTGGCCGCCACGAGCCAGAAATAGTCCGGCCGGAAAGGCACGAAGCCCGACGCAGATCCGTTCAGGGGATCCCGCGGCAGGTTTTCCGGAGGAACCGGCGGCACGGCCGCCGGCAGGACCGGCACCGTCGGCGTCGACGCAGGCGGATTGCCGATGGAGAACTGCAACGGTGCACCGGAACCCGCGGGAGCCGCCACAGGTTGCGAGCTGGCGCTGACGGTGACAGTAACAGGTTCACTGGCGACGGTTTTGTAGCCGCCGGTCTTGGTGTCAAAGTAGGTGAAGCGGACGGGCGCCAGCTTGTAGGTACCGGGCTTGGTCGGCACGAGCACGACATCCTCGCTGAGCGTGCCTTCGAACAGCGAGCCGTCCTTCATCGTGCGCTTGGACTTCGGCTGCACGATCTGGAAGTCGTTGGAAACCTCCCGCTGCGGCATTCCGGTGATGTCAGGCCAGTTGCCGGTACCGTTCAACTCGAGGGTCCAGGTGACGGGCTCGCCCACCGCGGCCGTTGTGGGAATGACCTTGGAGGTGAAGGTGAACTCGCCGACCGCCTTCGAGAAATCGGCCGGGGCCAGGGGCAGCGGCTTGATGGTCAGTTCGAGCGGGTTGGTGTCGACCTGCCGCTGTTCGACGGTGGGGGCGGAGAAGATCCCGAAGCCGGTGCTTCCGACCATCAGGTTCACCATCTGGCTGGCCGGTTTGACCGTGATGGTGCCCGGCTGCTTCGCGTAGGCGCGGCTCGATTGGGTGGAGATCACGCGGCGTTCGCCCCGGACGAGCGTTTCGCCTGGATCAGGCTTGGTCCAGTCCTCGGCCACGAGTGGCGCGGGCTGCCACTCGATGTTGGTGGCGAGGGAGTGGAAGTAGCGCCGCACGACGTTCAGGTTGTAGACCACGGGGAAGACCTCGCCGGCCCAGAAAGTGTCCTTGGGCGCCGTCAATCTGGCCGAGGCGATATCATCGATTGCCAGGCCGGAACTGCCGACCGTGGCGTCGCCGACGGTGTAACTGGCGGCCGGCACCCGGAGCGTGCCCTTGTCGGTCTGGATTTCAAAGGAAGGGATGGAGACATTGGCGCGTTTCGTCGGCCGCGTCGGAAAAATCCACGAGAACGTCTGCGACATCTTGAAGTTGACGATGCTCGTCTGGCTGCTCTGCGACGGCCGGCCGAACGTGAGGCCGTCCACGTGCGGCAACTGGGGCTCGCCCGCCGGTTCGCAATTTTCGAACACCAGCGAGAGATCGGAGACCTGGTTGAAGCCCAGCTGGCCACCCGGCGGATCCCAGCGCACGGATTGGGCCAGCCCGCTTCCGGAGAAGAGGAGCGCGAGGACGAGAGCGAAAAGTGATTTGGGCGGGCGCATACTGATTGATTACCAATCCTTGCCCGTGGTCTTGGGCTTTTGTTGCTGACCTTGCATGATTTGCTGAAGCTTGGCGGGAGAATCCTGGTCGCGGACCTGCTCGAGTTTCTGGAGTGGCATCGCCAGTTCGGGACCTTCCTGCCCCTCGGCGGGCTTCTTGTCCTGCTGGCCGCCGACCTTCTGGGTTCCCGGCTGCGGCTGAGGCTTCTTCTCCGCCTTTGGCTCCTTTTGGTCCTTCATGTCGCCGAAGGCGTCCTGCTTCTGCTGTTGTTGTTGGTCCTGTTGCTTTTGTTCGTCTGATTTTTGCTGCCCGGATTTCTGCTGCTCCTGTTGCGACTGGTCTTTGTTCTGCTGTTGGTCCTGTTGTTGCTGCTTTCGCTGATCCTGCTTCTGTTTGTCTTGGTCCTTCTTGTCCTGTTTTTGCTCCTCCTTCTTCAGCAGATCCTCGAGGTCCGATCGCAGCTTGGGCCAGTCGGCGGCCTTCGCATCGAGCTTCTCGCCGAGGTCCACGCCTTGCAGCGCGTCACGAACCACCCGTTCCGAGGGTTGCTGCTGGGTCGATTTCAGCCTCTGGCCGTAGGTGAGCGTGGTCTGCGCCAGCTCGGAACAGTCCTTGGCCGAAAGGGCCGGCAGTTCCGACAGCCGGGCCACAGCAGTCGTGAGCGGCTTGGCCAGCGTGTCGCCGGGGCTTGGCCCCTCGGCGCCGCGCAGGGAGGAGGGTGAGCAGCAGACAGAAAAGATAAGCAGGGCAACAGAAGTAGCGATAGTGGCCCGTGCTCCCGTGGTCTCTGGCCTCTGGGCTCGGGCCTTGCCCAGCGGCAGGGCGCGTTCGCGCGGTCGCACTGGGAATTCCGCCCAGTAGCTGATGAACAGCAGCAAAAGACCGGGGGCGAGGAACCATTGGAATCGCTCGATCTTGCGGGCGGTGTTCTTCTCCGAGAAATCACCCTTGCGGCCGGCGTCGACCGTCTTCCTGAGCAGCCCGGGCAGATCGACCCACGAGCTGGCGTCAGTGTAGGCCCCACCGGTCACCTGCGCCAGTTCCTGCAGCGTGGAGCTGTTCAGTCGCGACAGGACGACGGCGCCGCGCTCGTCCTTGACGAAGCCGCCGGCGTTGTCGGGGATGAAGGAACCCTGCGCGGTGCCGACGCCGAGCCCGATGACGCGGATGCCCTTGGCCTTGAGCGGCTCGATGAGGGGCTTCCAGTTATCGTCGGTGGCTTCGCCGTCGCTCAGGATGATCAGGTAGCGGTCGGCGGTCGAGGTGCCGAACGCCTGCATGGCGGCATCGAGCATTTCGCGATAATTGGTCCCGCCCTCGGGCAGGTAGTCGGGATTCAAGGCGGGGAGGAACTCCCGCAGGATCTCGTAGTCGGCGCTCAACGGGCTTTGCAGAAAGGCCGTGCCGGAGAACAGCACGAGGCCGACGCGCTCACCCTTGAGGCCGTCGAGCAGTGACTGGATGAGCAGCTTGCTGCGGTCGAGCCGCGAGGGCTTCACATCCTGCGACAGCATCGACTTGGATAGATCGACGGCGATGAGCACCTCGCGCGACTGGTCGAAGACCTGTTCCTCGACCGTGCCCCATTGCGGGCGGGCGAGGGCGACGATGCAGAACGCGAGACCGAACCACAGCCAGATGCGCGGACGGGTCTCGGCCGTGGTGTGCTTCGCGCCGAGCGAAACGTCGAAGGCCCCAGCCCAGGCGCGCGCGATCTTCGGCCAGGTGGCCGCCGCCTGCGCTGTATGCCGCGCGAGCTCCCACGAGAACAGGAGCACCAGCGGCACCAGCAGCCAGAGCAGATGGGGCGAGTGGAAAATCATGCGGTGGCGGAGGTGCGTTTGCGCCGGAAGGGCAGTTGCGGCGGCAGGGCGGTCAAGGCGCCGAGGAACAGCAGCGCGCCGCCGGGGATGACGAACCAGTGGAACAGCTCCATGGTGAGCAGGTAGGATTTCGCCTGGAATTCGATCTTCTGTGCCTGGTCGATGGCGGCAAAGGCTTTCTCGATGGTGTCGGACTCGGCGACGCGGAAGAATTTGGCTCCGGTGGCGTCGGCGATCACGCGCAGGGCGTTCTCGTCCAGATCAGCGATGGCCCGGCGGTAGCCGATCTTCTTGCCGGTGTCATCGAACACGGGCATCGGCACGAGGCCATCGCGTCCGGCGCCCATGGTGTAGACCGGCACACCGCGGGCCTTGGCGATCTCAGTCGCCTGCTCGGGCGTAAGCACCCCGCGGTTGTTGGCGCCATCGGTGAGCAGGACCACGAACGCACCCTTGCGCTTGTTGTGTTCCTCGCGCGCGGCTTGCTCGAGCCGGGTGAGCGCGATGCCCAGCCCGTCGCCGATGGCCGTGCCGTCCTCAAACCCGACCATGTTGATCTTCAGGCGTTCGACCTGGCGGGCGAGCCAGTCGTGGTCGAACGTGAGCGGGGCGAGGGTGTAGGCGCGGCCGGCGAAGACCACGAGGCCGATGCGGTCGCTGGTCCGCTGGTTGATGAAGGCCTGGATGACGGGCTTGATGGCTTGGAGGCGGTTGATGCGCTCGCCGTCACGCTCGTAATCCTCGGCGAGCATCGAGCCGGAGAGGTCGATGGCGAGCATCAGGTCGTAGCCTTGCTGCTTCACCTCGCGCTTGTCCTCGACGATCTGGGGGCGGGCGAGAGCGATAATGAGCAGCACGAGGCCGGACATGGCGAGCACGGCCGGCCAGCGCGAGGTTGGGAGGATCGAGGGCCGGTGCCACGCGGCGGCATAGGGCACGATGAGCACCGGGGCGCCCCGGCGGCCGCGGACCCAGATGAGCAGGGGGATCAGCAGCAGGGCCAGCAACCAGAGCGGGTCGTGCAGGGCGTAGTCCTTCATGGCATCAGCGGCGGTTGCCCGCGGCCATGCGGGCGTGGAAAAAGCGGACGAGGGCCTCGAGCCGTTCCTCGTCGGTGCAGACGGCGAGCCGGCTCAGGGGTGCGGGAAAGAGGTCGCGAAAGGACGATTCGCGCAGCTTGACCCATTCGGCGTGGGCGGCGCGCTGGGCGGAGGAGGCGCCGTTGAGGGTGACGAGCCGGCCAGCGACGGGGTCGTAGGTGGTAAGCGTGCGGTCGAAGGGCAGCTCGCGATCCCACGGATCGTCGACGCGGAACCCCATGGTCTGATAGCGACGCGCGAGCACGGTCCAACCCTCGGGTGCGACCCGGGGAGGGAAATCACCGAGCCAGATCATGATGCTGTGGCGCGGGGCGGCGCGGGCGAGGAGTTGCCAGGGGATGTAGTCAGAGCCGGGAGCCGGGAGCTCGGAGCCTTGGGCTTCCAAGGCAGGCGCCGGCTGTCCCAGCAGCTGGGCCGCCGCATGAAGAATCTGGCCCCGCCCCCGGACGGGTTCCTTGAGCACGTAGCCGTTTTCCGAGGCATGGAGGAAGCCGACGCGGTCGCGGTTGACCGCACCGAGCATCATGACCAACCCGGCCAGTTCCATCAGCGCTTCGCGCTTGGATTGGGCACCGGAGCCGAACTGCAGGCTGACGCTATCCTCGAACACGAGCAGCAGGGAGACTTCGCGTTCCTCGATAAATTTCTTGCGATAGGGCTCACCTAGGCGCGCGGTGACGTTCCAATCGATGTCGCGGATGTCGTCGCCGTAGGTGTACTTGACGACCTGGTCGAACTCCATGCCGCGACCGCGGAAAGCGGAGCGGTATTCGCCGCTGAGCACGTTTTCCACGGCATGCCGCACGCGCCACTCGAGCTGCTTCAGCAGCGCAAGCTGGGAGGTGACCAGCGAGGCGGGCGTTTGGGTGGGAGCGGGCATGCTAGCGGGTTATTTGGTAGGGCGCATCCTCCGGATAAGCCGCGGCTCGTCGGGACGACTCGCCCTACCGTGAGGGGAGATCAGACCTTGGCCGGGACGGGCGTACGGATCAGCACCTGGTCGAGGATTTTGTCGGACGTGAGGCCCTCGGCCTCGGCTTCGTAAGTGAGGCCGACACGGTGGCGGAGGGCATCGTGGAAGATTTCCTGCACGAGGGCGGGCGAGAGGTAGTCGCCGCCCCGGAGCCAGGCGAGGGAACGACCCGCCTGGAAGAGGGCCAGCGAAGCGCGAGGCGAGGCGCCGAAGTTGAGGAGGCGCTTGGCGCCGGCGGTGGTGGACTCCGCCTGCGCGGCGAGGTCGCGGGAACCGCGGACGAGGGCGAGAATGTAGGCCTTCACGGCCGGCGATACATGGATCGCATCGACCTGCGTGCGGAGCTCGAGCAACTCGTCGCCGCTGGAGACGGCGCAGACCTCGGGCTGGCTGGTGACCTGGCCCCACATCTCCATCATCGAGGCCTCCTCCGGGGCGGACGGGTAATCGACCAGCAGCTTGAACAGGAAGCGGTCGGTCTGGGCCTCGGGAAGTGGATAGGTGCCTTCCTGCTCGACCGGGTTTTGCGTCGCCATCACGAAGAAAGGACGCGGAAGCTTGTGGGAGTTGCCGCCGATGGTGACCTGGCGTTCCTGCATGGCCTCGAGGAGGGCGGACTGGACCTTGGCGGGAGCGCGGTTGATTTCGTCGGCCAGCACGAGATTGGCAAAAATCGGCCCCTTGTGCGTGGTGAACCCTCCGTCCTTGGGCGAGAAGATCATGGTGCCGACGACGTCGCTCGGCAGCAGGTCGGGGGTGAACTGGATGCGCTCGAACTGGACACCCAGGGCCGAACCGAGGGACTTGATCAGGAGGGTCTTGGCCAAGCCCGGCATTCCCTCGAGGAGGACGTGACCGTTGGCCAGCAGGGCGACCAACATGCGTTCAACGACGGCTTCCTGACCGATGACGGCCTTGCCGATTTCAGTGCGTAGTTTCTGGGACCAGGAGGGACCGGTAATCATAGGGAAAGTAATGAACCCGAAGTAAGGGCGGACAAGTGCCGAGGGGCAAGCCGCATACGGAGCGCGGCCAGCCTCCACGGGTGGGGGTTGGTTTGACTGTGGAGACCGGCTTTGGTTTCATGCGGGAAGCGAAAACATGGCCGATTTTCCCGATATCGTCGAAGCGTCGCTGCGGGCGCGATTTGTCTCCCTAGGCGTGCGCCCGGAGGAGGTGGAGGAGCGCTTTGTACGCGGGGCCGGGGCGGGGGGGACAGAAGATCAACATATTCAAGTTAATTCCCACAGTCTCCGCAATGGCTGGGCCGACCATATGAATCGGGACTTTGACATCAGGCTGACTGCACTTGGATTGAGGGCTGCCGAAGTAGACGAGCGATTCGTCATCGGGTCAGGCCGGGGAGGGCAGAAGCTGCAAAAGACCAGCTCCAGCGTTTGGCTCCGGCACCGTCCCACGGGTATCGAAGTCCGGTGCCAGCGTGAACGGTCGCAGTCGGTCAATCGGCTGCTAGCTTGGGCTGAGCTTTGTGCGAAATTGGAAGAGCGGCAACGGGCAGAGCTGGCAAAGCGCAAGGATGAGCGAGAGCAAAGTCGCCGCCGAAACCGTCAAAAGAGCCGGGGCCAGAAGAACCGGATGATCGAATCGAAGAAGCATCGCGCTGGCATCAAGGCTCGCCGAGGTCGGACAGAAGCGGATTAGCCTGTCTTTGGGGTGTCGGAACGTGGTTCGATTTGGGGCTAACGACCTTCAGGTTATCAAGCGGGCGCAGTAGCGCCGCTTTGTTACGTAACGACGGGCGAGTCGGAGTGGGCGCATGGATTATACAGATCGGCAGTTGATCCCCGAGCCGCAATGGGAGCGGCTAAAAAAATCGATCTGATGCGGCGCGAAAAACGCGGCGAGGGCGCAATTGCACAGTGCCTGGCCGAGGTCGGCCGCCCAAAGACGACCGGGTGATGCTCAGTGCGATGCTTTTCGTCCTGCGCACGGGTGTGCCGTGGCGTGATCTGCCGGCGTGCTACGGACCTTGGAAGTCGGTCTATACACGTTACCGCCGCTGGTGCCACGGCGGGCTGTTTGCCCGGATGCTCACGATCCTGACCAGTGGGGCCGAAGTGGAACTACGGCACCTGGACTGCTACCATATAAAATTGCATCAGCAGGGAGCCAATCCCCGAGGTGGTCAGGCCGTGCAGGCGATGGGCCGCACCAAAGGCGGCCTGAACGCCAAGCTCTCGGCGGTCGTAGATGCTCGGGCGCGTCTTCGCGGTCAGTCTCGCCCCCGGCCAACAGCACGACCGGCATGCCGGGATCCCGGTGTTGGCCTGCGTGCGGCACCGCCGAGTCGTGGCCGAGAAGGGCTTTGACTCCGACATCTTCCGCACCGGATTGCGCGCCCAGCGGGCCCGCTGCTGCCTCCCGCCGAAACGCGGCCGACGGCACCCAGCTCGCTTCCGTCGTGGTTACTACAAGCGCCGGCACCAAATTGAGAACTTCTTCTGCCGCATCAAAGCCCCTCGCCGTATCAGCACTCGTTACGGCAAACTCGCCAGCACCTTCCTCGACTTCATTCAACTTGCCGCCGTCATGGATTGGCTCACTCATGGGTTTTGAAGACACGCCTTAATTTCCCGCCAGCGACCCCAGGCTGCGCCGCAGCGCATAGAGGACGGAGGCGCTGGCGATCGCCAGGGCGCAGAGCGCGGCCGGATGGTTGACCTGACTCAGTGCGTAAACCAGCGGCGGCGCGGCGGCGGCGAGATTGTCGGGCGCGCCCGACCAGTCGCCGCCGGCCAGCAGCGCCACGGTCGTCCCGGCGAGGGCGCCGATCAGGCAAAACAGGCGACGGCGGCCGGCGCTTTGCGCGGCCGCGGCGGGCAGGGCGGCAAGCACGCGGTGGCTAAAACCATCGTCGCGCAGGGGCGCGGCCGCGGCGTTGTTGTGCAGCCAGGCATCAAGCTGCGCGTCATCGGGTGAATCGTTCTTCAAGTCTGTGGATTCCATGGCGCGAGGAGACGGCGGAGTTTTGCCTTGCTGCGGGTGAGATGGCTTTTGACGGTGCCGAGCGGCCAGTCGAGCAGGGTCGCGATTTCACCGTGGGAAAGTCCCTGCTGGTAGGTGAGGTGCAGGGCGGTCTGCTCCTCGGGTGCAAGCTGATGCAGGGCCTTGGCCAGGTCCGCCTTCAGCTCGCTGGACGACACCGAAGCAGGGACCGGTTCGAGTGTTTCCAAGTGCCCGGCTTCGAGCGGCACGCTGCGCAGTCGGCGCCGGGCGTTGCGCCAGTGGTTGTGCGCGATGCCGAGCAGCCAGGTGGCGAAGGCGGCGTCGCCACGATAGCGCGCCAGGCAGCGGTGGGCCTGGATGAACGTATCCTGCGCGAGGTCGTCGGCGAGCGCGGTGTCGCCGTGGGACAGGTGCCGCAGAAAGTGGCGCACGGCCGACTGGTGGCGCAGCACCAGTTCACCGAAGGCCGCACGGTCGTCCGCCGTGACCGCGCGGGCGATCAACTCGGGGTCGGACAGACTCACGATTGCGGCGGCCGGTCGGCGGGCGGGGAATTTTTTTGCCGCCGGTTCAGCCAGGCGGTAAGGAGCAGGGCCACACCGATGAAACCGGGGATGGCTCCGACAAAGCGAAGGCTGGAGGCGCCGAGGGTGAGGAAGAAGAGATAGAGGCCGAAACCCACACCCATCAAGACGAGGCCGCCGCGCAGGTCGTTTTGGCAGTCCTCGTTCTGCTGCACGGCGGCGGGCCGTGCGTCTTCCGCCAGCCCGGGCAGGGCGGGCATCGGCTGGCCTTTTTCGAGGGCAAAGCGGGCCGTCTCATGCAAGAGCTGCTGCCGGCGATGGTGGAAATACATGGCGAAGATCGGGACGAGCACGCCGATGCAGCAGCCCCCGATGATAGCGACAAGGGCGATGATCTGGCCGGGCGAGAGGTCGAGCAGGGCGAAGTGCGGGAGGTTCATGGCAAGGAGGGTTAGCCTGTTGATAGCGGTCAGGCCGGACAAAGCAACGGCAGGGGAGAGCAAGGATGTCATGGGATGGAGCGGGTTTCAGGAGTGAGTGTCCGCGGCGGACCGTTTGGATGCAAAAATCCGGCGGCCGGCCTTTTTCTTTGCCCTTCGCGCTCGGGCGGCATTGCGTGGGTCCGAATGGATTGTGCCGCGATTAAAGGGTGGTGGCGGAGGGGGCGGGATGGTTAAGGCGGGTCGGAAATCAAATGATCCCTTTTGTGCGGAACGTATCCTTCATGGGAGCGGACGGTGGGGGCAAGTGTCGATGATCGGCATGTTTCTAGACTATCACTAGGTTTGGTTCGACGAAACTTGGCACAGATGGAATTTGCCAATGGTTGAAAAAAACCTCGTCCACGGTCTGGCTCCAGCACCGGCCGACCGGCGTGGAGGTGCGCAGCCAGCGCGTCAATCACCTGCTCGCCTGGACCGAACTGGCGGAAAAACTGGAATGGCGTCGCGCCGAATCGGCCAACGAGGCCCAGGCTGCCCGCGAGCTCGCCCGCCGGCGGAAGCGCCAGAAATCCCGCGGCCAGAAGGCACGGATGACCGAGGCCAAAAAGCACCGGGCGAAAATCAGGCAGACGCGGCGCGGCGGCTACGAAGACTGATCGGGTTCAAGTCCGGAAAAGCGCAACGAGAGCAATGACCAAGCCGACGATGGCCGTCGTATTGGCTACGGTGGAGAGATTCTTGTCGAGCCATGTAGTGTCCTTGGCAGTTGGGTCGGGCTCGCCACGTTTCCGGGTTGCAAGCCACTCCTGCCGACGAAGGGCCGCGGCGCGCCGGTTACCGCGCACAAAGCCGCGGAGTATGATCCCGACAAAGCATACCGACACCCCAAAGGGTAGCATGACTTCCTTGCTGACGATCTCTTGGAAGAACTCCATGGCGTTGGGGAAGCTTAGGCCGGGCAGCTCACGACCTCCGCGCCGACCCGGATCGAACTCCGCTTGGTCTCGTGAATGAGGTTGGTGCCGAAGTTGACGTCGGTCGGGTCAGCCGGGGCGCGCCGGAAAGTGGCCAAGGTCTTGAGCGGCTCCTTGCCGCGTTCGCCGGTAATCTGGTCCGTGGTCGTGATGATGCAGCGCGCACAAGGGCCGCCGTTGCGGAATATCGCATCGCCGATCCGGATGCGTGCCCAGGTGTCCTCGGTGTAGGCATCGCAACCATCGACCACGATGTTCGGTCGGAAACGATCCATCGGCACTGGTTCGCCGTGGTTTTCCTGGATGCGGTCGTTCAGGTCGGCCAGCGAGGCCTCGCTGATGATGAGAAACGGATAGGCGTCGGCAAAGGTGACCAAGTCGCCGGCTCGGGCGGAGGCTTTGAGCACGGGGCGGGAGAACCGCGGGCCGATGCGCACGAGGTGGCATTTGAGCCCGAGAAAATCGCTGAGCCAAGCCGACACCGTTCCGCCACAATCCTCGGCCAGCAGTCCCTCGCTTTTCCAGACGCTGACCGGGCGGAGCGGTGCACCCGGGTCCGAGGCAGTGGGGACCGACATTGGGTCTGCGCTTTCGGTCGACAAGACGAGGGCGGTGGCGGACAGCCGGGCATCGACACACGCCATCCGGGGCACGGCGCGTTGGGTCAGGAATCTACCCGCGGCATCAACCACGAGGAAGCGGCGGTCGCCGACCAAGCCGAGTTCGTCGATCTCCGCCGCCGGCACCGCATAGCCCCGCAGGGATTTTACGGGGTAGATAAACAGGCCGGTGACTCGGGGCATGGATCCAGCAAAGGCCGGGGAAGCCGGGCCGGCAAGCCGCGAGAGGCTGTTACGTGGATTTGCGCCGGTAATTGGCGAGATAGAACTGCTCGCCCTTGCCCGCCGCATAGACTGGCGGACGAACGCCCCCGAGGCCATAGCAGATGGAGAGCGCGTCGCCGGAAAACTTGAAGATGCACGGGATGGTTCGTCCGGCGTTGGGGCCCGCCACGCCGACAAGCGTGATTCCATCGGTGTCGACGGAATAGGTGCCTTGGTCGGCGGTGATGCCGCCGAAGCGAACGGCGTATTCGCCGCCCGTCAACTCGATCTCCATCTTCTCCAGCATCATCTTGGGCGCCTCCTCGCCTTCGTGCTCGGCATAGACGGGCACCCAGATGCCTTCAATGGACGACGATTCACGCACGGGCAATCAGGCGCGCTTGAGAACGTCCCGCGGCGCGGTTTCGACCGGGCCGGGGTCGGGAAGGTCTTTTGCGCCCTTCGCACCGAGCTCGGCGAACTTGCGTGCGCCCGGCAACAACGTGCCTTCGAAGGCGCCGACGGCGGCGTTGTAGGACTTGCTGGCCGTTTCCAAGCCGCGCCCGACCTTGTCAAGGTGATCAGCGAAACCGGAAATACGATCGTAGAGCTGACGGCCGAGGTCGGCGATGATCTGGGCATTCTTCGAGATATCCTCCTGACGCCAGCCGTAGGCGGCGGCCTTGAGCAGGGCGATGAGCGTGGCCGGCGTGGCGAGAAGAACCTTCTTGGCAATGGCGCGGTCGATGAGCGACGAGTCGCCTTGGAGCGCACCAGAGAGGAACTGGTCACCAGGCAGGAAGAGCACGACAAACTCCGGCGAAGGCTGGAACTGCGCCCAGTAGTCCTTGGCGCCGAGGCCGTCGATGTGGCTGCGGACCTTGGCCGCATGCTCGGCGAGCTTGGCCGTGCGCACGGCATCGTCGGAGGCGTTGACGGCCTCGCGGTAGGCGTCGTTCGGTGCCTTGGCGTCGATGACGATCTGCTGGCCGCCGGGCAGGCGGACGACCAAGTCGGGCCGGAAACCGCCGGAGGACTGCTGCTCCGTGAAATCGCAATAGGAACTCATGCCGGACATCTCAACGACGCGGCGGAGCTGGAGCTCACCCCAGGTGCCGGCCGTCGTTGTGGAGCGGAGGGCGGTGGTGAGCTTGGCCGCCTCGGCCTGGAGGGACGTCTGCGCGGTGCCGAGGGACTTCAATTGCTCCGAGAGCTGGCCGTAGGCGCTGGCGCGGGCCTTTTCGATCTCGCCGATCTTGGCATCGACCTTCTCGAGCGACTCCTTGAGCGGCTTGACCATGGAGTCGATAGCCTGCTGGCGTTTGCCGAGCTCGTCGGCGGACTGCTGGTGGAGCTTGCCGAAGGTCTCGCGGGCGAGTTCGAGGAACGACTGGTTGTTGGAGCGAAGGGCGTCGGCGGAGAGGGCCTTGAAGGACTCGAGCAACCTAGCCTGGGCTTCCTTGAGCGCGCCCCGCTCGGTTTCAAGCTCGGTGGCGCGGGCACGGAGGGCGGTTAGCTCGGTCTCGGTTTTCGCCAGCTGCTCGGTGGCGAGGCGGGCGCGCTCGGCCAGCGCCGCGGAGCGGGACTGGGCGATGAACCAGCCCGAGACGGCGCCGACGGCGAGGGAAAGCAGGGCGACGACAATATCCATGACCGAGGGAGTGAAGCGAGGGGATGCGTTGCGCGCAAGCGTGCAACCGGTCGCAAAAAAACGGGCGAGGGCACCCCCGCCAGCCGCTCACGTCGGCACCGAGCGCAGCGAGCCGAACGAGATCTGGATGTCCGTGCCCTTGATGCCCGGGCCGGCCTGAAGCGTGCCGCCGTGGAGGCGGAGGATTTCGCGGGCGAGGAAGACCGAGAGGCGGCCCTGGTTGGGCGTCGTGCCGGGTTCAGGAAGCGGAAGGGTGCCGTCGAGTTCGAGGCGTTTGCCTTCGAAGGTGACGACCGCCATGCGCTGGGCGCTGCCTTCGCCGCCGACGGTGCGCAGGGTGAGGATGAGGTTGCTGGCTCCTTCGTCGGGCCGATTGGCGACCAGGGCGTCCATGATAGCGTCGAAGGCGAACCGCATCAAAATGGGGTCGATATTGAAGATGAGCGCCTCTTCCGAGAAGCGTGTGGTCAGGCCCCGGGCGGTGGCGAGCTCGGTCAGCAATGGGTTGAGGTCGGTGGCCCGCGCGGTCGGCTGGCCGATTTCCCCAAGCAGTGCGGTGTGTTCGGCTAGACGCTGGAGTTTCTGGACCTCGCTGGCGAGGGCGACCTCCTGCGCGATCGCGGCG
>CAZZDB010000016.1:0-32540 GCA_964652485.1 uncultured Oleiharenicola sp.
GATACCGCGGTGACGTCACGACGGCCGTCACCGTTATTCCTGCTGTCGACGTTCCCATCCCCTAGCAGGTGTCAGGGTGAAAACGTGGCTACGTTAAGCAGCCAGAGGCATTTCTTCGAATGTGCCGTTTGTTTGTTTTGAAGGGGGATTCACGAGAGTCCTTCGCTCTCGACAGGCAGCTGCGCGCTCCAACCAAGGGTCGAATCCGGAACACCCCCGTAAAGCGGGTAGTAGCGTAGACCATTTGCCGAGCACACCGTCAAAGAACGTGGGAGGGCAAACGTGCCACATCAGCGGACGAATGCAAGCGGCGCGATGCTGCGCCGGACAGAGAACTTACTTCCAAAGGGTTAAATGCGATTCCGGGCCACCCCGCCAGTTGACGGACGGGACCGGCCGGGGTTGACTTGGGGCAACCAACCCCGCAGCCGCGGCTCCCGCGCGGCCTTGAATCATGTCCACCGCTGCCACTCCGCCCCCGGCGAAGCCGAAACTCGACGAGGACCGGTCCGTCATCGACATGTCGAAGATGAATGCCGGCCAGCGTGCCGCGCTCCAGGTCACCGAGGCCGCGCGCGAATCAACCGAGGACATCAGCTTTGTCGCCAACCTTTTCATGGGCCGGTGGACACCCGGGAAGCTTCACCCCATTCCCGAGATCGACGCGGGGGAAAAACCGCGGGCGGATAAATTTATCGCCGACCTTGCGGCGTTTCTCCGCGAGAAGGTCGATGCCGACCTCATCGACCGCACAGGCGAGATTCCGGAGGAGGTGCGACAGGGTTTCATCAAGCTGGGCGCCTACGGCATCAAGATCCCGCAGAAATACGGTGGCCTCGGTTTCTCCCAGACGACCTACTGCCGGGCCTGCCTGCTCATGGCGAGCCACTGCGGGAACACTTTCGCGCACCTCTCGGTGCACCAGTCCATCGGCGTGGCCCAGCCGATCCTGCTCTTCGGCACCGAGGAGCAAAAAATGGAATTCCTGCCGCGCGCCGCGGGTGGGGAACTGTCCGCCTTCGCGCTTACGGAGGCCGGCGTCGGCTCGGACCCGGCCCGGTTGACCACCGAGGCGAGGCCCGACGGGGATGATTTCGTCATCAACGGGGAAAAACTCTGGTGCTCCAACGGCACGCGGGCCGGTCTGCTGATCGTCGCGTGCAAGACGCCGCCGAAGATGGTCGACGGCAAACCCCGCACGCAGATCACGACCTTTGTCGTCGAAACCAAGACTCCCGGCGTCGAGGTGGTGCATCGCTGCCAGTTCATGGGCCTGCACGCGCTGTACAACGGCGTTATCCGCTTCACAGATGTCCGGGTGTCAAAGGACCGGGTGGTGGGCGGGGTGGGGCGCGGCCTGAAGGTGGCGCTGAGCACCTTGAACTCCGGCCGCCTTTCCATCCCCGCCTCGTCCATCGGCGTGAGCAAACGCGCCGTGCAGATCGCCCGCGAGTGGGGCGCGGAGCGCATCCAATGGGGGGTGCCGGTCGGGCAACACGCGGCTGTGGCGGAGAAAATCCGCCGCATTGCCGCGCACGCGTTCGCCATGGAGGCAATGCTCATCACCACCTCGGGCATCGTGGACCGCGACAAGCGCGCCGACATCCGCCTCGAGGCCTCGATGTGCAAGCTGTGGGGCACGGAGAAGGCCTGGATGTGCCTCGACGAGCTGATGCAGCTGCGGGGCGGCCGGGGCTACGAAAACGTACAGTCGCTGCTCGCGCGCGGGGAGAAACCCTACCCGGTCGAACGGATGATGCGCGACAACCGCGTCGCGATGATCTTCGAGGGCTCCTCCGAGATCATGCGGCTCTTCATCATGCGGGAGGCGCTCGATCCGCACCTGAAGGTCGCGGGTGTCGCGCTCAACTCCGAACGCCCGTGGGGCGAGCGCATCAAGAGCGCCCTCGGCGCCGCGGGCTTCTACCTTTGGTGGTATCCGAAGCAATGGCTGCCCTTCGGCGGACGGGCGCCCGCGGATATGCACCCGCATCTGGCCGCCTACCTGAGCGAGGTCGCCGCGCTCAGCCGCCGGCTGGCCCGGACCCTGTTCCACCAGATGGTGAAGTTCGGCCCGAAGCTGGAGAAACGCCAGGTGCTGCTCGGCCGGTTCGCCGACATCGGCGCCGACCTGTTCGCCATCGCCGCGGCGTGCGCCTTTGCGCAAAGGCTGCTCCAGCAGGGCGAGACGGAAGCGAAGCTGTTCATGCTCGTGGACGATTTCCATGCGCAGGCGCTGATGCGTATCCGACAGAATTTCGATGGCATCAGGCGCAATGCCGACCAGCACGGCTACGATCTGGCGCAACAGGTCATTGCCGGCGACCACCAGTGGATCGAGCGTGGAATTGTCTAGGTTCGGCTTCAGGCTTCGGAAAAGAGTAGCCTTCCGGGGGACAATTTTCTCCTGTGTAGGCGTGCCCGTGTTGAAGAGTCTCTGTTTGGTCGCACTTCTTACCTCCGGCGCGTCGGCCCGACAGGCGGAAGAGGTCGCCACGGGCTTCTGGGCACAGCCCGCTTTGGATGCCCGGATCGACGTGGCGGCGTTCGATCGGAGACTCATGGCCGCGGCGATTTTCCACGAGACGAACCGGGTGCGCCAGGAACTGGGATTGCGGGCGTTCCGCCCGTGGCCAAGACTCACTGAAGCCGCGGACCTGGAGGCCGCGGTCGGCAGAGTCTATCAGCCGCCCAGCCACTCCAATCCATTTCTATCGATCGGAACGCCGCGGGAGCGCGTGCGCTTCGTGGGAATCAGTCCGGGCCGAGTGGCGGAAAACATCGCGCTGCTTTCCGTGTTTGCCATTGATTCAAGCCTCGGGGTCGGGGTGGAGATGCGGGCCGGACAGCGGCACTTCGTGCACCCGCAGACACACGCGGATCTCCAGCCGGCCACATATCGCGGCTTTGCGGAGGAGGTGGTGAAAGCCTGGATGAATTCACCCGGCCATCGGGAGAATCTGGCCAACCCCGCGTTGCTTTACCTCGGTTGCAGCGTGCAGCCGACCGTAAGCCTGATGGGCGTGGACAATCTCTTCTGCGTGCAGGTCTTCTTCACGCCTTGAGATCGGGACGGAACGCGGCGGGCAGGGCCTTCGGCGGAAGAGGGCGGGGGCGTTCATTACTGGCCGGAACCGGCCGCGGAATCCCTATAGCGGGCGGCATGGTCGCGCACACAGGTGTTCCACAGGCCACAGGCGGTGCCATAAATCTCCTGGCCCCTGGTGCGTTGCACGAAGGAACCCAGACGGTTGAGGAAGAATCTTTCCGAGCGCTCGTTTTGCGGCGAGCTTTGCGCGGGGCGCGAATACCACGCGGCCTTCAGGGCCTCCAGTGACTCACGCCGGTCGTCCGCGGTCCTGACGGAGACCGCCGGAACATCGAAACCGTCATCCGCTTGCTGGCACGCCGGCAGCACCAGCAGCATGAGCGCCACGAGGGCGGTCTGCACGGGAGAGAGGAAGGCTGGTGGTGAACGACCCATGGGAAGAGCGGACAATCCACATATTACGAAATTCCGATGGGTGGACCGAGGCGGGAGTGAGAGGCGGGCGGACTTTTACCCGCCTCTTACTCCCGGCGGTGAAAAGAGGAGATACGTTTACCATCAGGGCTGATCAGGCCCCGCGATACGATTGAACCGCCGGCAGATCGGCGGCGGCCAGATCGAAGCTCGTGAGCCGGGCCGGCTCGACCCAATCCAAGGCCAGATGCTCGTGAGCATGGGGCTCGAGTGAACCGGCGGCCAGACTACAGACAAAAGGAATCATCTCGATGATGACGGTCTGGTAGTCGTGAAGGAAAACGGGCAGCGATCGGGTGATGACGATGACACAGCCGAGTTCCTCCCGGATTTCCCGCACGATGGCGGCGGTGGGTTCCTCGCCCGGTTCAACCTTGCCGCCAGGAAACTCCCATTTCAGGGGAAGATGCTTGTGGGCCGGGCGCTGGGCGAGCAGCACGCAGCCGTCGCGTTCGATCAGGGCACAGACGACGGGGATGGGAGCGGAGGCGGGCAAGTGCGGTTGTTGAACAAGGAGTTGGCGCCGGCTGCAACTTTTCTCGGGGCAGTGTGTTCATGAGGTATGAACACGTTCCTCAAAATCTTCCTGATCGTCGTGCTGTCGCTTCTCGCCCTCAAGTTTCTCCCGGTGATCCTGCTCGGTGCGTTCGCGGGCCTGCTGCTGGCCGCCATCCTCGGAGGGGTCGGCCTGACATTGGTGGCGCTGTTGCTGGCGGTGGGCATTGCCCTCGCGGTCGCGCTGTCGCCCATCTGGATTCCGGTGCTCATCGTCATGGGTCTGATCAGTCTCTTCAAGAAACTGGGCGACAAGCCGGCGCCGCCGGTCATGGCGGCCTGACCATTCGCAACAGAGGTGCCGGGAAAAGGAAAACGGCGATCCGATCCGGACGCCGTTTTGTTTTGGACGGGAGCGTGGCGTGGGACGCCGCGATGGGTCACTTGATCATGTCGGCCACGAAGGCGCGTTCCTCAGCGAGTTCCTTGTTGGTGGCAGCGATCTTGGCCTGCGCAAAGTCGTCCATCGCGTAGCCCGTGACGACCTCGTAGCTGCCGGGCGTGGTGGTGCGCACGGGCATACCTGCCCAGACATTGGCGTCGAAACCATAACGGCCCTCGCTCTTGACGGCGACAGAATGGATCGCGCCCGGAGTGACGAGAGAGCGGACGTGGTCGACCAAGGCGTTGGCGGCGGAGGCGGCGGAGGAAAGGCCGCGCGCAGCGATGACGGCGGCGCCGCGTTTGCCGACGGTTTCGCAGAACGAGCCCTGCAGCCAGGCCATGTCGGTAATGACCGAAGGGACCGGCTTGCCGTTGATCGTAGCGTGGGCGAAGGCAGGGAACATGGTTGGGCTGTGGTTGCCGTAGATGAAGATGTTATGGACGGATGTGAGGTCGACGCCGGCCTTTTGGGCGAGCTGCGTCTGGGCGCGGTTCTGGTCCAGCCGGACCATGGCGGTGAAGCGCTCGGCGGGCAGGCGTTTGGCTTGGGAGGCGGCGATCATGCAGTTGGTGTTGGCGGGATTCCCGACAACGGCGACGCGCGCGTCGGCGGCCGCGACGGCGTCGATGACCTGACCCTGACCGATGAAAATCTTCCCGTTGTCCTTGAGCAGGTCGGCGCGCTCCATGCCGGGGCCCCTAGGCTTGGCCCCGACGAGCAGGCACCAGTTGGCGTCCTTGAAGCCGACACTGGCGTCGGAAGTCTGAACGATGCCCTTGAGCAGGGGAAACGCGCAGTCGTCGAGCTCCATGGCCACGCCCTCGAGCGCTTTCAGGGCTTTTTCGACGGGGGCTTCTATCAGCTGAAGGATGACAGGCTGGTCGGGTCCGAACATCGCCCCGGAGGCAATGCGGAAGAGTAGGGAATAGCCGATCTGGCCGGCGGCACCGGTGATGGCGACACGGATGGGGGATTTCATATGGGAAAAAATTAGCGAAGAAGTCGGGCGAAGCGCACGGAAGAAATCCGGTGCGGGGCGGCTTTGGGCGTGGAGGGCGTGACTTATTAGGAAATCGAATCAGGCGAACCGGGGAGCGAGGGCGGCGTGGAGTTCGCGCACCAGGGCCTCGGTCGTGGGCCAGTCGATGCAGGCGTCGGTAATGGAGACGCCGTAGCGCAACCGGTCCCGTGTTTGCGGGAACGGCTGGCTGCCAGCGGCGAGATTACTCTCGATCATGGCCCCCATGATTGTGGAGTTGCCGGCGGCGATCTGACGGAGGATATCACGCAACACCTCGGGCTGGCGCTCCGGCTGCTTGGCGGAATTGTCGTGGGAACAATCGACCAGGATGGACTTGGTTAGCCCGGCCTTGGCGAGGAGCTGTTCGGCTTGGGCGATGTGGGCGGGAGAGTAGTTGGGGCCGGAGGTGCCACCGCGCAGGACGGTGTGACAGTCGGGATTGCCGCGGGTCACGATGGCGGAGGCAGCCCCGTCGAGATTGATGCCCAGAAAGGTGTGCGGTTGGGCGGCGGCCTTGATGGCATTGATCGCGGTCGCAATCGAGCCGTCAGTGCCGTTCTTGAAACCAAGTGGCATCGACAGACCGGAGGCCATCTGCCGGTGGGTCTGCGACTCGGCTGTGCGGGCGCCGATGGCAGACCAGCAGATGAGGTCAGCGATGTATTGGGGCGTGATCGGATCCAGCAGTTCGGTGGCCGTGGGGACGCCGAGGTCGAGGACGTCCCGCAGGAACAAGCGCGCGACGCGCAGACCGGCGGAGATGTCATGCGACCCATCCAGCTGCGGGTCCATGATGAGACCCTTCCAGCCGACCGTGGTCCGGGGTTTTTCAAAATACACCCGCATGACGATCAGAACACGGTCACTGACCTCGCGCGCCAGGGTGGCGAGCCGCCGGGCATATTCGCGGCCAGCCTCGACATCATGGATGGAGCACGGTCCGACGATCAGAAGAAAGCGTTGGTCGTCGGTGAAGATGAGCCGGTGGATATCGCGACGGGCCCGGGTGACGAATTCGGCCTGCGCCTCGGTTTTGGGCAACTCGGCCAACAGTTCGGCGGGAGAGGGAAGGGCGCGCGTTTCAACGACGTTGATGTCGGATGTCTTCTGCATGAAGGGTCAGATTGGGGTGGTCAGACGCAGAGGATCAAGTTCTTGCTGTGTGCTAAGATTTGGGCAAAGAAAAGGCCGGTCGCCTACCCCTAAGCGACCGGCCATTGCTTTCTTAGTTACCCCAAAACTCCCGCTAGGCGGGAGAAGTGTTAAATTTGACTCCCCTATGTCTACTCAGTTCCATTCCCTCGTCAATCAGAACAACATAAGATCTTCAAATTATGTTACAACAATCTAAACATAAACAGGATAAGAACTAATAATTCCATAATATTTGTGACGATCTACGCGTATTTTAACCGCCCTGCGGCGTCTATCAAGGTTAGCGGGCCGGATGCCGCCAGCTACCTGCAGGGGCAGTTCTCCAATGACTTGCGACAAGCCGCCGGGAGTGTGGCCTATGGTCTCTTCTTAAACAGCAAGGGCAAGGTTGTGGCTGACGCTCACGTGCTGAAACTAGCCGAGGAGTCGTTCTTGGTTACGAGCGGTTTTTCGCCGTCGGGCCTTCTCAGACAACGATTGGAAGATTTTATTGTGGCCGACGACGTAGCGCTGGAGGACGTGGCTCCTACGACAAGCGGACTCTCCCTGTGGGGGACGGGATGCCGGGCGGAGGTGCAGCAGTTTTTTCAAGCGGTGCCATTGGCGGAGCGATTTGTCCGACGCGGCGACCTGATGGTTTATCCCGGGCGACGGACGAAGGCAGAGAATTTCGAGGTAATCGGGCCGGACGATCTGAACGGAAAGTTGCGCGAGCAAATTCTTGCTCACGGTGGAATTGAGGCCGCGACTGACCGGACTGAATACCTGCGCATTACACAAGGGATCCCGTCGATTCCGCAGGACATAGGTCCGGGCGACCTGCCGAACGAAGGCCGGCTCGAAGACGAGGCAATCTCCTACACCAAGGGCTGCTACCTCGGCCAGGAAGTGATGGCGCGGCTGAAGAACATGGGACAGGTGCGGCGCCGGTTGTTTGTGGTGCAGGGCACAGGAATGCCCCCCGGGGCCGGCGCCCCGATTTTCCAGCACGAAAGAAAGCTGGGAGAAATCCGCTCCACCGCGCGCCTGGATGGCGGGTTTGTCGCGATGGCCATGCTGAACTTGCTTAACCTGGACGAAGCGGCCGGTTTCAGCCTGGAGGCAGGAGCACCGCCGACCCTCAAGCTGTATCCCCGTGGATGAGTTGTCCTATTTGACCGGACTTTGCGCGAAGCTGGGCGCTGCACCCGGGCGGGCGGAGGCAATGGCACGGCAGCTGATGAAACGAGCGGATCAGCTCGTGGTGCAGCGGAACCAGACGCGGGAACAGGCCATGGAGTATCTGCTGAAACTACTGGTGCAGGGCCGGAGCGGAGAGATGCCGAAGGAGTTCCAGCCGCCGGCCGCCGCACCTGGGAAAGACTAGAACAAGACGGCCAGGTTGGCGAAATAGGCGTCCACCCAGCGGTGCAAGCCGAAGAAATAGATCAATGCCGCCACTCCCAGCATCGGGCCGAAGGGCACGTGCACCCCAAAGCCCAGCTCTGCGGGCTGTCCCTCGGGCGTTTCTGCCCGCAAGCCCGCGGACTGGCCGGTGGCCTTTTGCCAGAGGTAGGCGACGATGAACCAAGCGCAGCCAAGCATGGCGCCGCCGAACATGCCGAACACGGCGCCCTTCCAGCCGACAAAGGCCCCGAGGGCGCCAAGGTATTTTACGTCACCGAATCCCATCGCCTCCTTCTTCAGAATCGCCTCGGCAAACAGCGCGATCCACAGCACCAGGGCCGAGCCGACAAACAAGCCCAGCAGGGCCGCCTGGCCGGACCGCACGATTGCGACCACGAAGAAGTCGTGCGTCTGCCCGTGCAGTGAGGGCAGGGCGAGCGAAAGCAGTACCCCGACGGCTGCACCACCGATTGTGAAGACATCCGGAATGATCATGTGATCGTGATCGATGAAGATCGCACAGATGACGATCGAGCACAGCACCGCTCCGGCGAAGGCCTTGCCGGGCGGGAACAGCAGCCAGCACGCGAGAAAAAGCCCCGCGGTTAGCAATTCGACGGCCGGATAGCGGATGCTAAAGGGCCGACCGCAACAACGGGCGCGACCGCGGAGCAGGAGCCAGCTGAACACCGGAATGTTGTCATGCCACGCGATGGGCTGGCCACAGCCGCAATGGGAGCCGGGTCGCACCACCGATTCACCCTTGGGGATGCGGTAGATGCAGACGTTGAGGAAACTGCCGATGCAGGCGCCGAGCAATATCGCGCAGAGCGGATAAAACCAAGGGAAGGCGGCGCCGACTTGTTGCAGCGATTCCGTCATGAACGAGGGGAGGCGAGCATGGCGACGGCGGCCTGGTGCATGACCGGGACCGGAGCCGGAATTCCGGTCCAGATCTCCAGCGAACGTGCCCCCTGTTGGACCAACATGGAAAGACCATGGGCGTGGGGCAGACCCAGGGCTGCGGCATCACGCAGCAAGGCGGTATGCGGTGGATTGTAGACCATGTCATAGACCCTGAGCCCGGCGGGCAGGCGGCGCAATGCGATTGGCGCTCCGTCGTCGGGCTTCAGTCCGGCCGAGGTGGCATTGATCACGATGGCACCCGGGGGCAGCGAGGCGGGCGGCGAGGCCGGATCAAAACCGTGAAGGGGAATGGCGCCGGCAATCGGGCGCAATGCGGCGAGCAGGGAGTCAAGATGGGCGCGGGTGCGGTTGGCGATCCAGAGTGCCGAGCACTTACGCCGCAGGCACTCCACTGCGGCGCCGCGCGCCGCGCCGCCGGCTCCGAGCAGGATAACCGGCGTCCCGGGGAGTTCCACCCCGAGGTCGGCTCGCAGGGCGGCCGCCAGACCGTAGCCGTCGGTGTTGAAGCCGCGCCAACCGTCCGTCGTGCGGCGGAGGGTGTTGACCGCGCCGATGGCCACCGCGTCGGGGTCGATCTCGTCAACCAGATCAAAGGCCAGGACCTTGTGTGGCACCGTCAGGTTAAGGCCATGAAAACCCTTGGCGTGGAGCAGCGAAAGGGCCCGCGGGAGATCTGCAGGGGGAACGTCGAACCGGAAATATTGCCAAGGAAGATAATCCCCTTCGTGACGGGCCATCGCCCTGAGGGCGGCATTGTGCATGGCCGGGCTCACCGAATGCTTGATCGGGTGGCCGAGCACCGCGAGCGCGGTCCCGGGGTGCGACCACGCGGTCAGGTGGTCGAGAGTCAGCACGGCGTTCGCGGACGGTTCGGTCATGGGCTTGACGGCCACATGAACCTAAATCCCGGCCGGGCACCAACCCGATTTTTCAAGGCTGCGCGTGCCGGGAGTGGGTGGACTCGAACTCCGCGACGAAATCGGCGAACAGCGTCGCGTGGTCGGGCTCGTTGGCCGCGGTGTAGTGCAGGACGAGATTGCGGCAGCAGCGGCAGAGCACCTCGCGCACCGGGGTCGGCGCCAGGTCGGAAACGGCGGCATGGCTGCCATTCTGCCGCAAGAGAATGAAGACCTCCCCCGCGGTCAGCAGGACGCCGGCGTTGAATGGGTCGATAAAGAACGGGACGCTTTCGTCATAGCAGCCGACCATGAAGTGGCCAGGCAGGGCGACCGCCTCCAGTTGCAGCCCGAGGCGCTCCGCAACGAGCAGGTAAACAATCGACAGGGAAATCGGCAGCCCCTTACGGCGGATAAGCACCTGGTCGAGGAAACTGTTCCGCGGGTCGGTGTAGTCGTCCGCGTTCCCGTGCAGACCATATTCATGGAACAGGACGCGGTTCAGCACGCGGCATTTCTCGCGGGTGGTGGCGGGTTCGGTGATCAACTCGCGGCAGCGGGCCGCCATCATGTCCAGCTGGCCGCAGCAGGCCCCGACATCGAGATCCGGGTGCACCGTGCGGCTGAGCAGCAGGGCGCCGGATTCCAGCTCGTAGTTGAGCGACCGGATGAAGGTGCGGAACTCGCCGACCGGATCGGAGAAATTCAATTCACGCAGATACCAGGCGGCGTGCAGGGCGAGCAGGCGGTTCGGCTGCCGGGCCAGTTCGCGGAGCAGGTCCACGCTTTCGTGGCCATGGCTGGCGAATTCAGCGAGCAGCGCCTGGCGCACAGTGGGAGCAGAATCGTCCAGCAGTTCGGTCAGGGCTTTCCGTTGCGCCGGCGTAAATTTTTTCGCTTCCACGGGAGAGCAGCCAATGGGCTTTTGCCGGCGGGGCAACGGGGAAAGTTTCCGCTCCGGAAAGATTTTGCTGGAACTTTCGGAACTATTCTCGGGCCCCGTAGAGAGCGCTGCCGACGCGCACCAGCGTGCTGCCCTCCGCGATCGCCGCGTCAAGATCCCCGCTCATACCCATGGAAAGCTCCCGCAAGGGCATTCCAAAACGGGCGGCGAGATCGTCTCGGATGGCCCGGAGATTGGCAAACGTGCGCCGGGCCACCGCCGGATCGGCCGAGAGGGGGGCGATCGTCATCAGGCCATCCACCTCCAGGTGGGCTTTCGCCAGCGCCAGCTCCAACAGGCGCGGGGCCTCGGCCGGCTCGACGCCGAACTTCGCCGGATCCTGGCCGGCGTTGACCTGGAGCAGCACAGGCATCTTCTTCCCGAGTTCGCGGGCAGCCCGGTCGAGCGCGGTCAGGAGCTTTTCGCTGTCGACACTTTGAATCCGGGCAAAATGGGTCACCGCCAGCCGCGCCTTGTTGGACTGCAAGTGTCCGATGAGCTCCCAGCGCAGGCCCGGGCTGGCGGTTTGGGCGCGTTTTTCGACCGCCTCCTGCACGCGGTTCTCGCCGACGGCGGCCAAGCCGTAGCGCCAGGCGTAGTCGGCCGCTGCCGGCGGGTGGGTCTTCGTAACCGGCAGTAGAGTTACTTCTTGGGGGCTTCTCCCGGTCGTCCCGCACTGCACAGCTATTCGATGGAACAGGACATCGGCACGGTCGCGGAAGACGTTGTATTCGATAAACATCTCTATGATGAGCTTTTAGGGTGGCCTGATGATAAGCGATGGTTATGGTCCGTTGAGCAATATAGAAGCATGCAAATCGAAAACTTCAAAATCTTTGCCGACTTGGTGGAAACCAAAAGCTTTTCCAAGGCAGCCAAACTGAACGGCATCACTCAATCGGCGGTAAGTCAGCAGGCCCGCTCGATGGAACGCAACTTCAAGGCCCTGATGGTTGATCGAAGCCAGAAGCAATTCAACCTGACGCGGGAAGGGCAGCGGATTTACGAGGCGGCGAAGGAAATCCTGCATGTTTATGAGAAGTTGGAGAGCGAGCTGCAGGAGATGAAAAAGGTCATCAGCGGCACGATTCGCATCTCGACCATCTACTCCATCGGCCTGCACGAGCTGCCGCCTTACATCAAGAAATTCCTGCACGACTATCCCTCGGTCAACGTGCGCGTCGAATACCGCCGCTCCAACCTGGTTTACGAGGATATCCTGCACAATTCGGTCGATTTCGGCCTGGTCGCTTTTCCCCAGAAGATCCGGCAGATCGAGATGATCCCGTTCCGCAACGACCGGCTCGTCCTCATCGCCCATCCGAATCACCCGCTCGCTAAGGCCGCGGACGTGGACATGAAGGCGATCGCCGACCACAAGTTCATCGGCTTCGACCCCGACATTCCGACCCGTAAGGCGGTCGACCAGATTTTCCGCGACTACAAGCTCGAGATCACGCCGGTCATGGAGTTCGACAACATCGAGACGGTGAAGCGGGCGGTCGAGATTGACCACGGCATCGCCATCGTCCCGCAGGCCACGGTGGCCCAGGAAGTCCGGCAGGGCACCCTTGTCACGATCCTGTTCAAGGGGAAGGAATTCACCCGGCCGCTGGCCATCCTGCACCGCAAGGGGCGCGTGCTGACCCCGGCCATGAAGAAATTCATCGACATTCTCAGCGTCGAGCCGACGGACGTCGGGCCGGATGCCTGATTTTCTGGGAACAAGGCCGGGTTTGGGATCTCTTATCGTTACTTTTCCACCATGACACCGATACGTTACCGCCACCTTTCATTATTCGGCCTCGCCGCTGCCCTGTCCTTCGGAGCCGCTTTGTTTCAAGGCAGCCACCTGCGGGCAGAGGACCTGGTGACCGCGACGCAGCCCGCTCCGGCATGGAAGCTCAAGGATCTCGACGGAAAGGAGGTCAGCGCGGAGCAGTTCAAGGGCAAGGTGCTCGTGGTCGACTTTTGGGCCACTTGGTGCGGACCGTGTGTCTCGGAAATACCCGGCTACATCGAGCTGCAGAAGAAATACGGCGCCGCCGGCTTGGTAATCGTCGGTGTCTCGCTCGACACCAAGAGTCCCCAATACGTGAAGAAGTTCGCGCAGGAGCATGCCATGGACTACACCTTGGTCATGGGTGATGACAGCGTCGTCGAGGCGTTCGGCGGGGTCGATGCAATCCCGACCACCTTCCTCATCAACCGCGGCGGGCGCATCGTGCACAAGAAGACTGGCGCCATGCCGCATGAGGAATACGAGAAGCTGGTGAAGCAGGCCTTGGAGTGATCCCCCCGCCGGGTGGCGGCGATTTTGATTGAAGCCGGACCTCGGGGTCCGGCTTTTTGTTTGAGCCGATGGACCTCAATTTCGGTCTGCGGTTGCCGCTGGCCTGTCCGTTGCTGTATGTCATCGCGGCCATGGCGGTGAAACGGGCCGCGGTCTTCGGCGTCGGGGTCTGGTGCACGAGTTCTCTTTCCAATTGAGCGATCGCCCGGGTTTTCCTCCCCGGGGTGGTCCCGGTCGGACGTGCAGTTCCCCCCCGCCGGCTGCGCGGCGCCGATCGTGCTAGTGCTGCCCTGAAAGCGCCGCCCGGGCGCGGGCCTTGGCCGGCTCATCCGGCTTGGCCCGAGAGGGCATAGCGAGCCCGTGTTCCCATTGTCGCCGGGCCTCCTCCAGTCGCCCCGCCGCCGCATAGGCGAACCCGAGCTCCACCCAGTGGTTGAGCTCGCCGGGTTCGAGCTCGGTGGCCCGCTGCAGCTCCCCGATGCCCTCGTCAAAAGAAGCCGTGGGCAATCCCCCATAGACCAGCTGCACGATGAAGCGCGAAGCCACGCCCAGGGACGCCACCTCGTAGTTCCACCGGCCGAGTACGTGATGGGCCCACGCATAGTTTGGATCGAGGGCCAGGGCGCGTTCCGTCTCCTCGTGCACCAGGCGTGAATACTGCACCTTTTCCCGGGTGCTGCCGCAGAGGGCGAGCTTCCCGTGGCAGACCGCCAGCGAGAGGACATTGATGGCATTCGCCGGGTTTAGGGCCACGGCGCGCTGGGCATAGGCCAGCGCCGTGCGGGCGTAGTGCTGTTGGTCCGTGATCGCCTGCTGGTCGGCCACGAGGTCGGAATACTGTCGCGCGATCTTCTGGAGGACGAAAGCGTCGTTGGGCCGAGCGGCGTTGGCTTCTAGGAAAAGCTTCAGCGCGGCCGCGCAATCCACCTTCGCTTCCGCTGTCAAGGCCGCCCGCACCAGCGCGTCCGCGTCGGCCGCGTGCAGGCCGACGGCGAGCACGAGCATGCCCGAAAGGAGGAACAGGGGACGGTTCAAGGTTTGCGAAAAAGGTAGTGGCTGACGTGCCATTCCTCGCCGCCGCGGAACCACCAGAGCTCGGCGCAGGCGAGGTAGAACACGCGCCAGTAGGCCCACCACTTCACGGCCTGCCTCGCTCCATAGGTCTGGGCCAGCAACGGCAGAATCTCCGCGCGGTGGGAATCCATGTTCTGCAACCAGTGCTCGGCGGTCCGGGCATAGTGGATGCCATTAACCTTCCATTCCTCGACCAGCTTCAGGTCGTCCTGAAACTGCCCGAAAAGGCCGTGCGCCGGCATCAGACCGCCGGTGAAGAAATATCTGCTCATCCAGTCGGTTTCGTCGCGCACGATGAAATGATAGGCGAAGCGCGCATGCACGAACACATGGGCGAAGAAAAAGCCGTCCGGTTTCAACCAGCGCGCGATGTTCGCCATCAGGCGCGGCCAGTTCTTCATGTGCTCGAACATCTCGACGGATATCACCCGGTCGAACTGGCCCCCTGCGACGTCAAATTCGTTCATGTCGCAGGTGATGACCGTGACATTGATCAATCCGCGGCGGCGAGCCTCGGAGGTGATATGTTCCCGCTGGGTGCGCGAGTGGGAGACGGCCGTGACGTGGGCGCCGGGATATTTCTCCCCCATCCAGAGGGTCAGCGAGCCCCAGCCGCACCCAAGTTCGAGGATGTCCATTCCGTCGGCGAGGCGGGCCCGTTCGGCAGTCAAGGCCAGCATGCTTTCCTCGGCCTGGGCCAGCGTTTCGTCACCGCGCGGGTAATATCCACAGGAATATTTCAACCGGGGACCGAGGCATTGCTGGTAGAACGCCGTCGGCACCTCGTAGTGCTGCTCCTTGGATTCGGCCGTGTTGATGGCAATGGGCATGGTCCGCAGTTCGTCGGCGAACTTCGCGGTCTGCAGTGCCGGCGAAGGCACCTCGATTTCGCGCAGCCGCTGACGCAGCAGCCGGCGGATTCCACGGCGGATGAGCCAGTCGGGCAGCAGATCCTTTTCAAGCAGGGTGTCGATCATGGAAGTTTCCTTGGGAACCAGGGGACAAACGCGCTCGTGGCCTGCTGGTAGCGGCGATAGGCGTCGCCTTTGGAGCGAAGGGCTTGTTCCTCGGTGAGGGGGATGCCGGTCACGCGCAGCAGCAGGTAGAGGATGCTCGCCGGACCGATGAGCGCGACCCAGCCGTGGGGTGAGGCGAGCGCGAAGACGAAATAGGCCACCCAGATCAACCACTCGAAAAAGTAGTTTGGATGACGGCTGTAGCGCCAGAGTCCGACCGAGCAGACTTTGCCCCGACTGGCCGGGTCCCGCTTGAATGCGGCGAGCTGGGCGTCAGCGAGCGCCTCGCCGGTCAGGGCCACGAGCCAGAGAATCACGCCCGCCAGCTCCAGAGGATGAACGCTGGGCACCGGGTTGAGGCAGGTGACAAAGAAGGCGGAGCCCAGCAAGACGACCGAGCCGGCCTGCAGCTGGAAGAACCCGAACATCTTCAGACCAAAGTTGCCGGCCCAGTCCCGGCGAAGCTGCACATAGCGGCCGTCCTCGACCGGATGGTGCCCCATGACCCGACGGTAGAGATGCGTGCCGAGACGCAGGCTCCACAACACCGCCATGCCGCTGATCAGTATCCTCCGCGCGGGCCAGCCCGGTGCGAGCAGCGCATAGAACAGGGCCACGCCGGCGAAGGCATAGGACCAGACAATGTCCACAATGCCGTAGTTGTTGATGCGCCGGGCTAGCAGATAGAACAACGCGAAGACCGCAGAAAGGCCGGCGAGGGCATAAAAAATCAGCAACAGCGGGCTCATGCGAGTGCGAGGAGGGCGATTCCGGCCCCGGCGAGGGCAATCCCGAGCCAGCCCGGACCGGCCCGCCGCACGGTGAGCAAGTCCACCAAACTGCCACCCACCGGCGGGGTGAACAGCTCGCCCAGGCAATACGCAGACATGGCGATGTTGCCGAGCAGCATGATGGCAACGAACCAGCTGATGCGCGCCGGCCAGCCAGTCTGCTTGAAGCACACCCAGACAAAGAACGTCGTGAAGCCCCAGTAGGCATCGAACAGCGTGGCGACGAACCAAGGATGGGTGAAAACCCCGCGCGGCACCGCAAACAACGGGCATTGCAAACCGGCCCAGCTGGTCACGACGAGCATGGAGCCCAGCACAACCATGAACAGAATACGGAGGAACCAAAGCATGGGGTGCGTCAGAACGAGAGATTGTTGGGTCGGGTATGGACGGTCTGCACGACGGAGATGTTGCGCATCGCGAAGCCCACCTCGCAGTAGGCGAGGTAGTAATCCCACTTGCGGATGAAGCGGTCGTCGAAGCCGAGGGCGCGTACCCGGTCGAGTTTCGCGCGGAACTGCCCGCGCCAGCAGCCGAGGGTGCGGGCGTAGTCCCGGCCGAGATCCTCGAGGCCGTGCAGGACAAAACCGCCCTGCTCCGCGAGGAGCTGATTCACGCGGTTGATCGACAGGAGCAACGAGCCCGGGAAGACGTGCTTCTGGATGAAATCCACCCCGGTGCGCAACTGCTCATAGCGCGAGTCGGGGCACGTGATGAATTGCAGCGCGATGAGGCCGTCGCGCTTGAGCGCGCGGTGGCATACCGCGGCGTAGTCCGCGAGATAGCGATGGCCGACGGCCTCGAGCATCTCGATGGAGACGATCTTGTCGAATTGTCCGGTGAGATCGCGGTAATCCTGCAGGCGGACCTCGATGCGATCGGACAGACCGGCGGCGACGACCCGCTGGCGGGCGAAGTCGTGTTGCTGCTGTGAGATGGTGAGGGTCGTGATGCGGCAGCCGTAGTTTCTTGCGGCGTGAAGGCTCCAGGCGCCCCAGCCGGTGCCGATCTCCAGAACGTGATCGGAAGGTTGGAGGTGGAGCTTGCGGCAGAGGGTGTCATTCTTGGCCGCCTGCGCCACCTCCAGCGTGGCGCTTCCGGCCCAGCGCGCGCCCGAATACATCATGGTCGGATCAAGCCAGAGCGCAAAGAAGTCGTTGGAGAGGTCGTAGTGCGCATGGATGTGTCGCTGGGCGTTGGCGCGGGTGTTGGGGCGCAAGCTGTGTCTGAGCCGGTTGGCGAAACGCAGGAAGTTGAGCGCGAAGGATCTGGCCCGTGAGGAGCCGGACAACGTCGGTGCCTGCTCCAGGTTGAGCACGAACCAGCCGAGCAGCGAGGTGAGGTCAGGCGTGTCCCAGTCCCCGTCGATGTACGACTCGGCAAACCCGATGTCGCCGTAAAGGGCGGCCTTGGTGAAGAATGCCGGTCGGTGCACCCGGAGGCTGGTCGTGTTATCCACACCCGGTGCGATGGTCCGGGACACAACCTCCACCTCACCAAACACGCGGAGAGAGCCGTCGGGCAGCTGCAGCTGCAGCCGGCCGAGGGGCATCCCGGCGAGGGCGCGCAGCACGCCCTGCTGGAAAAACGAGGAGGAGGCCGTACGCGGTGCGGCCACGGGACGCGAGGCGGTGACGACGGTGGACTGGCTCATGCTTTGGGCAGGTTGGCGATGGAAACGTGGGGACGGAAAAGATCGCGTTGGGCATCGGGCCGGGCGGTCTTGGCGAACCAAGGCACCCCTTTCAGGTAAAGCTTCAGGGCGTTCCAGTGGATCAGCGAAATCACCTGCAGGGTGATGAACGGGTATTTCAGCATGAACCAGGTAAGCCGCCTGTCGGTGAGCGGTTGGCGCGAACCAGTGAGGACACTGGTGAGCGTGCGCTGGCCGGCCTCATAGTCGTCAATCTGCACGGACAGGCGGTCGCCGGGTGTGCGCAGCGTGAAGTCGAACGCCACATCCAGGTCGGTGAAGGGGGAGACATAGAAATGTTTCGGGACCCGGAGGGAGAAGGTTGCGCCGGGCTTGGCGGCGGTGCAAGTGGCGGGGCCGAGCACGAACGGTTTCATCTCCTTGAAGGTGTTGGTGACCTCGGCGATGGACGCGACGGGCTGGCCCTCGCGGTCGTAGCAGAAATAGAACGAAACGGGATTGAAGAGGTAGCCGAGCACCCGTGGAAGTGTGACAAGCAGCACGCGACCGCCGGTCAGATCCAGGCCGTGCATGGCCAGCTGGGCGACGACCCGGGCCTTCAGGGATTGCGGGTGACCGATGGGGGATTGCTGACCGGAGGTCGAAGCACCGTGAATCGGCTCACCCGTGGGCAGGAAATCGGTTTCCCGGAGGGAGTAGCAGTTGCGCTCGTTTAGTGAAAAAAGGCGGAGTTTCCGGGACAGGGCATCGAGTTCGTCCAGGTCGACCGCGAACAGAAAAATGCGATAGGCAAACCGATGCGCCTTGGGCGCAAAACGGTGGTGCAGGATCTGGCATTCGTAGAGACAGGAATTCACCGGGAGTATCTACGTCCCGGCGCGGAAAGGGGATGCAGCGACTATCAGTGAATTCAAATGCCGCCCACGCGCAACCAGCTAGACGGCCCAGGGATCGCGGTCGAGGAGCAGCCGGCTCACATTGACCGCGGAAAGCAGACCGTCTTCGTGAAATCCATAGCGCTGCCAGGCGCCCGCAAAATAGGTTTCGGTCCGGCCGCGGGCGGATTCGTTCAACCCAGGCAGCGAGGCCTGGGCCCGCACCGCGCCGAGGCTGAACAGCGGATGGGTGTAGCGGATGGTTTGGAGGACTTTCTTCTGGGCGATGCGGTCGGCCCCGTTGATGGATACGAAGTAGTTCTCGCGATCCGAGACGCCCTGCAGCCGGTTCATCCAGTAGTGCGTCGCCGGAGCAACCCGGCCGGCGTCACCGCGGGCGACGGAGTAGTTCCACGCCGACCAGGCCAGAGGCGTGCGCGGCATGACGGAGGTATCGGTGTGCAGCGTGGCGACGTTGGGCTGGTAGTGAAACTCGGCCAGCACCTTCGCTTCGTCGGGGGTCGGCTCGGCGAGCAACTGCAGAGCCTCGTCGCCGTGGCAGGCCAGCAGGACCTTGTCGAAGCGATGCGGTGTGCCGTCGGCGGTCGTGATCGTCGCCCCGCCCGCTTTGCGCTCCACGCGGACCACGCGGGAGTTGTGGCGGATGCGATCACGCCACGGCCGGGTGAGACGCCGGACATATTCCTGCGCGCCACCGTCCACGGTCCACCACTGGTGTTGGGTGTTCAGGCCGAGAAAGCCGTGGTTGTGGAAGAACCGGAGCAGGGTGGTGGCGGGGAAACCCAGCATCTTGTCCGGCGGGGTGGACCACACGGCCGAACTCATGGGCACCAGATAGAGATTGAAGAAGTCGTCGCCATACCCGCGCCGCCGGACGTAATCCTCGAGCGTGACGCCCGTCCAGGCGGGATCGTCCAAGGCCGCAACCGCCTCGCGGTTGAAGCGGTCGACGGCCAGCAGCATCCGGATAAAGCGGGGCCGGAAAATATTCCGCCGCTGCGCGAAAAGATGGTTGAGCGACGAACCGGCAAACTCGAGGCCGGTGTCCTCGTGTCGGACACTGAAAGACATCGCGGTTTTCTTCACGGGTACGTCGAGTAGGCCGAAGAGCCGGCTGAGATGCGGATAAGTCTCGTGGTTGAACACCATGAATCCCGTGTCGATGGGCACGGGGCGGCCGGTGCCGGCCTCGGGTACGGTCACGGTATTGGTGTGGCCGCCAGTGTAGGCGTTTTGCTCGAAAAGAGTCAGGTCGAACCGGTGGTGCAGGAAATGGGCGGAGCCCAGGCCGGCGATGCCGGTGCCGATGATGGCGAGTCTGGCCATGAAGTAGGAGCGGCCGCCCGGGAGCGGGCGGGCCTCCTTGCTTACGCCTCAGGTGCGGGCACGGATGCCGGCGTCGGTGCGTCCGCGACCAGCCCGCCGACGGGCTTGTGGACCGCGGGGCCATCGGCCTTTTTCATCTGGGCGGCCACCTCGGGGGAATTGACCGTGGCGATCGCGATGGCGGCGGCGGTCGGCACGACGCGGCGCAGGTTGTTGATTTCGTGCTGCACCGACGACATCGAGAAACGGGCGACGGTGTCGTGGTGGTTGCGCTGGGCGGCCTCGTCGTAGATCGACTGCGGCACGGGTTTGAGGCCCCAGATGAAGCCGGTCCACGAGAGCAGCTTCAGGCCGTAGTAAGTCGGGTCGATTTCCCACCAGTAGAAACCGTTGCGGGTCGCGGACTGGTAGCGGTGATGGTTGTTGTGCCAGCCTTCGCCGAGGCACACGAGCGCGAGGATGAAGCTGTTGCGGGAGTCGTCCGTGGTGTTGAAGCGGCGCTTGCCCCAGAGGTGGGTGAAAGAATTGATCGAGGCCGTGCCGTGGAAGAGGGCGGTGGTGCTGATGAAGAAACCCCAGACAAGCAACTGGGCGCCACTGGTTCCGAGGCCAGGTGCGGCGGTTTCGAGGTAACGGCCGAGCAGGAAGAGGCTGGTGGCAAAGACGACCGGAACGACGACATCGAAACGGTTTAACCAGACCAGCTCGGGAAACCGGGCGAGATCCTTGACCTTGGAATAGTCGGTCGGGAAGTTGCGTTTGCTCGTGATCCAGCCGATGTGCGACCACAAAAAGCCGTGGACGTGGGGTGAGTGGGCGTCTTCGGGTTCGTCAGAATGCTGGTGGTGATGCCGGTGATGATAGGCCCACCAGAGTGCGCCGCGCTGCACCGTGGTGCCGGTCCACAGCGCGAGGAGGAACTGCCCAAAGCGGGAAGTGCTGTAGGTCTTATGGGAAAAATAGCGGTGAAAGATTCCGGTCACGGCGAACATTCGCGCAAAGTAGAGCGCGATCGCTGTCCATACGGCAAACGGACTCCAGCCGACCCAGATGATCCCGAGGCAACCAAGGTGGAGGATGGCAAACGGTAGGCAGCGGACAAGGTTCACCCCGTCCGGCTGAGCACGGATCACTTCCGGCGACTCGGTCGAGTAATCGGAGTCGATCCATTGAAACAAGGAGCCGAACAGGCTGCGAAGGGTGGTCTTTGGTCTTGGCACGGAGTGGTTCAAAAAAACGCAGTCAGAAGGACGGGGGAATGGAACAGGGCAAGCAAGGTTTTAAACCGCGCACAAGAAGGCGTGGTTACAGTCAGTAACTCTTACCAAAGGCCGGCATCTCGTCTGATGGCAGGCGCTTGCGCACGCCGTCAGTGCTCGGGTTCGGTGGCCACGAGCAGGGACAAAAGTGCGAGAATGATTATTGGAAATAGCATGGCTTGGTGTTCGGGCCGCTTGGTCAGAGCGGCTTTCGTTCAGGATTGTTCCCCGCATCGGTTCCTACGCCCGGAGGCGCGGAAAAGTTGTTGGCAACAGCCTCGCTCGCGACAGTGTGGTCGGCACCATCGATAGCTGGCACGAAAAGACGCAATTTCCCTGCCAGTGCAAGCTGCGTGTAAAAGAATTCGTGACTAGAATCCGCCATGATCACGGAATTAGCGGCACTTTCCCCCTAAACTTAATCCCGGAAGTGGTTTAGCTGTTTGCTAGGAATGACTCCTGAGGCGCAGGGCGAGTCATTTGCTCTCCGGGGCAGCGGGTGCGGTGAAAGCAGCCACCGCAAACCGGATGAAGCGTCGCTGCGCGCCCTCGTAGTCGTCGCTGCGGCAGATCCCTCGCGTCAGGTCCTTCATGCCATGCATGGTGGCAAACGTGTGGTGGAGGGCGCCCACAACAAAGCTGAGCCGCCAAAGAAAATCCTCCGGCGTGAGCGCCGGCACATGGCGTCGCACTGCCTGGCCGAAACGAGCCATTACCGGGTGAAATTCCCTCGACAAAAGATCAGTGATGAATGGTTGCGGCTCGGTCGGGCATCGGCCGATGACGCGCAGGGCGTGGGCGCCATGGCCGCGACCCAATTCAAATAGCGGCTGGACCAGCAATTCGATGACCAGTGCCAGCGGCACGGGCGCAACACCGGCGATGCGCTCGGCCTCCTGCAACCGGGCGAGACGGCTTTCATTGATCGGGCGCAACCGGCGGACGAGAACTTCGCCAAACAAAGTTTCCTTGTCCCCAAAGTGATAGTTGACTGCCGCTAGATTGGCGTTCGCTGCCTGGGTGATTTGCCGGAGAGAGGCACCGTCATACCCATTTTTTGCAAACAATGTTTCGGCAGAGGCTAATATTCTTTCATGTAGCGAGATATTAGTATCTTCAGGCATATATAAACGATCGTTTGAAGCGATTGTATTACTGGGTCAAGATTGATAATTCGCCAACGGCGTATCCTCGGGGCCGTTCGTTGTGATCAGGGGCCGGTGGCGGCAGAGGGGCGGATCGATTACCACAGGCTTTTCTTTTGACCAGCTTCTGCCGCTGGGCGCACTGTGGCTGCGTGAATGATCCCGCGTCCCCTTCCCCTGACTCGACCGCGGTCGACCCCCTGCTGGTTTATTCCAGGTTTGAAACCGAGCTGCAGGTGCGGCCGGACGACATTGACATGTATCAGCATGTGCACAGCAGCCGCTACATGGACTACGTGCTGGCGGCGCGCTTCGACCAGATGGAGCGGTGCTACCAGATGCCGATGGCGGAGTTTCAGAAGCTGGGCTACGGCTGGTTCATGGCTGCGGCACAGATGAATTTCCGGCGTGCACTCGGGCTGGGCGATCGATTCATCGTCCGCACCTGGATCGAGAAATTCACCCTCATCGGCGTCAAAGTGCAGTTTCAGATCGAGCGTCTGCCCGACCACGCACTCAGCTGCGACGGTTCATTTGATTATGTGATGATCTCCACCGCGACCGCCCGGCCGGTGCGTCTGCCGGCCGAGATCCGGGCGAAGTACGCGATTTGAGCCGATCGGCGATACGGACCCAACTGGCGGACCGGCAACCGCTTGACGGGGGAGCGTGGAGATTACTCTTGCGTTACGGTCCGGGCTGGGCGTTCCTACCCACCTCGTTAGAGATAGCGTTTAGATGACAGCATCTGGTGAGTCGTTGGCTGAGCATTGGCTCAAGTGATGATTTCGAAACCCATAGTGGGAACGGACTGGCAGATAGCGAAGGATCTACGAATTATCACATGAGTAATTCCAAACTATACGTTGGAAATCTATCGTTCAACACCACGGAGGGCGAACTGCGCTCCCATTTCGAGCAGTTCGGCTCGGTCACCGACACCTACGTCGCCATGGACAAGATGACCGGCCGCCCCCGCGGTTTCGCGTTCGTCACCATGGGCACGCCTGATGAGGCCAAGCTCGCCATCGAGAAGACCAACGGGGTCGAACTCGGCGGTCGCGCTCTCCAAGTCAACGAGGCCCGTCCGAAGGAAGAGCGCCCGGGTGGCGGCTTCGGCGGCGGCGGCGGTCGCGGTGGCTTCGGCGGTGAGCGCCGTGGCTTTGGCGGCGGCGGCGGTGGCGGCGGCCGTGGCGGTCGCGGCGGCTACGGCGGCGGTGGTGGTGGCGGCGGTCGCTACTAATCAACCGTTCGCTCGCGCGAACAAACTTTCAAGGCGGAGCCCAAGCGGCTCCGCCTTTTTCATTTCCATTGTGGCCGGTGTGGCCAGCATCCGGACGCATGATCCCTTCCGTTGCGGCGGTGAGAAAGCATCTGGACCGCTTGTCGGCCTGCACGCTTTGCCCGCGCATGCACCGGCCTGCGGTGGTTGGCCGGCCGTCGGCCAGCCGGGTCATCCTAGTCGGCCAGGCGCCGGGCGACAAGGAACCGAAGCTTGGCCGGCCTTTTGCATGGACCGCGGGCAAGACGCTTTTCAAATGGCTCGACCAGGCCCTCGGCTGGAACGAGGACGAGACGCGCGAACGCATCTACTTCGCCGCCGTCTGCCGGTGTTTTCCCGGAAAAAAGGACACCGGTGGTGACCGGGTGCCGGACGAGGAGGAAATCGCCACCTGTTCCCGCTGGCTCGCGGCGGAGTTTGACCTGCTGCGTCCGCAACTCGTGTTGCCCGTGGGCAAGCTGGCGATCGCCCAGTTCCTGCCTTCGGCGCCGTTGCACGAGGTCATCGGCCGGAGCTTTCAGATCGACTATCGCGGCCATGCGGTCGGTTGCATACCGCTGCCGCATCCGTCGGGCGCCTCGCCTTGGCACCGCATGGAACCGGGCAAAACGCTGCTGCGCCAAGCCCTCAAGCGGATCGCCGCGCACCCGGCGGCGAAAGGCTGAGGATGTCCGCCGGTGAGACCGCCGCCCACCAACGGCTCAAGGAACTGGCCCGGTGCTGGGCGGTCGCGGCGGGGTTCGCCCTCACGGCGGTGGAAGTGCGCGTGCCCCGGTCGGGCTACCGGGCCGACGTGGCGGCCTACGCCCGCGGCAAGGGATTACAACCGGCGCGGACGGCGCTGTTCGAATGCAAGCAGTCGCGCCCCGATCTGCTGAAGGACTCGCGGACTGAAGCCGCCACGCGGGAACGTCTGGCCGGATTGCTCGCCCGCCGGGCAAAACTGGAGGAATTGATCGCGGAGCACCGGCCTGACTTGCGGCGCGGCGAAACACTCTTTCCGGAATTTGATTCGATCGACGCCAGCGGATTGCAGCACGAAACCTACGCAGCGGTGATCGCCGAGATCGCGACGCTCCAGCACCGGTTGTTGCACGGGGTGAAATTTGAGAAGCTGCGCCGTTACGTGGCCGCTGACGTGTTATACCTGGTCGTGGAGGAGGATATTTTTGCCGCCGACGAGATTCCGGCCGGCTGGGGCCTTCTGTTGCGCCAAGGGGACGTTCTTCAATGCGTCCGTCCACCGCTGCAATTGTGTCCGACGCCTGCCGCTCGCGTGGCCCTGCTGGAAAACATTGCCGCGGCCGCCGGCCGCGTGGGGCGAAGCGGCGGCTAGTTGACCCGGTTCCACACGGGCAGGCCGAGCACGGCGGCGCGGGCGATCCGGGCGGACGTGGTGCGCATCTCGATCATGCCCTCGGGACTGCAGAACGCGGCATGGCAGGTGACAATCAGGTTGGGCGTGGCGGCCTCCTCGGCGCTGCGCAACGGTTCGTTCTCGACGACATCGAGTCCGGCACCGGCGAGCCGCTGTTCGCGCAGGGCCGCGAGCACGGGGGTCTTCTGCACGATGTCGCCCCGGGCCGTGTTGACCAGGAAGGCGGAGGGCTTCAACAGCGCTATTTCCCGCGGTCCGATCATGCCGCGCGTCTGGTCTGTTAGCGGGCAATGGATCGACACGATGTCGGCTGCGGACAGCAACTCATCGAGGGTCTCCGCACGTTCGATGGCCAGTGCCTTGTGGATACCCCGCGCGAGATGAGGGTCGAAGAACATCACCTTGAAGCCAAAGGCCTTTGCGCGGAGTGCCGTCGCCGTGCCAATGCGGCCCAGACCGACGATCCCGAACACGCGGCCACGCAGCCGCCGCATCTTGGCCGCCACGTTGATCTGCCAGCCGAGCCGTTTGGCCTCGGCGTCGAGCGGAAAAAGCTGCCGGCACAGCGCCAGGGTGAGGGCCAGGGTGTGATCCGCCACCTCCTCCGTGCCGTAGTCGGGCACATTGCACACGGGGATGCCGCGCCGGCCGGCGGCCGCGGCGTCGACGCTGTCGAAGCCGGTTCCGTTGCGAATGAGCGCACGGCAATGCACCAGCCGCGCAATGACGCCAGCCCCCACGGGAATATTGTGCCAGAGGATCAGCGCGTCGGCCGTGAGGGCCTCGGCCGGAAGCGCCTCGTTGAAATCCAGCGCAATGGTCCGCACGTCGGCGATGCCGTCGAGCACCGCCCGTTCCACGGTGGCGGCGGGATCACTGAAGGTAAATTCCCTGGGGCAGAGAATGACGACATGGGGCAGAGGCATGGTGGCAAACAGCTAACGACGGCCGCGGGGGACCCGCAAGCCGGCGTTGGCCGGAATTTTGGTTGCACGGCCCCGCCCGGGTCGCTCCCTTGGCGGGCAAATTTCCATGACCATTCATCGCGGGCTCCTGGCCATCGCCACCTTCCTCTTCCTCGGCACCACCGCCGCGTTCGCGGCCGAAAAGAACGCCCGTACGGCGTACGCGGGGGTCATCGTCACCGACGCCGCGACCGGCCGGGTGCTGTTCGAGGATAACGCCGACGTGTCGAATCCGCCGGCGAGCATGGCCAAGCTCATGACGTTCGCCGTGCTGCACGACAAGCTGGCGGGCGGGACGCTGACGCTGCAGACCCCGGTGAGGATCACGGTGGAGGATTCGAAGATGGGTGGCACCCAGGTCTTTCTCGACCCGCGCGAAACTTTTTCCGTCGAGGAGCTGATCTACGCGATGATGATCCAGTCGGCCAACGACGCGGCGCATGCCCTGGCGCGCGTGGGGGGCGGCTCGGTGGACGCGTTCGTCGACCTGATGAACGCCAAGGCCCGCGAACTGGGCATGACGCACACGACCTTCCGCACGCCCCACGGCCTGCCGCCGCCGAGCCGGAGGATCGCGGACGGCGACCTGACCACGCCGCGCGATTTCGCGGTGCTCTGCCGGCACTTGGTGACGAACACGGATGTCCTGAAATACACCGCGGTGCGCGAACGCGACTTCGGTCCCGCCCGCAAGGCCGGACCGCAGCACATGCGGAACCACAACAACCTGCTCGGCAAGGTCGCGGGGGTCGACGGCCTGAAAACCGGCTACACCGTGGGCGCCGGCTATTGCCTGAGCGCCACCGCCCAGCGCAACGGCCGGCGGGTGATCGCCGTCATCATGGGCTCGTTCGGCCCCAACGGACAGATTGACAAGGGCCGGACCCGCGACCTGAAGGCCATCGACCTGATCGAACGCGGCTTCGCCGCCCTGCCGCCCGTGGTGGCCGCTGCCAAACCGGCGCCGTCCGGCGCCTCGCTGCCCGATCCGGCGAAAACCACCGAGATGGCCACGGTCAAGACCGACAAGTCCGCCGCCCCGGCGCCGGAACAATCCTCGACGAGCCAGGACACGGGCCTTACTTTCCACGTCATACCCCCGCAGAAAAAACCATGAACGCCACCGCCCGCCGCTTCGCCTTTCTTTCCCTGGCCCTGCTGGGCCTGGGTGCCCCGTCCTTGCATGCCCAGCGGGAAAAGCTTCCGCCCGACGATCTCGAGACTGTCGAAAAGAAATGGCCCGACGCCAAGCGCACCTTCACCGGTCTCCGCTACGTGGTGCTCAAACCAGGCAAGCAAGACGGGCCCCGTCCCGTCCCGGGCAACATGGTCACCGTGATCTACAAGGGCGCTCTGCTCAACGGCACGGTTTTCGACCATGCCGATGCGTCCGCGCCACTGAGAGTCCGCATGGGCCGGGGCAATCTCATCGACGCTTGGGACGAGGCTCTGCAGTTCATGCATGTGGGCGAGAGGCTGCTCCTCATCGTTCCGCCCGAACTCGGTTATGGTACGCGCGGCCGCCCACCCACCATTCCGCGCAGCTCCACGCTGCTGTTCGAGATGGAACTCGTTGATTTCGGCAAAGGCTAGGTGGTCCGCTCAGGCGGACCCGACGGTCTTCAGCAGCAGGCGGCGCTGGGCCCAGAGGCCGTCTCCGCTGTAGAGCACCAGGCCGAACCAGATCAGGGAGAACGCCTGCAACCGTGCCGCATCAAACGCTTCGTGATAGACCAACAGGCCGATCAGGAACTGCACCATGGGGGCGACATATTGCAGCAGGCCGAGCGTCGTCAGCTTGATCCGTTGGGCTCCGTAGGCGAACAAGAGCAGCGGCACGGCCGTGACCACGCCGGCGGCGAGCACGAAGCAATGGGTGCGCCCGTCCACCCGGCCCAGGGCCCCGACCCCGGTGTGATGCCACCAGAGCAGCAGCGCGACCGCGACGGGGAAAAGCAGAATGGTCTCGACGGTCAGCCCGGCGATCGAGCCGAGCGCCGACATCTTCTTCAGCAGGCCGTAGCCCGACCAAGTGCCGGCCAGCGCAAGGGCGATCCATGGTACGTGGCCGACCCGCAGCAACAGCACCACGACTCCAACCGCCGCCAGGCCGATGGCCAGCCATTGCAGCGGCCGCAGCCGCTCGCGCAGGAGGACCGAGCCGAGCACGACATTGACCAGCGGCACCAGAAAATACCCGAGACTCGTCTCGATCACGTGACCGGCGTTCACCGCCCAGACATAGACCGTCCAGTTCGACGCCAGCAGCACACTGCTGAGCAGGTTCAGGCCGAAGAGGCGGGCTTCCACGAAGGCGGGCCGGAGCGCGCCGAAATTCCGCTGCCAGGCCAGCACGCCAAGCAGGAACAACAGCGACCAGGTGATGCGGTGGGAGATAAGCTCGAAGGCCGGCACGCCCTGCATCTGTTTCCAATAAAGCGGGAAAGCGCCCCACATCAGGAATGCGGCCGTGGCCGAGGCGGCGCCGGCGACGTCGCCGTGATTGGTGGCGGTGGAATTCAAGCGGGCCAAGGTGGCCGGCGCGCACCACGGCGTCAAACGGTGGTTATGCCAGCGGGCGCGATAACCGGCCGGCACAGCGGGCAAGCCTACTTGGGTGCGACGGAAGAATGATACGAGGCCAGCTTCCACTGCGCGTCCACAATCACGTAGACCGCCGTGTAGGCGAAATCCTGGTTGACCGAACCGCCACCCTTCATTGTCCCCTCCACGTGCGCCCGGCCGGTCACGATCGCGGTGTCGCCTCCGAAGAGCCGCACGGTCGGGACCGCGAGGTAGCGCATGACCCCGTAATGCAGTTCGCCGCTCGCCAAGGCCGCGATGAACTCCTTTTTCGTCTGCGTCCGGCCGTTGGCATGCACGTAGCGGCAGTCGTCATGCAACTGGTCTTCCAACGCCAGGGTGTTGGCCTCGACCGTGGCATAGGCGCGCACCTCGTCGATGCGCAGCACGGCGGCCTTCATGGCGTCAGCTGCGCTGATGCGCTCGGCGCGAAGGCCCGGCAACAGACAAAGGAAGAGCGAGAGGACGAGCCCGGGCCAGGAACGGTGTTTCATGGTGTCAGCGATGAACTGGGTGGGGGCGTCCGGCCTCGTCGATCGCGACGTAGGTGAACACGCCCTCGGTGACCCGCAGCAACTTGCCGTCGGCCCCCCGCTGCACCCAAGCCTCGACGTCGATTTTCATCGAGGTGCGGCCGACTTTTAACAACGAGGCGTAGCAATTGACGATGTCACCGACATTGACCGGGTTCAGGAAAGCCATGCCGTCCACCGCAACGGTGGTCACACGGCTGCGGGAGAGGTTGCGCGCGTAGATGGCGGCGCCGAGGTCCATTTGCGACATGAGCCAGCCGCCGAAGATGTCGCCGCTGGGGTTCGTGTCGGCAGGCATGGCGATGGTGCGGATGACGAGTTCGCCATGCGGCTCGACAGGCGGGACGACGGGAGCACTCATGCGGCCACGCTAGGTGTCCGGGCCGATCTGGCAAGCGTCCGCGCGGACGGACGCCGAGCCATCCCGCGACCTCCGACCCGCGGTCGGGTGAGGTTTCCTCGGCAAACGCAAAGGGGCGCGAAAACGCTGCCACGAGAGTGAAAAGGGCCGACTTTGACGTTGTTTTCAGTAGGCTTTGACCGGATAGTGCGCAAACCATGTTAGTAACAGCACCTGCCGGCTTCCGGCGTTTGTTCGATGAGATCGGCACGGTCGATTTCGTGGGCATTGAGGAGCGCGTGGCGAAATACACAACCCGCAGCATCAAGAAGGGTTCGAAGCTTTTCGGCCTGAAGCTGGCCACGTCCATGGTCGATCTCACCACCCTCGAGGGCAAGGACACTCCCGGCAAGGTCGAGTCGCTTTGCCAGAAGGCCCTGCATCCGCACGACGATCCGACCATTCCGACGGTCGCTGCCGTCTGCGTCTACCCCTCCATGGTGAAACACGCCCGTCGCGCGCTCGGGGAAGATACGCCCATCCGCATCGCCTCCGTAGCCACCGCCTTTCCCTCCGGCCAGACTGCGCTCAAGACCCGCCTGGCGGAGGTCAGGTCCGCCGTGGTCGATGGCGCGGACGAGATCGACATGGTGATCAACCGGGGGGCGTTCCTGGCCGGCGATTTCGAGCGGGTGCAGGACGAGATCGTTGCGGTGCGCGACGCCTGCGGCGCGGCCACGCTCAAGGTCATCCTCGAGGTCAGTGAGCTCGAGACCTACGACAACATCCGCGCGGCCTCCTTTCTCGCCATGCGTGTGTTGCGGCCGAACGACTTCATCAAGACCAGCACCGGCAAGACCTCGCTCAACGCCACGCTCGGCAACAACCAGGTCATGCTCGAGGCCATCCGTGACTTCTATCTCGACACCGGCACGCCCATCGCGATGAAGCCCGCCGGCGGCATCCGTACCGCCAAGCAGGCGCTCCAGTTTCTCATCGCGGTGAAGGAGACGCTCGGCGACGAGTGGCTGAACCACACGCGTTACCGCTTCGGCGCCTCCTCGCTGCTCAACGACCTGCTCCGGCAGATCGAGAAGGAGCGCACCGGCGCCTACCAGGCACCCTACTATTTCAGCGAAGCGGCCGAATCCTACTGAACCTACCCATGCCCTCTCTGACCGAGAAGAAATCCCCGCGGCCCGCGGCCCGTTCCGCCGGCCGGCCTGCGCCCGAGCTCATCTTCGGCGACCTCTGGACCTACGATTCCGCGCCCGAGACCGCCGACCCGAAACTGAAGGCCCGTTACGACCTGTTCATCGGCGGCAAGTTTGTCGCCCCGGTCGCCGGCAAATACTTCGACTCCATCAATCCAGCCAACGAGACGAAACTCGCCGAGATCGCGCACGCCAGCGCCGCCGACGTCGATGCCGCCTACCAGGCCGCGGAAAAAGCCTACGACACCATTTGGCGCAGAATGCCAGGCCGGGAGCGCGCCAAATACATCTACCGCGTCGCCCGCCTGCTGCAGGATCGCGCCCGCGAATTCGCCGTGGCGGAGACGCTCGACGGCGGCAAGCCCATCAAGGAGTCGCGCGACTTCGACGTGCCGATGGCCGCCGCGCACTTCTTCTACCATGCTGGCTGGGCCGACAAGCTCGACTACGTCGTCCCGGGCCGGAAGGTCGCGCCGCTTGGCGTCGTCGGCCAGGTCATTCCGTGGAATTTTCCGCTGCTCATGATGGCGTGGAAGCTCGCGCCTGCGCTGGCGATGGGCAACTGCGTCGTCATCAAGCCGGCTGAGACGACCAGCATCACCGCGCTGAAGCTCGCGGAGATATTCCAGGACGCCGGCCTGCCCGCGGGCGTGGTCAACATCGTCACCGGTTTCGGCGACACCGGCGCGGCCGTCATGGGCCACCCGATCGCGGCGAAAGTCGCTTTCACCGGCTCGACCGAGGTCGGCAAGATCATCATGCGTTCGCTGGCCGGCACCGACAAGAAGATGACCATGGAGCTTGGCGGCAAGGCGGCCAACATCGTCTTCGACGACGCGCCCCTTGACCAGGCGGTCGAGGGCATCGTCAACGGCATCTTCTTCAACCAGGGCCACGTCTGCTGTGCCGGCTCGCGCCTGCTCGTGCACGAGCCCGTGGCCGCGGAGGTGCTCGCGAAGCTCAAGAATCGCATCAAGGTCCTGCGTGTCGGCGACCCACTCGACAAGAACACCGACCTCGGCGCCATCAACTCGAAGGAGCAGCTCGCCACCATCGAGCGGCTCGTCGCCATCGGGGTGAAGGAGGGCGCGACGATGTTCCAGCCGGCCTGCAAGCTGCCGGCGAAAGGCTACTACTTCCGGCCGACGGTTTTTTCCGGCGTGTCGATGAGCCACCGCATCGCGCGCGAGGAGATTTTCGGCCCCGTGCTCAGCGTGCTTACGTTTCGCACCGTCGACGAGGCCGTCGAGAAGGCCAACAACACCGCCTACGGCCTGAGCGCCGGTGTGTGGACCGACAAGGGCTCGCGCATCCTGAAGATGTCGACGGAACTCAGGGCCGGCGTCGTCTGGGCCAACACCTACAACAAGTTTGACCCCGCGTCGCCCTTTGGCGGCTACAAGGAAAGCGGTTTCGGCCGCGAGGGCGGCCGGCAGGGCCTGCTCGACTACTGCCGGCTGGTGTGACCGGCCCGATCACTTCCCCCATGCCTGACCCCAAGTTCATCACCACCCCGCTCAAGACGGACAAGATGCCCCCGGGCATCCCCTACATCATCGGCAACGAGGCCGCCGAGCGGTTCAATTTCTATGGGATGCGCGCCATCCTCGTCGTGTTCATGACGAAATACCTCATGGATCGCTCCGGGCAACCGGCGCCGATGAACGAGAACGAGGCCAACGGCTGGTATCACCTCTTCCTCTCCGCGAATTACTTCTTCCCGATGCTTGGCGCCATCGTGGCGGACGCGTTCCTGGGGAAATACCGCACGATCTTCTGGCTCTCGCTGGTCTATTGCGCTGGCAGCCTGGCGCTGGCCCTGGACCACACGCGGCTCGGGCTCACCGTCGGCCTCACGCTCATCGCGCTCGGCTCCGGCGGCATCAAGCCCTGCGTTTCGTCCAACGTCGGCGACCAGTTTGGCCCGGACAACCAACACCTGCTGTCGCGGGCGTTCGGCTGGTTTTATTTCTCGGTCAACTTCGGCTCGTTCTTCTCGA
>CAZZDB010000017.1:0-32293 GCA_964652485.1 uncultured Oleiharenicola sp.
ACGGAGGACGGAGGCCTTACTTGACCTTCGTGGCACGCTTGAACTTCGAGGTTAACTTCTCGACGCGGCCGGCCGTGTCGACGAGGCGCTTTTCGCCGGTGTAGGCGGGATGCGAATCCATGGTGACGTCACGCAGGATCACGAAGTAGTCCTGACCGTCGATCTTCTCGGTGCGGGCGGACTTCATCGTCGACTTGGTGAGGAATTTCTTCCCGGTTCCGATGTCGAGGAAGCAGACGTTGTTGAGGGCGGGATGGACTTTCTCTTTCACGGTAAGGAAATGGTTGAATCAGCCTTGGCGCGCCTTGTAGCGCGGCTCGACTTTGTTGATGACGTAGATGCGACCCTTGCGGCGGACGACCTGGCAGGCCGGGTGACGCATCTTGGCGGATTTGATGGAGGAGACAACTTTCATAAAAACGAGAAAGAAGATGGCCGCCGCCAACCCTGTCAAAGGAAAAGATTTCGGTCGCCGGGGTCTGGCGGGCGCGGTCGCCGGTTTCGCCAGCCTTCGCGTGGCTGATCCGCTCCCGGGTAGACGGGCTCCCGGGCGCGACAGTCTCCTAACCCCCATGGCCCGGCTAGTTTACCGTCGGATCCTCGGGTTCGTTGGCGAGCAGCCTCAGCTCAGGGTTCATCGCGCCGAGGATGTTGCGCCAGAGGTTGACGTCATCGGCCTGTTCCAGCTGCTCACCTTCGACGGTCGTCGCGATCCAAGTGTCCTGCTTCATTTCATTCTCGAGCTGACCCTGGCTCCAGCCCGCATAACCCAGGAAGGCGCGCAACACCACGCCCGGCGTGCCGATGAGCCCGGCGGCCTTCTCGGGCTCGATCCCGAAGTGCAGTTGGAAGGCGCTCTCGACCTTCAGCCATTGCCACGAGACCAAAATGAGCTGCTCGGGCGCCACCGGGCCGCCGCTGTAAATGGGCACGCGCGCGAGCGGTCCGAGGGCAAACTCCCGGTCCAACTCGGCCAGCTGGCGGTGCTGCGGCCGGTTGAGCACCACCCCCATCGCCCCCTCAGCGTCGTGGGCCGACATGAGGATGACGGTGCGGGTGAAATTCGGATCGCGCATGGCCGGGTGGGCCAGCAGTAACTGACCCGCAAAGCCGGGTGATTTTCGTTTTGTGCGGCGCTCTCGCATCTTCGTGATTCTGACCGGCCGGCGGGCCCGCGGTGCCGGTCAAAGCTGGGTGATGGCCACGCCCGCGTCGCCCAAAATCGGCCCGACGAGCGGATCATTGTGATAATCCTGGTGATATCTGATCTCCGCGATGCCCGAGGCCGCCAGGATCTTGGCGCAGTTGATGCACGGGAAATGCGTCACGTAGGCCACGCAGCCTTCGACGCTGGAACCGCGCCGGGCGGCGTCGGCAATGGCATTCTGCTCGGCGTGCACCGTCGCCTGCTCGTGGCCGTCGCGCACGCGGGACGCGTGGGGCGTCCCGGGCAGGAAGCCGTTGTAGCCGGCCGCCACGAGACGGTTCTTCCGCGCGCCACCGGTGACGATGACGCAGCCGACGTTGAGCCGCTCGCAGTTGGAGCGCGAGGCGATGAGCTTGGCCGTCGCCATGAAATACTCGTCCCAGCTGGGTCGACGAGGGAATCGCTCGGTGGCCTGCGCGATGAGCTCGATGGGGGTCTTTTTGCCGGCTGCCATGGCCTCAACGTGTGGGCACGACGCGCCGTGAGGCAACCCGTAAACGCCCGCTCCGTCTGCCGCGGGCCGGCGGGCGGCGGTGGACCGACCGGCAACTCCATACCCGGCTTGCACGCGGGACTCGGGCCCTTCAACCTGCGGCCATGGCCTCGCTTCAGCAACTCGTCGACTTCTGCGACAAACGCACGCGCCGGGCGGCGTTCAAGGATTTCCCGGGTGCGCACAACGGCCTGCAGGTCGCCAACGACGGCCGCGTGACCCGCATCGGCGCCGCGGTGGATGCCGGGCTCGTGCCCTTCGAGCAGGCGCAGGAGCGCGGCATCGACTTCATCATCGTGCACCATGGGTTGTTCTGGGGCGGCGTCCAGCCCTTGACCGGCCCGGTCTACGGGCGGTTCGCGGCCCTCGTGCGCGGCAATTGCGCCGTCTACTCCAGCCATCTGCCGCTCGACGCGCACGAGGAGATCGGCAACAACGTGCTGATCGCCCGCCAGCTCGGCCTGAAAGCCCGCCGCCCTTTCCTCTTCCACGAGGGCGAGCCCATCGGCTGGATCGCCGCCAACAAGCTCAAACGCTCCCAGCTCTGCGCCCGCCTCGAGGAGCTTTATCCCCACGTCGTCCCGGTGGACTGCGGCCCGGCCGCGCCCCGGCACGTCGCGTTCTGCAGCGGCAGCGGTAACCGGGCCGTGCCCGAGCTCCACGCCGCGGGAGCGGACACGCTGGTCACCGGCGAGCTGCGCGAGGAATGGTTCAACTACGCGCAGGAACACCGGCTCAACCTCATCTGCTGCGGACATTACGCGACCGAGGTGCACGGCGTGAAGGCGCTTGCCGCCGAGCTTGCAAAAAGATTCCACCTGCCTTGGGAATTCATCGACACGGAGAACCCGCTTTGAATATCGCCATCCTGCACGGACCCAACCTCGACCGCCTCGGCACCCGCCAGCCGGAGATCTACGGCTCGGCCACGCTCAAGGACCTCGAGAAGCTGGTCCGGGCCGAGGCGCGGAAGCTCGGTTTCACCGTCACCTTCTTTCAGTCGGCCCACGAGGGGGCGCTGGTCGACAAGATCCATGAGCTCACCGACCGCGGCACCGAGGCCTTCATCGTCAACTTTGGCGCCTACTCCCACACGAGCATCGCCCTCCGGGATGCCCTCGCCACCGCGGACCTGCCGGCCGTCGAGGTCCACATTTCCGACATCAGGAAGCGTGAGAGATTCCGGCGCCATTCGATGACTGCCGGCGCCTGCATCGCCATGATCTCGGGCAAGGGTTTCCCGGGCTACCTCGAGGCCCTGCGCCTGCTTGCGCAGGTCTGACCCATGGGCCAGCACCTGCCCGATTTCGCCGAGCCGCGCTGGTTTGTCTGCCACACCAAGCCCCGCTGCGAAAAGAAATTTGCCGCCCTGCTGACCCTGGAGAGATTCGGCCATTATCTGGCGCTGATCCAGAGCGTGCGGCGCTACGGCGCTCAGAAGAAGACCTTCACCAAGCCGCTGTTCGCCGGCTATGTCTTCGCCCGGTTGGAACCGGAGAAAAAGGACCGCATCTACCAGCAGGATCTGCTGGTCCGGGCGATGCTGGTCGAGAACGAGCCGGTGTTTCTGCTGCAGCTCGAGGCGGTCAAGGCCATCTGTGCCTCGGGCCTCGAGGCGGCGCTGCATCCTTTGATGAAGAAAGGCACGCACGTCCGCGTGCGGGGTGGCCCGCTGCACGGCCTCGAGGGTTATGTGGACGACCCGGCGAACCCGCAGGGCGTGGTTGTGTCAGTGGATGTGCTGCAACAGGGCCTGTTGGTCCGGCTGCCGCTGGACAGCCTCCAACTCCTCCCCTGACCCGATGCTCCGCCTCCTTCTCCCTATAGTAATGTTCGGGCTCGCCATACCGAGCGCGCTGGCCCAAGCGGGGCCTGACGCGACCGGCCAGGCCGGGGGAGAACCGCCCACCGTTCTTTCCCGCATTCGCGGGTTGTTCGACATCGACCTGCCGGAGCTGGATCCGCCCGGCACTTTCACGCTGATTTTCCGGCCGCATGTCAGCGACCTGGTCCGGCGCGACTATCTGCGCACGGAGGCGGGATTCCGCTGGGCGTTGAACGACAATTTCGAGGTCAGCTCCGAGGCGGGCACCTACGTGACGCACGGGTTCGGGGCCCCGGCCGGTTATGGCGTCGGGGAATTGAACTTCGGTTCGAAATACATCATCCGGAATTGGCCGCAGCCGGACTGCGAGGCCAGCGCCAGCCTCAATGTCCAGATCCCCACCAGCCGGCCGCCCCTCGACTTCACGGACGGCCACAACCACTACTCCCCGGGCCTGGTCGTGCAACGCCACTCGGGCCGGAACCCGCGGCTGACCACCTTCGCCGGCATCAGCCTGGACTTCATTTCCCGCAGTTCCACGCCAGGACTTTTCCAGCCCAACCAGCCGCGGGACGACTCGATCTCGGTCACGGCGGGCGGCCTCTACGAAATGGGCCAGATCACGTGGACCCTGGCTGGCACCTACACGACCACGGCCCTGCTCGGTGGCGCGCCGGCCAATTTCTTCTACCTGCAACCCAGCCTGCTTTGGTATGTCCCGAAGAAACTGACCTTCAACTCCAAGACGCAATGGATCCTCGGCTTTGGCACACCCGTAACGTGGGGACCGGATGGTACGGAATTCAAGGTCACCACGCGATTGCGTGCGGAAATCACGTTCCGCCAGGTGATGGAGAACGTGCGCCAGCGCATTTCCCGTTGAGGCAAAGCCGGGAATAGCGGACACGGCCGCGCGCATCACCGCCAAGTCCAGAGCCACGCCGCCAGATGCAGGGTGGCACAGGCCGCGAGGGCTGCCGCGATATCGTCCACCACGATGCCCCACCCGTCCGGCCAGGCCTGAAGCCGGTCAATTCCGAGCGGTTTCAGGATGTCGTAGAAACGGAAAAACGCGAACCCCGCCAGCAGACCGATCCACTCCGGCCAGACGCCGCCCGGTCCGAGATGCCAGCCGAGAAACACCAGCGGCATGACGACAAACTCGTCGAGATTGACCTCGCCCGGGTCGGTGCGGCCCATGCGGCGAGCCGCCTCGCCCGTGAAGCCGACCGCCAGGTAGCAGACGATCACGCTGGCGCCGATCGTCTCGAGCGCGTTGAGGTGCCGAAAGAACACCAGCACGTAGAGCAGGCCGGCAAGCGAGCCCCACGTGCCGGGGGCGGGCAAGCGCATGCCCAGCGGTCCGAGGGTGGCCACCGTCGTCACCAATCTTGCCGGCAGCCGCCGCGGCCAGTCGGGCTGGGTCAGGCGCATCGTCAGTCGAGCACCACGTGTCCGTGGCGCCGGAAATAGGAAACGGCGGACGTGATGGTCAGCACCGCCGAGAGCAGATAGAGGCCCATTCCAAAGGAGTGGATGGCCGAGATGATCCAGCCGTCGCCCTGGGCGAACAGGTCGCCGTAGTCCTGCGACATCATGCGCGCCCCCATGAGCCAGCCGATGGCATTCAATTGGACGAAGGTCTTCACCTTGCCGCCCATGTCCGCCTCGACGACCAGCCCCTTGGTCGCCGCAGCCATGCGCATGCCGGACACGAGGAATTCCCGCCCGAGGATGCCGAGTAGCAGCAGCATGGCGACGTTCTCGTAGCCCCGGAAGTAGTGGCCGACGACCAGCGCGATCATCAGCCCGATCACCATCACCTTGTCGACGACCGCGTCCATGAACCGGCCGAACGACGACACCTCCCCGCGCGCCCGGGCCACCATGCCATCGAACCAGTCGGTCAGCGCGGCGGCAATGAATAGCCAAAAGGCGATCGTCGCCGCCCCAGGGAAATCCCGGTTCATGAGCCAGACGATGGCGAACATGGCCGGCACGCGGGAGACAGTCATCCAGTTCGCCACGGTGAAACGCATGTCCCGCAGTCGAGACATCCCCCGCCTGCTTGGCAATCCCATGATTTTCCGCGGCCCGCATCCCCCCGCCGTTTGACACAAAACTTCCTCGCCATACCGTCCTGCGCTGCAATCCTGCGTGCGGTCCCGCTCATGAAACTCTGCATCTACCCCGGAACCTTCGACCCGTTCACCAACGGACACCTGGACGTGCTTGAGCGCGCGGCCAAGCTCTTCGACCACGTCCGGGTTGCGGTGGCCATCGATTCGACCAAGACGCCGCTCTTCACACCGGCCCAGCGCGTCAGGCTGATCAAGGCCAACCTCCACGGTCTGCCGAATGTTGACGTTGTCAGCTTCCAAGGGCTGCTAGTCGAATTCGCCCGCCGACAGAAGGCGCATGCCATCATCCGCGGCCTGCGGGCCCTGTCCGATTTCGAGTTCGAGTTCAACATGGCCCTGATGAACCGCCATCTCGATCCGGAAGTGGAAACGATTTTCGTGATGCCGAACGAGGCCTACAGCTACACCAGTTCCTCTCTGGTCAAGCAGATCGCCAAGCTCGGCGGTGACGTCACCAAATTCGTTCCGCCGAACGTGGCGCGGGCCATGAAGCAGGCTCACGGCGCCCGATAGCACGGGCTGGGCAGCACGGTGGGGCATCCTTTTTGTGCGGGAAAAGCGGTAGCGAGCAGTCGTGGTGATTCGCCGGAGCCGCCCCTTTCCCCGTCCGCCTGAATCTTCGCCCCACGGAATCGGGCGTAACCTTCTGCCGCCGCTCCGCGTCACCCAGCACACAGCGGCACCCCAAGGCCGGCCCTCACCTGCAAGGGTTTGGGTTGCTTGTCCGCAAAACTGCTCATCTTATCCCCTCACTTTTCATGGCTAAATCCAAGAGTTCTGGTGGACTGGTTCTGGTCATCGGCATTGCCGCCGCCGCGGTGGCCGGTGGCTGGTATTTCCTGCATTTGGGTGCGGACAAGGCACCCGAATACTCGACCACGCCCGTCACGCGCGGCGACCTCACGCAGACGGTCACGGCGACCGGCACGCTGCAGGCGGTGATCACCGTCGACGTGAGCAGCCAGATTTCCGGCAACATCGCCAAGCTGTACGTCGATTGGAATTCGCCGGTCAAGGAGGGCCAGGTGCTCGCCGAGCTTGATCCTTCAAGCTACCAGCTCGCCCTGCAACAGGCGGACGGCCAACTTGCCAATGCCAAGGCCAACTATGCGCTGATGAAGGCCAACGCCGACCGCGAGCGCGAACTCGCCCGGCAGAGACTCATCCCCCAGAGCGATCTCGACACGGCTGAGGCCCAGCTTTCTCAGGCCGACGCCCAGGTGAAAATCCAGAGCGCCAATTACGAGACGGCCAAGGTCAACCTTTCCCGGTGCACAATCTATTCGCCCATCGACGGCAGCGTCATTTCGCGCAGCGTGGACGTCGGCAACACGGTCGCCGCCAGCCTGAGCGCCCCCACCCTCTTCCAGATCGCCAAGGACCTGAAAAGTATGCAGATCGACGCCGCCATTTCCGAGGCCGATATCGGCAACGTCCAGGAGAAACAGTCGGTGACCTTCACCGTCGACGCCTATCCCAACCGTCAGTTTCGCGGCACCGTCTCCCAGATCCGGAATTCCCCCAAGACATCGCAAAATGTCGTGATCTACGACACGATGATCGACGTGCGCAACGCCGACCTGAAGCTCAAACCGGGCATGACCGCCAACGTCTCCGTCATCGTCGCTACCCGCACCGGTGCGCTCAAGGTCGCCAATAGCGCGCTGCGGGTCCGTATCCCCGAGAGTCTGCTGCCGCCGGCCAAGCCCGCAGCCGACGGCAAGGCCGCGGCGCCAGCCAAACCGCTGACCGACGAGGAGCGCCGCCAAAAGATGCAGGAACTGATGCGCGACGCCGGATTTGTACGCGGCAACGGTCCCCCATCACCCGAGGTGATCGCCCGCATGCAACAGCTCGCCAAGGAGCGCGGCATCGAGTTGCCCGCAGGACGCTTTGGCGCCGAGCGCGGCAACGACAACGCCCCGGTCACGCGCACCCTTTATCTCCTGGCCGGCGACGCCAAGACCCCGCATGTCGAACCGGTCATCACGAAACTCGGCATCACCGACGGAACCGCCACCGAGGTGATCGATGGCCTCAAGGCGGGCGATCTGGTGATCACCTCGGCCGTCCTGCCCGGCGCCAAGGCGGGTGCGCCGGCCGCAAATCCGTTCGGTGGCGGCCAGGGCCAGCAAGGCCCCCGTCGCTTCTAGTCGGTTTCGATTTGCCCCGCGCCATGGCCGCCGTCGTCCAGCTTAAGGACATCCACAAGACCTACAGCTCCGGCGAAGTACAGGTGCTTGCGGTGCGCGGCGTCTCGCTCGAGCTGCACAAGGGCGAGTTCATGGCCGTGATGGGCGCAAGCGGCTCAGGCAAGTCCACCTTGATGAACACGCTCGGCTGCCTCGATCGGCCGACCAAAGGGTCCTACCTGCTCGACGGCGTGGACGTCTCCGGCCTCGACCGCAACGAGCTGGCCGACCTGCGCAACGAAAAGCTGGGCTTCGTCTTTCAAGGCTTCAATCTTCTCGCCCGCACCACCGCACTCGAAAACGTCGAGCTGCCGATGCTCTATGGGCCGCGCCGGGTTGCCACCCACCAGATGAAGGAGCGCACCCTGCACTGCCTTGAGATCGTCGGCCTATCCGACCGGGCCGACCACTTTCCCAGCCAGCTCTCCGGCGGCCAGCAGCAGCGCGTCGCGATCGCCCGCGCCCTGGTCAACAACCCGCAGGTGCTGCTCGCCGACGAGCCCACCGGCAATCTCGACAGCAAGACCTCGGTCGAAGTCATGGGGGTCTTTCAGCGGCTCAACGCGGAGGGCATCACCATTGTCATGGTCACGCACGAACTCGACATCGCCCGCTTCTGCAAGCGCAACCTCATCATGCGCGACGGCCGCGTGGTCAGTGACATCGCCGTGCCCAATCGCCTGATCGCCGAGGTGGAAATGCAACGCCTCCAGGAGGCGGAGGCCGCCGCCAAGCTCACCGTCTGAGGCCGCGGCCCGGTCACCGTGAAAATCGCCTCCACCCTCACCGTCTCCTTCCGCGCGCTGCGCCGTAACGCCATGCGCTCGGTTCTCACCGCGCTTGGGATCATCATCGGGGTCGCTGCGGTCATCGCCATGGTGAGCATCGGCAACGGCACGAAGGCGACCGTGGAGGCCCAGATCGCGGCACTCGGCGAAAACGTCCTGCTGATCTTCTCCGGCAGTTTCAACCAGGGCGTCGCCCGCAGCGGGGCTTTCGGCGCCGGCACCCTCACGGTCGAGGATGCCGAAGCCATCCAGCGGGAGGTCGGCACCGTCATCGCCATCAGCCCCGAGGTCCGCACGGGCGCCCAGATTCTCGCCAACGGCCTCAATTGGTCCACCCAGATTCTCGGCGAGAGCGCCGACTATCTCTCAATCCGCCAGTGGCCACTTTCCGACGGCAGCATGTTCACCGACGCGGACACCCGCAGCGTGGCCAAGGTCTGCATCATCGGCCAGACCATCGTCGACCAGCTGTTCCCCGAGGGCGCCCCCGTGGGCCAGACGCTCCGGATCAAGAGCCAGCCTTTCAAGGTCGTGGGCGTGCTCGCGGCCAAGGGCCTTTCCGTCCAAGGTGCCGATCAGGATGACCTGGTCATCGTCCCCTACACGAGCGCCATGAAACGCGTGACCAAGCAGACGATGCTGCGTTCCATCAACGCCCAGGCCGCCACGGCCGGTGTCATCACCAACGCACAGAACGACATCATCGCCCTCCTCCGCCAGCGGCACCGCACCACCGAGCAGACCGACGACTTCACGGTGCGCAACCAGATCGAGATCGCGCAGACGCAGACCGCCGCAGCTGATGCCATGACCTGGCTGCTGGGCGCGATTGCCGGCATTTCACTCGTGGTCGGTGGCATTGGCATCATGAACATCATGCTCGTCTCGGTCACCGAGCGCACCCGCGAGATCGGCATCCGCCTCGCGGTCGGCGCCCATGGCCACGAGATCCAGCTCCAGTTTCTCACTGAGGCCGTCGTCTTGAGTGCGCTCGGTGGCACCATGGGTATCCTGCTTGGGATCGGCACTTCGGAATTGGTATCGTATGTGAAGCACTGGCCCACGCTCGTCTCCCCCACGGCCGTGGTCCTCGCCTTTTCGGTCAGCGCGCTGGTCGGCATGATCTTCGGCTACTATCCGGCGCGGAAAGCCTCGTTGCTCGACCCGATCGACGCACTGCGTTACGAGTAACCGCCCGAACCGCGAACGTCCCGCGCGTCCCAATCGCGGGAATCGGGCTTCCCGTTGGTGAGTGAAACGTATCGGCATTGCCGGCGCCCGTTCTTGGCGACAGAAGTTTATCTCATTGATAATTGCCGGGTTAAATCGACTCATCGCCGGTTGGCACGCCGCTAGCAATATACGCCGACAACAAAGCGACCACCATGAACAAGCCCAACCAACTGATCTCCCTTATCCTCGCCGCCGGCGTGGCTGTCTTCTCCCTCGCTAATGCACCTTTCCTGGCCGGCCTGCGTGGCGACGTGCTGCTCGGTGTCGGAGCCTCGGTCGCCATCTTCGGAGTCGCCGTCCACGACTACTCGCGTCGGGCCCGTTCCCTTACCAGCCCGGTCCGGCTGCTGCGACCCGCGCTGCACGCCGAGTGCGCTGGTGATCGGCCGGCGTCCTCTCCGGATCGACTTGCGGCCTGAGTCCTTGTCGACCTACCACCGGGCCGGTTGAGGCCGTTGGGCTCGGGCCGCGTTTCCGGCGCGATCGGCGCCACGCTCTTGACACCTTTCATCCTCCACTCGTCACTTCCCCAATGGCAGCCAACGACCCTGCGCCCCACCGAATCCTAGTTGCAGACGACCAGCCTGATGTACTGGAAGCCATGCGCCTCCTGCTCAAGGCGGAGGGCTATCAGATCGAGACGGTCAAATCTCCCGCCGCCGTGATCAAGGCGGTGGAGGCCCGCGACTTCTCGCTCGCCATCATCGACCTCAACTATACCCGCGACACCACGTCCGGCCAGGAAGGCCTCGATCTGCTCGCGAAACTGCAAACCGCCGACGCGACACTGCCGGTCGTCGTCATGACCGCCTGGGCCAGCGTTGAGGTTGCCGTCGAGGCCATGCGCCGCGGAGCGAAAGATTTCATCACCAAGCCGTGGGAAAATCCGCGCCTGCTCGCCATCGTCAAGAACCAGATCGAGCTGGCCGGCGCGGTGCGCGCCTATCGCCGTCTCGAGCAGGAAAACCAGATCCTGCGCGGCAAGGGGGGACCCAACCTGATCGCCCAATCGGCCGCGATGCGGCCCGTGCTTGAGATTATCTCCCGGGTCGGTCCGTCCGACGCAAACGTGCTCATCACCGGCGAGAACGGCACCGGCAAGGGAGTCGTCGCCCAGGCGTTGCATTCGGTCTCGGTCCGTTCCGGCAAACCTTTTATCGCGGTCAACATGGGCGGCCTGCCCGAGGGGGTGTTCGAGAGCGAACTCTTCGGCCACGTACGCGGGGCGTTCACCGACGCGAAGACCGACCGCGCAGGCCGCTTCGAGCTCGCCGACAGCGGCACGCTCTTCATGGACGAGATCGGCAACATCCCGATGAGCCAGCAGGCGAAGATCCTCCGCACCCTCGAGACCGGCGAGTTCGAGCGCGTCGGCTCCTCGCGCACGAGCCGCACCAACGTCCGCCTCATCTCCGCCACCAATTCCGACCTCAACGCCGAGGTCACAGCCGGCAAGTTCCGGCAGGACCTCCTCTTCCGGCTCAACACGATTCATCTCCACCTGCCGCCGCTGCGCGAACGCCGCGAGGACATCCCGTTGCTTGCCCAGCATTTTCTGAAGCAACATGTCACGCGCTACAACAAGCCGATCACCGGGTTTGAGGACGCCGCGCTGGAGGCGATGAAGAACTATGCGTGGCCCGGCAATGTCCGCGAACTCGACCACTCCGTCGAGCGTGGCGTGCTGATGGCGCAGGGCAAGGTCCTGCGCGCGCCCGATCTCGGGCTCAATGCCGGGCAGGCCGCGCCACGACTCGAGGACATGAGCCTCGAGGAGGTCGAGTCCTTCCTGATCAAGAAGACCCTCGCCCGCTGCGATGGCAACGCGCGCAAGGCCGCCGAGGAACTCGGACTCAGCCGCAGCGCATTCTACCGCCGGCTCGAGCGCTACAAGCTCTGACGCCCGCTTTCGCTTGCGTGTCATTCTGAGCGCGGAGAAGAATCCAGTCTTCCGCGGCCATGCCTGCTCCCAAACGTAGCCGGATCCCCCACGAGCAGCGCGTCTTCTATTACGCGCTCCTCGGCGGCCTGCCCGCCGTCGTCAGCGCCATCTGGATGCTGTGGACGAACGACTACCAGTCCAAGCAACAATGGACCCTCGTACTGGTGCTGGTGCTCAGCTGGCTGGGCTTTGCCCTGTCCGCACGCGAACTGGTCACGCGGCCGCTCCAGACGATGGCCAACCTGCTCACGGCGCTGCGGGAAGGCGACTTCTCCGTCCGCGCGCGCGGTGCCAACCGCGACGAACCCCTCGGCGACGTGATGTCGGAAATCAACATGCTTTCCGGCGTCCTGCAGGAACAGCGCCTCGGCGCCCTTGAGGCCACCGCGCTGCTGCGCACGGTGATGGAGGAAATCGACGTCGCGATCTTCGCGTTTGATGGGAACGAGACGCTCCGCCTCGTCAACCGCACCGCGCAGGAGCTGATCGCGCAACCGGCCGAGCGCGTCCTGGGCCGCCAAGCCAGCGAACTGGATCTCGCCGACTGCCTCGCTGGCGACCCAACCCGCGTCCTGACCCGCACTTTTCCCGGGGGCGCGGGCCGCTGGGGTATGCGCCGCACGAGTTTTCGCGAGGGGGGGCTGCCACACAAGTTGGTCGTCATCGCCGACCTCAGCCAGCCGCTGCGCGAGGAGGAACTGAAGGCGTGGCAGCGGCTCGTGCGCGTCATCGGACACGAGTTGAACAACTCATTGGCGCCGATCAAGTCCATCGCCGGCAGCCTCAATACCATGCTGCGCCGGCCCCAGCGCCCCGCCGACTGGGAGGACGACATGCGCGGGGGACTCGAAATCATCGAGGCACGCGCCGAGGGGCTGAACCGTTTCATGCAGTCTTACGCCCGGCTGGCCAAGCTTCCGGCGCCGAGCAAGCAGCCCTGCGAGATCGGTCCCCTCCTCCACCGGGTCGTTTCGCTTGAGACACGCACCAGCGTAGAGGTCGTCGAAGGCCCCGCGCTTACCGTGCTGCTCGATGCGGCCCAGATCGAACAGGTCGTGATCAATCTTGTGAAGAACGCCGTCGAGGCCGCCCCGGACACCGTACAGACGGGGGCGCCAACCTGCTGCGTGCGTGTGGGCTGGCTCCGGCTTCCCGGCACGTTGGAAATCTTCGTCGAGGACGATGGCCCCGGTGTCGCCAATACCCAGAATCTCTTCGTGCCCTTTTTTACGACAAAGCCCAGCGGTTCAGGCATCGGACTCGTGCTCTGCCGGCAGATCGCGGAGAACCACGGCGGTGTCCTGTCGTTGGAAAATCGGCAGGGCGTCCCGGGTTGTATCGCACGTTTGAGACTGCCTGCCTAGGAGGCTGCACGTTCTCATTTTTCTTTAGGTAAAAATATTGTAAGACCGTGTAAGCCGTTTCCGTAGATACTTTTGCGTGGGCGTCCGGATAGTTGATCTCAACGGGTTTTGAGATGCTGGGCGCATGCAATTCGCGTGCGTCCCCCACTTCACGGCCCAGGTCGGCAAATCCTCGCTCAGGACTGCGTTCCTTGTCCTCGCCGCTGCGACCTTGGTGTCAAGCGGTAGCGCCGAGGCCCGTTCCGGGGCCGCTCCGGTCGTCCAAACGGCGGTCGTCATAAATGGGCAGGCTAGCGGTTCCGCCGCCCGGATGTTGAGCCGCTATACGCCGGGAGCCAATCCCACCAAGATAACGTGCAAATCCCGCGAGGAAGCAGAGCAGTTGGGCAACAATTTCGCCCGGGAAACCGGCGCAAAGCTCCTGCTGACCTCCGGCACCAAGAGCATGGAACCGTTGATCCACGGTCGCACTTACGTCGTGGTGCAAGCACTGCCTTACAGCGGCATAGCAAAGGGGGAATTGCTGGTTTACATGGGCCGCCCGAACGCGAGCAGGCAGGAACGCACCTGCATGCTCCACCGCACTGTGCTGCAGGACAAGGGCGGCTGGCTCATGTGCGGGGACAACAATCGCTGGAGCGAGTCATGGGACCGCGTGACGCCGGCCACCTACATGGGTACGGTCACGACCATCCTGGAATTCCCCCAGACCTGAGAAGCTGGCCTTGGCCCGGCTTGCCGCACGGGAACGAGCGGGACCCTTTGGGCCCTTCGAGAACCGCTCGGACCACCACGACACTTAAGCACTCGCCTGGGACGCCGCTCGCATCTAGTCAGTGAGTCGATGTCGTCTTGGTTGAATTCAAGTGTGGCGCGAACACTCTTACTGACGTGGCTGGGCGGAATACTCCTGTTTTGGCACTGCCTGGTGGCCGGCGGGATTTCCGGCACCGTTGCCATGTTCCTGCTTTCCATCGCCCTCGGCTGCTATCTCGTCGGCGACCTGTTCATCGGCCTGGTCCTTGGGGACGACACGCAATTCACCGGCCTGTCGGCCCGGCTGGCGCTGGGGATTCTCCTCACCAACGTCCTGCTGTATTTCCTCGTGGTGATCCTGCCTTTCGGGCCGGCCGCCGATTGGTTCCTCCTGCTCGCCATGGCGGCAGCCGGCTGGGTGTTGCTCCGGCGGAAGACTCCCGACCGGGCCTGGCCGGTTGGCAGCGTGGCCGAGGCGATTTTTCTCCTCGTCGCGCCGATCGGGATAACGCTTTGGTGTCGGGAATTGTTTTCACCCGTCCAGTACGACGGCCAAGACGTGGTGATCCGCGCCTGGCCGGACATCTATTACCATCTCTGCGAGATCGCCGGTTTCGCCTCTTCAAGGGGGCTCCACACCATTTCGGACTTTCACATGGCGGGAACGCCTGCCGTCCCCTATCATCAGGCCGGTTACATGTTGTCGAGCGCACTGACCGACGCGACCGCGGTTTCCGCTCTGGCTGCGTACGCCTGCCTGATGGTACCCTTGGGCCTGCTGACTGCGGCGTTGGCGTCCTTCGCCCTGGCTTCATCCGTCTTCGGCCGTTGGCCGGCGCTCGCCGGTGCCTTGGCTCTTATCCTCCTGCCCGACGCCTCCCAACACGGCGCCGGCAATCCATTTTTTGGGTACCATTGGATGCTGCAGTGCGCGCCGGCCGTCGGCTACGGGGTGGCCTGCGCGGCCCTCGCGCTGATGCTGCTTTACCACGCCTGCCGGACCGGCCGGCGCCGGCTGCTGGCGGTCTCCTGCCTTTTCCTGCTGTTCGCGCTGTTGCACAAGGCGCAGATGTTCTTCGCCATCGCCTACTTGATGTTGGTCTATCCGGCGTTGTTCTTCCCGGGACTGAAGATGAGGCTCCGGGTGGTGGCAGCCCTGTTGCTCACCGGAATCTATTGGGCGGTCACGGTTGCTTCCCAGGCGATTCCGGGCGTGCCTCTGATCCGCTTGGATGGATCGGGCCTGAACCAGTATTCGTCGCAGGTTCTGCACAACCAATCCGCCGGAGCCTTGCAGGAAGTCTTCAGCTCACTTTTCGCCGTGACCACCGGCACCTGGCCCGGCCGCGCCGTGGTCTTCAGCCTCCTGCTGATCATCTGCACCTTTGGTCTGTATGCTCTCCTCTTCCTGCTGCAGTTGAGACAGCTCCGGCGCGTCGAGGCGATCCGGGTGTGGTCGATTCCGCTCCTGGTCGGTGCGCTCTATCTGATCATGTCAACGTGCCTGGCTTTGGATGACCGCAGAGTTGGAACCCCGGAGGAACTGCTCCATCGTCCCTTCGTCTGGGCCTACTTCGTCGTTCTCCTCTGGGGCGCGGCAGCCGCCTACCGCCGCTGCTTCGGCGATGCCGCTCCGCGCACCAAGCTCGCGGGCTGGTCCCTTGCTGGGGCGGTCCTGCTCTTGCTGCTGGTTCCGCTGAGATTTGGCACGGGAATCCAGACCTTTCCAAGTTGGGGGTTTATTCACCAGCGGCTGCCGGTCGGGCTCGTGCAGGTCGCCGCGGTGATTCGCGCCAACAGTCTTGCCGAGGATTCGGTGCAGGCATCGCAGAACGCCTCCGGGATAATCTTGGCGGCCCTCTCCGAGCGGCGGCCGTATGCCATCGGGACCAATGGCATGCGCGAGCCTGACGGCCTGCGGGAGCGTCTCACGGTGCTGGATGACCTGAAGAAGTTTCGCGAGGAGCAGTCCGTGGTGGCGTTCATGAAGCAGCACGCGATCCGGTGGTATGTGGCTTGTCCCGGCGACGGCGTCCGATGGACGGAGACCACCACGATGATGCCGGCCTATCAAAGCGGCGGCTACCGTGCCTATCGTTTTTGAAGCGTCGGTATGTTATCACCGCCCCTTGGCTTCCCACTTTCGGGACGGGCTAATCCCAGCATCGTTGTCATCGACAGTTTCTAGCACGGCGTTCACTTTTTCATCTATTTCACTCCACGCGGTTTATAACTACCCAAGGGGTTGGCACGAACGTTGCAAATACGCCCAGAACTAATCCCCGCATGGACATCGCCCGCCCCAATGCCGCCAAGGACAAACGCAAGAAGCGCATCATCTACGGTGCCGTCGCCGCCATCGTGCTCATAGGCATCACAGTGGCCCTGTCGCGGCTCAAGCCCGCCGCTCCGACCGTTGAGAAGAACCTCGTCTGGATGGACTCGGTAAAGCGCGGCCCGATGGTCCGCCAGGTGCGCGGCCTCGGCACCTTGGTGCCGGAGGAGATCCGCTGGATCGCCGCGCGTACGCAGGGCCGCGTCGACAAGATCATCATCCGCCCCGGTGCACCCGTCGAGCCCGACACCCTCATCTTGGAGCTAAGCAATCCCGACGTCGTCTCGAACGCCGCCAACGCCGAATCCGCGCTGCGCGCCGCCGAGGCCCAGCTGACCAATCTGAAGGTGCAACTGGAAAGCGGCCTGCTCGCTTCCGAGGCGACCGCCGCCCGCGCCAAGTCCGATTACGAGACCTCCAAGCTGCAGGCCGAGGTCCGGCAGGAGCTCTTCCGGGACGGCCTTGTCTCGGAACTTGAATTGAAACTTACCGAAGCCACCGCCGCCCAGGCCGCGAACAGCAACCAGATTGAACAGAAGCGTTACGCTTTCTCGCAGGAATCCATCAAGCCCCAGCTCGCGGTCCAAGAGGCCGAGGTCGAGCGGCTTCGTTCGCTGGCCAAACTCCGCCAGGAAGAGCTTGATGCCCTCAAGGTGCGCTCCTCGATGGCGGGTGTGCTCTCCGCGCTGCCCGTCGAGGTCGGTGCCCAGGTCCAGCCTGGTAACAACCTCGCCCGCGTGGCCGATCCGACCAAACTGAAGGCGGAGGTGCGCATCGCGGAAACCCAGGCCAAGGACATCGCCCTGGGCCAGGTTGCCCAAATCGACACCCGCAACGGAGTGGTCGAGGGTCGGGTCGCCCGCATCGACCCCGCCGTGCAAAATGGCACGGTCACGGTCGATGTGCACATCATCGGCGATCTTTCGAAAACCGGCGCGCGTCCCGATCTTTCCGTTGACGGCACGATCGAGCTCGAACGCCTGAACGATGTGCTCTACGTCGGCCGCCCGGCCTTTGGGCAGGAAAAGAGCACTGTCGGCATCTTCAAGGCCAACGGCGACAAGAACACCGCAACCGAGGCATCGCGCGTCCAGGTGAAGCTCGGCCGCAGCTCGGTCAATACGATCGAGATCCTCGAGGGCCTGCAGCCGGGCGACTGGGTCATCCTCTCCGACATGTCCCAGTGGGACTCCAATGACCGCATTCGCCTGAACTGACGCGACTCCGTCCCGACCAGCCGATTCCTGAAACTTCTCCGACGCCACCGTGTGCTCAGTGAACAATCCTCCGCCCATGTTAGTCCCTGTCATCATCCTTTCCCTCCTCACCCTGCTCGTCGCCACCGACTCGAACCGGGCCGAATAATTCCTGTAACCTTTGGCCGCCGCCAGGTGTTACTAAGCCTCAAACCCTCGTCCCCCCACCATGACCACCGAAAACCCATCCCTGATCAAACTCGAAGGCGTGACCAAGGTCTTCCTGACCGACGAAGTCGAGACCCACGCTCTCTCCGGCATCCACATGGACATTCGCAAGGGCGAATACGTTTCCATCGCCGGTCCCTCCGGTTGCGGCAAGTCCACTCTCCTTTCAATCCTCGGCCTGCTCGATACACCGACCGACGGGAGCTATGTCCTCAACGGCCGCCCCGTCCAAGGGTTGACCCTGCCCGAGCGCGCGCGCATCCGCAATCGCGAGATAGGTTTCATTTTCCAGTCCTTCAACCTCATCGGCGACCTCACGGTCTACGAGAACGTCGAGCTGCCCCTCACCTACCGCGGGATGCCCGCCGCCGAGCGCAAGACGCGCGTGACCGAAGCCCTCGAGAAGGTCGGCATGGGCCATCGCGCCAAGCACCTTCCCTCCCAGCTCTCCGGCGGTCAGCAGCAGCGCGTCGCTGTCGCCCGCGCTCTCGCCGGCAGCCCCGCGGTCCTGCTGGCGGACGAGCCGACCGGCAACCTGGACTCAAAGAACGGCGATGCCGTCATGGAACTCCTCCACTCGCTGCACCGCGCGGGTTCGACGATCGTGATGGTCACGCACGACGCCCGTTTCGCCCGTAACGCCGATCGCACCGTCCATGTCTTCGACGGACGCGTCGTCCAGGAACAGATGGAATCTGATCCCACGCGCTGAGTCCTTGCCGGGCCGGTGCGCCGGCCGCCTCTCCTCTTCCTGCTGACACCTTCACTTCCGCCTTTTCGTCCGGTCCGGCCCCAGCGGTGGTCATCCGGGCCGACTTGAACTGGCGGAGGTGTTTTGGCCGACCATGTTGCAAGACCTCCGCTTCGCGCTCCGCCAGTTGGTCAAGAACCGCGGGTTCACCGCCATCGCGGTCCTGACGCTTGGCCTCGGCATCGGGGCCAACGTCGCGATCTTTTCCGCAGTCAACACCCTGTTCCTGAGGCCGCTCTCCTTCAGCGAGCCGGGTCGCCTCGTCCGCGTCTGGGGCGCGTTTCCCGATCGCGGACTCGACCAGGCGAACCTGTCCTATCCACGCTTTGAATACCTGCGCGACCAGGCTTCCGTCTTCACCGGAGTTTCCGCCCAGTCCTTCACCGGCATGACCCTCACCGGACGCGGCGATCCGGAGCAGCTGCAGGCCTGCCGCGTCAGCGACAATTTCTTTGCCACCCTCGGGGTCCGGCCGCAGCTCGGTCGTGATTTCCTGCCCGAGGAGGATCGCGCGGGCGGGGCCAGCGTCGTGCTCATCAGCGACGAATACTGGCAGAAACACTTCAACCGCGACCCCGGTGCCATCGGCCGGACCCTCACCCTCGACAACCGCCCTTACACGGTCATCGGCGTGCTGCCCGCCTCCTTCCGGTTTCCCTTCAACGGCACGCCGCTCTGGACGACCAAGCCGTTCGAACAGGAAGGAGTCACGCCCGACCTGCTGCGCCGCGGCACGGGTTATCTGCAGGTCGTCGGCCGGCTCAAGCCGGCCGTGGCCCTCGCGCAGGTCAACGAGCAGCTCAAGGTCATCAATGTCCGCTACGGCGCCGCCAACGCGGAGAAGGTCGACGCCGGCGCGCCGATCTTCGCCCGTTTTTTCCAGGACGACCTCGTGCGCGCCGAGCGACCGACCTTCCTGGTGCTGTTGGCGGCGGTCGGCCTCGTCCTCCTCATCGCCTGCGCCAACGTCGCCAATCTTTTCCTCGTCCGCCTGACCTCTCGCCGCCGGGAAATCGCCATCCGCGCCGCGCTCGGCGCCACCCGCCGCAGCATTGTCCGCCAGTTCCTCACGGAAAGCGTCCTCACGGCACTCGGCGCCGGCCTCCTTGGCTCGCTGCTCGCCGTCTGGGCGGTCGACGTGCTGGCCCGGGTGGCCACGGACTTCCTGCCCCGCGCCGCCGAGATCACCGTCGATCTGCCGGTGCTGGGGTTCGCGCTCCTGCTCTCGCTCGGCACCGGCCTGCTGATGGGCTTCATGCCCGCTTGGCAGGCGTCGCACGCCGACGTCAATGAGACGCTGAAGGATGCCACCCGCGGCAATACCGGCGGGCTGGCGGCAGGCCGGCTGCGCTCGACGCTGTTTGTCGGCGAAGTCGCCCTGTCGCTCGTGCTGCTGATCGGTGCCGGCCTGTTGTTGCGCAGCTTCGCCCGGCTCCAGAATGTCTCACCCGGCTTCCAGCCGGAAAATCTGGTCACTTTCAACGTCCAGCTCTCCCCCGGCCAGTATCCCGATGCGGTCAAGCAGACCGTCTTCTACGAGCAACTCACGGCCCGCCTTGGTGTCCTGCCCGGTGTCACCGCGGCCTCCGGCATCAACAATGCGCCCATCATCAACGGCGGCAACACCCGGTCGCCGTTTGCCGTCGAGGGCGAATCCGTCCCGCCGATGAACGAGCGCAAGCTCGCCATCCGTATGAACACGCTCCCGGGATACTTCAAGGTGATGGGCATTCCGCTTAAGCAAGGCCGCGACTTCGACTGGCGCGACCGCACCGACCGTCCGAATGTCTTGATCATCAGCGAAGCCACGGCCCACCGGCTTTTCCCGCGGGGCGAAAACCCCATCGGCCACCGGCTCATCACCGGGCTCGCCTCCATTCCGCGGGAGATTGTCGGCGTGGTCGGGGACATCCGCGCGCAGAACCTCGATGAAGCGCCGGGAGACACGATGTATTATCCCGAGGCCCAGCTGGGCGACGGTTTCTTCAACTTCATGGTGCGCACGACCCGGCCCGCCGCCGCCCTGCGCGACGAAGTCCGCGCCGCCGTACACGCCCTTGATCCCGGCATCCCGGTCGACCAGGTGCAGTCCTTCAACGGGCTGCTTGCCGATTCCCTCTCGGGTCGCCGGCTCGTCATGGGCATGGTCGGCTCCTTCGCGCTGCTCGCCCTGGTCCTCGCGGGCCTCGGCATCTACGGGGTCATCGCCTACTCGGTCGCCCAGCGCACGAGCGAAATCGGCGTCCGCATGGCCCTCGGCGCCACCCCGGGCAGCATCATTGGCCTGGTGCTGCGCGAAGGCCTGCGCCTGACCTTCATCGGGCTGGCCCTGGGCTTGTCGGTTTCCCTCGCCCTCACCCGCCTGCTCGCCGCGCAGCTCTATGAAGTGAGCGCCACCGACCCGCTCATCTTCGGAGGTGTCGCCGCGTTTCTGGTCGCCGTGGCGTCCCTCGCATGCTGGCTGCCAGCCTTGCGGGCCGCCCGCATCAATCCGATCGCCGCGCTGCGCTCGGAATAAGAGCTCATCTTCCCCATGAATGCACTGCGTTACGCCATCCGCTCATTGCTCAAGTCACCCGGCTTCACCACGATCGCACTCCTGACCCTGGCCTTGGGCATCGGCGTCAACTCTTCAATGTATTCGCTGATGAACACATTGATGTTTGCCTCCGCCCCCTTCCCCTGGCCGGAAACCATCGTAAACCTCAATGGGCAGACGCCCCAGGCGGAATTCATGAACTTCTCGCCCCCGGAGATCAGCGAGCTCCGCGCCCATCCGACGAACGCTTTCACGGTCATTGCCGCGCAGTCCGGCACGATGGAGACCGTAACTCTGCCTAATCAGCTTCCGGAGCAAGTGCAGGGGACCGCCGCCCACGCCGATCTCTTCAAAGTCCTGGAAACGCCCCCTTTGCTGGGACGCACCTTCACCGCCGAGGAATGTGTCCCGGGGCGCGACACCGTGGTGCTGATCACCGAGGACTTCTGGCGAAACAAATACGGTGCGAGGTCCGATGTGCTCGGTCAGACGATGCGGATCAATGGCCGGGTTTTCACCATCATCGGCGTGCTGCCCAAGGCCTACTCCGCCACCTTCGTCTTCGGCGAAGGCCAGTATTTCCGCCCCCTGACCTATGCCAAGGAACAGGAAATCGGACGTGATCGCCGGGAGTTCGGCCTCATGGCCCGCCTCGCGCCCGGCACTTCCATGATCCAAGCGCTAGCGGGCCTCGCGCCCTTGACGGATCGGTGGGCGAAGGATCACCCGACCTTCTATCCGGCGAACTACCATCTGCGGATGCAGCTCGCCGGACGGATCGGCGGCAATGCGAACGTGGCGATCATTACTTTGCAGCTGGGCCTGGCCGCCGCCATCCTGGCCATCGCCTGCGCCAATCTCGCCAACCTGCAGATGGCGCGCGCCGCCACCCGCGTGCGCGACCTCGCGGTCCGCTCCGCCCTCGGCGCCAGTCGCTGGATGCTGATCCGGCAGCAACTGCTCGAGTCGATGGTGGTATCGGTTGTCGGCGGGCTCCTCGGCCTGCTGATCGCCCGATGGAGCAACGATCTTATCGGCCGCAACATCAAGCTCGGGTTGAACTCCACCTTGGAGCTGCCCATCGACGGCCGCGTGCTCGGCTTCACCGCCGGCGTCACGATCCTCGCCGCGCTCGGCTTCGGCCTGGTCCCCGCCTGGTTGGCCTCACGCACGGATGTCAACGAGGCCCTCAAGCAGCAATCCCGCGGCGGCTCGGGCGGCAGGAGCCAGGGCTGGGTTCGCCGCATTCTCGTTGTCGGCCAAGTCGCCCTCTCTCTCACCCTGCTTTCGATCGCTGGCATGATGATCCACGGCCTTAATCGCACCATCAACTCCCGGCCCGCCTGGGACAGCGAATCGATCCTCACGGCCAACGTGCAGGTCGATGAGTCCGCCTACACAGTGGAGCAGCGACGCACTTTCTATGATGCGATTCTCACCCGCTTGGAGCGAATCCCCGGCGTCGAGGCCTGCACCCTCGCCTCCCGGTTGCCCACCGGCGGCGGTGGCAGCGAGGAGGCGATCTTCACCGACGGGCAGGACCCGACCAGGAAAGACCTGCCCAAGGCACTCTCCTACCTGGTGACTTCGGGATTCTTCAAGACACTCGGCATCCGGGTCCTCGCCGGCCGGACCTTTCCGGAAAAACTTTCTCCGGATGCCCCCGAGCAGGTGGTCGTCAACCAGTCGCTGGCGAAAAATTTCTGGCCCAACGAAAGCGCCGTCGGCAAACGCCTCGGCACCCGGGGCGGCGATGGCAAGGTCACCCAGCGCGAGATCATCGGCGTGGTCACCGATGCGGAGGACGCCATCAAGTTTGCCGAACCCAACACGCACTTTCAGTTCTACACGTCGCTGAAGCACACGCCTTGGGCTTGGTTCCAGGTCGCCGTGCGCGGCCCCAACCCGGTGCGCTTCGGCAACGACCTGCGACGGGCGGTGGCCGACGTGTCCCCGGACGTGGCCGCCCGCTTCGTCTGGACGCTTGACGACATGCGCGAGCAATTCCTCCACAATCTGATCGTCATCAATGGCGTTCTGCTCGCCTTCGCCCTGCTCGGTCTCGTGTTGGCCAGTGTCGGGCTCTATGGGATCGTCGCCAACAATGTGAACCAACGCATGACGGAGTTCGGCATCCGCATCGCCCTCGGCGCGGGACACGGTGACGTCATGCGCCTCGTGCTGAAACAGAGCCTGCGGCTGACCGTGGTCGGACTGGTCCTCGGGGCTATCGGCTCGTTCGCTCTGGGCCGCGCCCTCCGTCAGGGACTGGGCCCGATCATTGCCCAGAACTACGCCATCCTGATCGGCACGACTGTCATGATCTTTGTGGTCGCACTCCTTGCGACTTGGTTCCCGGCCCGCCGGGCCACGGCGGCTGATCCGATTGAGGCACTGCGGGCTGAGTAATATCAATCGTTTCTGACTGGTGGCCATGAGACAGCACCTGGCAGCCAAAGACCCAACTCCCCGGTTCCGCCTACCCAGCAACCCGCCCGCTCATGCCCGCCCTGAAGTTGGCGCTTCGTTCCGTGCTGAAGCCTCCGGGCTTCCCCTCCTCGCGTGCTGGATCCCGGCGCGACGCGCCACCAAGGTTGACCCGTTGGTCGCGTTGGGCTCTGAATAGCGCATCACCCCGGCTCGGTAATTCGCATGTCACCCATTCGCTTTGGCCTCCGCAGTCTGCGCAAGTCTCCCGGCTACACCCTTGTCGCGCTGGTGACTCTCGCACTGGGCATCGGCGTGAACACTTCGATGTTCAGCGTGGTGGACACGCTGCTGTTCCGCAGCGCGCCCTTCCCTGACTCCGAGCGGATCGCCCAGATTCTCGGCACCACTCCCCAGGGTCCGGTCTACATATTTTCCGAGATCGAGCTGCGCGAGATCCGTCCCCAGACCACGTCCTATGCCTCCCTCACGGTCATCGGCCGCTCGTTCTTCGCGCTGACCGAACCCGGCCAGCCGGCCGAGCGTGTCGCCGGTGTCACTGCGTCAGCGGAGATGTTCTCCACGTTCGGCGTCCAGCCGATGCTTGGGCGCGCCTTCACCGCCGAGGAAACCCAGCCCGGGCGCAACGGCGTGGTGCTCATCAGCCATTCTTTCTGGCAGCAACGTTTCGGGGGCAGCCCCGCGGCCATCGGCCGCACCCTCCGGCTCGATGGGGAGAATGTCACCATCATCGGCGTGATGCCGGCCAGTTTTGAATACCGCTTCCTCTGGGGGCGCACGGCCCTCTGGCGGCCGCTCAATTTCACCAGGGACCAGATGGAATGGCGCGATTACCGCGCTTTCCAGCTCATCGGCCGGCTCAAACCGGGTGTGACGCCGGCCCAGGCTGCGGCGGAGCTCGCCCCCGTCGCCCTCCGCCAGGAGAAGGAACACCCGCAGTCCTATTCCGGCCTGCGCTACCGGGTCGTCGTGCTCCACGAGGCGTTGATGGACAATCTCACGCGCAGCATCTCGTGGATGCTGCTTGGCCTCTCCGGTTTCGTGCTGCTGATCGCCTGCGCCAACCTCGCCAACCTGCAGCTCGCCCGGGCCACCACCGGCATGCGGGACCTCGCCGTCCGCGCCGCGCTCGGCGCCTCGCGCACCCGCCTCATCTTGCAGCAGCTCACCGAATCCGTCCTGCTGTCACTCGGCGGCGGTGGGCTTGGCCTGTTGGTGGCGCTCGCGCTCAACCGCGTGCTTGCGCGCAACATCCGCCTCGACGGTCTCGCGGGCCTCGAGCTTCCCCTCGACCTGCCGATCCTTGCGCTCACCCTCGCCGTCTCCCTGCTTACCGGAATCGTCTTCGGCCTCGTGCCCGCCTGGCTCGCGTCGCGCACCGACATGAACGATGCGCTGAAACAGCAATCCCGTGGTTCCACCGCCGGCCGCGGCCACCATTTCATGCGCCGGGCTCTGATCGTCGGCGAGGTCGCCCTCGCCCTCGTCCTCCTCGGCGGCGCCGGCATCATGCAGCGCGGTTTCGTCAAGTTTCTCCGGCGCGACAGCGGCTGGGACACCGCCAAGGTCCTCACCGCCGCACTGCCCGTGCCGGAGACCCGGATCGATACCGACCCGAAACGCGTCGAGTTTTTCCGCCGGCTCGAGGCCCGGCTGCAGCTCCTGCCCGGTGTGGAGCATGCCGCCCTCTCCACCTCGCTCCCGGTCTACGGTTACAACGGCGAGCGCCAGATTCTCCTTGAGGGGCAGACTCCCGGCGGTCCCGAATTGCCAAACGCCTATCACGTCATGATGACCGCGGACTACTTTGCAACCATGGGCATACCCCTGGTCGAAGGCCGGCTCTTCGGCGCCGACCTCAAAGAGCGCAGCCCGCGCGTCATAGTCGTCAACGAGGCGCTCGCCCGCCGGCTCTGGCCCGGCCGCAGTCCCCTTGGTCAGCGCCTGGGCAGCATGGACAGCGGCAAAGCCTACTGGGCCGAGGTCATCGGCGTGGTGCGCGACGTCGAGAGCGCCGCCAGCCTCGGTGAACCCTCCACCCGGTTCGTCGTCTACAAGCCGCTCGTGTTCGAACCCTGGTCTTATGTGTATATCGCGCTGCGCAGCTCGGCTCCCGCGTCCCTGACCGAGGCCCTGCGCCGGGCGGTCGCCGAGGTCGATCCCGATTTGCCCGCCGACCAGGTCGGCACCGTCCGCCAGACGATCGACGAGTCCCAGCACAATCTGGTGCTGGTCGCAAGGGTTCTGGACGGCTTTGCCCTCCTCGGCCTCGCCCTGGCCGCGGTCGGCATCTATGGTGTCATCTCCAACCTCGTCGCCCAGCGCACGGGCGAGTTTGGGATTCGACTCGCCCTCGGAGCCCGGCCGGTCGATGTGCTTAATCTCGTCTTTGGCCACGGACTCCGGTTGACCGCCCTCGGCCTTCTGGTGGGCCTCGGTGGTGCCTATGCGCTGGGCCGGCTGCTCAATTCCATGATGCCGCGCCTCGCGAGCCCTGATCCGCTCGCGCTGGCGGTGGTCTCGCTCCTTCTCCTCTTCGTCTCCCTGTTCGCCTGCTGGATCCCGTCCCGGCGGGCGACCAAGGTCGACCCTTTGGTCGCCTTGCGGACCGAGTAAGTCTCCTCCGGTTTCCCCTCCATGCTCCACGACCTCAGATTCGCCCTCCGTTCCCTCGCCAAATCCCCCGGCTTTACGTTAATTGCCATCGCCACCCTTGCGCTCTGCATCGGGGCGAACTCCGCGATCTTCTCCGTCGTCCATGCCATTCTGCTCAAGCCCTATCCGTGGCCTGATTCTGACCGGCTGATCTATGTCTACAACAGCTACCCGTCGATGGGGCTCCCCAACGCCGGCGTCTCCATCCCCGACTACCTTGACCGGCGGGCCGGGGTCAGCGGTTTTGCCGACTCTGCGATGTTCACCAGTCAAAGCTACAACCTTGCCGCCGATGGCGAACCCGAGCGCATCATCGGATTGCGCGCCACCCCGTCCCTTTTCAGCACGCTCCAATCGGCCGCCGGACGCGGCCGCGTGTTCACCGATGCGGACGCCGAACCGGGCAACGACCATGTCGTTGTGCTCAGCCACGCCCTCTGGAAAAACCGCTTCGGGGCGAACCCAGCGCTTGTCGGCCAGACCATCCGGCTGAACACCGAGGTCTACACCGTAATCGGTGTCATGCCGGAGGGCTTCTATTTCCCCACCCTGCGCACCCAGGCGTGGGTGCCGTTTGCTTTCAGTGCCGCGCAGAAGAGTGACCAGGAACGCGGAAACGAATACTCCTCGGCCATCGCGCGGCTCAAGCCCGGCGCCGCGCTTGCGGACGTGCAGCGCGACCTCGATCTGATCCAGAGACGCAACAACGAACGGCTCCCTGAGGAGGCTCTCTTTTGGAAAAGCAGCGGCTTCGGCGGACGCACCAACGGATTCCTGGAGCAGAACGTCGGGAACATCCGCGGCATGCTCTGGCTCGTGCAGGCCGGGGTCGCCGCCGCCCTCCTCATCGGCTGCGCCAACGTCGCCAGCCTGCTCCTCGCCCGGGCGATTGCCCGTGAACGGGAACTGGCCATCCGTGCCGCGCTGGGCGCGGGTCGGGCTCGACTTGTGCGCCTGTTGCTGAGTGAAAGCGTGCTGCTCTTTCTCGCCGGCGGCGCCTGCGGACTGTTGGTCGCCTGGTGGAGCTTGAGCGCGCTGGGAACGCTCGGTTTGTCAACGCTGCCGCGCGCCTTCGGCATCCAGCTCGATGTCAGTGTCTTCGCGTTCACACTGCTTTGCGCCCTGCTCACCGGCCTCGCTTTTGGCGCCCTGCCCGCGTGGTCGGCCTCGCGGGGCGACGCCGCCACGGCCCTCAAGGAGGCCGGTGCGCGTGGCTCCGCCGGCAAACGGACCTCCTTCCTCCGGGCCACCCTCGTTGTCGGCGAGATCGCCCTCGCGGTCATGCTGCTTTCCACCGCGGGGCTGCTCATTCGCAGTTTTCAACGATTGCAGCAAGAAAACCCCGGATTCCAGCCGGGGGGCGTCCTAACCGCGCAGCTTTCCCTCCCCGCCGCGAAATACGACAAGCCCGAGAAACGTGTGGCTTTCGCCGATGCGGCCTTCGCCCGCCTGCGCGCGCTGCCCGGGGTGCGGGCCGCCGGCCTGACGAATGTTTTGCCCTTCACCGGTAACAACAGTTCCGGCTCCTACACGAGTCCCGATATCGTCCTGCCTCCCGGCACCGTGATTCCGCATGGCCAGCAGCGCAGCGTCGACCCCGGCTACTTCAAGACCCTCGGGCTCACTCTGCTGAACGGCCGGCCTTTCACTGACGCTGACACCGCGGCAACCCAAAAGGTTGTGGTCGTGGACAAGCTGCTGGCCGACAAATACTGGCCCGGTCAGGACCCCATAGGCAAACGCATCGGCCGCGGCGGCGACGATGCCCATCCCGTGATCTGGGTCATTGTCGGCGTGGTGGCGCCGATCAAGTTTCAGAGCCTCGAAGAGGACGTGAAGAAGGAAACGCTTTACTTTCCATTCGCCCAGCAGCCAGGCACCAATCTCATCCTGGTGGTCAAGACCGCCGGGGATCCGACGCTGCTCACCGCCGCCGTGCGGGAAGCCGTCCGCTCCGCCGATCCGGAGCTGCCGGTCTTTGATATCAAAACGATGCAGCAGCGGATGGACGAGGTCGCGCAGACTCGCCGCGCCCCCATGGTGCTGCTGTCACTCTTCAGCGGCGTCGCCCTCCTGCTAGCCGTGCTGGGCGTTTATGGCGTGCTCGCGTTTTCCGTCGCCCAGCGCACGTCCGAGTTCGGTGTGCGCCTGGCCCTCGGCGCTACCGCGGGCGACATTGCTGCGCTCGTCCTGCTGCAGGGCGCGCGGCTCGTGCTCTTCGGCATCGGCGCTGGCCTCGCCGGCTACCTGGCGCTCAGCCAGATTGTCGGCCGACTGCTCTACGGAGTGGCCGCGACCGATCCTTTGACGCTGTCCGTCGCCCCGCTCGTGCTGGCCTTGGCGGCGCTCGCGGCCTGCCTGCTGCCCGTCCGCCGCGCCACCAAGGTTGATCCGCTCATCGCGCTGCGGGCCGAATGAACCGGCGGGCGGAGCCGTCCGCCCCGGTTCCTTTCCCTGTCATCGTCGCATTTGTTGTTTCGTTCGCACTCATCAGCGGCCAACCTGTGCCCCGGTGAACGACCCTGACCTTCCACCCGACCAACCGCCGCTCGAATCGGATGCGCCCCAGGCGGCCGCGAGTTTGCTTCCGTTGGTCTACGAGGAACTGCGCCGCCTGGCGGCCGCGAAACTGGCGCGCGAGTCACCGGGCCAGACCCTCCAACCCACCGCATTGGTCCATGAAGCCTGGTTGCGCCTCGGTGGAGACGCGCAGCCCCAATGGGCCAATCGCGCGCATTTCTTTGCCGCGGCTGCCGAGGGCATGCGCCGTATCCTGATCGAGAGCGCACGACGGAAAAACGCGGTCCGGCACGGCGGCGACCTCGCCAAGATCAGCGCCAACTCCACAGGTTTCGACCTCGCCTCCGAATCCGGGGATGACCGGGAACTCCTCCTGCTGAACGATGCCATCGACGCCCTCGCCCTCCATGACGCCCGCAAGGCCGAGTTAGTGAAGCAGAAATACTTCGCCGGCCTGACCCTGGAGGAGGCTGCGGAGGTGCTGGGCATCTCGGTCCGCACCGCCAAGCGCGACTGGGCCTACGCCCGGGCCTGGCTCTTCAACGAAGTGCAACGCCTGCGGGGTTGAGCCGCCGTGCCCCTGCCCCGACCGGAAATATGTTTCTTATCGATGGCCCGTCCGGACCAGCAATATCGCTCTGAGGGTGAACCCAAACCGCCCGCGAATGAACCGTGACGACGAGATATTTGCCGAGGCCCTTGAACTGCCGGCTCCCGCCCGGGCCGGCTACCTCGATGGCTCCTGCCGGGACGACCCCGCGCTGCGCGCGCGGATCGATGCCCTCCTCGCCGGCCACCACGCGGCAGCCGACTTTCTGGAGAAACCGTGCGTTGACCGCACCCCGTTCGGATCCGAAGAGGAACCCGGTGATGTGATCGGCCGCTATACCCTGCTCAGAAGGATCGGCGACGGCGGTTGCGGGATCGTGCACCTCGCCGAGCAAAGGGAACCCGTCCGCCGGCAGGTGGCGCTCAAGGTCATCAAGCTGGGCATGGACACGCGCAGCGTCATCGCGCGATTCGAGGCCGAGCGCCAGGCTCTTGCCCTGATGGACCATCCCGACATCGCCCGGGTGTTCGACGCCGGGGCGACCGCCGCCGGCCGGCCCTTCTTTGTGATGGAGTTCGTCAACGGCGTGCCGATCACGAGATTCTGCGACGAGCACCAACTGCCCGTGGCCGAGCGGCTCGAACTGTTCGCGCGCGTCTGTGTCGCGCTGCAGCACGCGCACCAGAAGGGCATCGTTCACCGCGACCTCAAGCCCTCGAACATCCTCGTCGCCGAGCACAATCGCGTGCCGGCTCCCAAGGTCATCGACTTCGGCATCGCCAAGGCCACGCAAGGCCGCCTCACCGACCAGACGCTCGTGACCGGCTTCGAGCAATTCCTCGGCACCCCGGCCTACATGAGCCCCGAGCAGGCCGACCGGCGCGATCTCGACATCGACACGCGCAGCGACGTCTATTCGCTCGGCGTCCTGCTCTACGAACTCCTGGCGGGCCGGCCGCCCTTCGACCCCAAGACCCTCGTACACGCCGGGGTGGACGAGATCCGCCGCCTCATCCGGGACGTCGAGCCACCGCGGCCGTCGGCCCGCCTGACCGCGCTCGCGGGGCCCGACCGCGCCCACGTCGCCCAACTCCGCGGTGCCGCCCCCCAGCAACTCGCCACCGTGCTGCACGGCGATCTCGATTGGATCGTGATGCGCTGCCTCGAGAAGGACCGCGCCCGTCGCTACGCCTCGGCCCAGGAACTCGCCGACGACGTGCGCCGGTATCTCCGCCAGGAACCCGTTGTTGCCCGCCCGCCGACGACGGCCTACCGCCTGCAGAAATTCGTGGCGCGCAACCGCGTCGCCTGCGCTAGCGCCGCCGCCATTGCCGCCGCCCTGATCATCGGCACGGTAGTCAGCTTGCGCCAGGCCGTCCGGGCGACCCGCGCGGAGCGCGTGGCCCAGGCCCAACGCGACGCTGCCAACGCCGCTGGCCGCGCCGAGACCCTGGCCCGGGCGGATGCCCAGCGCCGCCAGGAGCAGGCGGAGGACCTGCTCACGTTCATGCTGGGCGACTTTCGCACCGAATTGCAGAAGATCGGCCGGCTCAGCCTGCTCGACACGGTCGGCGAGAAAGCGATGGCCTACTTCGCCGCGCTCGACCCGCGCGACCTCACCGACACCGCCCTGGCCCGGCAGGCGAAGGCGCTCACTCAGATCGGCCAGACTCGCCTGGAGCAGGCAAGGTACCCGGAGGCCGCGGCCGCCCTAAGCACGGCCTATGACCGCGCCGCCGCCCTGGCCGCGCGCCATCCGCAGGATGGCGACATGCTCTTCGAGCGGGCTCAGGCGGAGTTCTGGCTCGGGTTCGTCGCCCGGAATCGCGGCGATTATCCGACCGCCCGGGAGTGGCTCACGCGCTATCGTGACTCGGCCGCCGTCTTGGTGGCCCTCGAAGGGCAAAAACTCCGGGCGCAAAAGGAACTCACCTCCGGCGAGCACAACCTCGCCGTGTTGGAACTTGACCGGGGCAACCTGACCGCGGCGCGGCAGGGCTTTCTGGCCGAAAAAGTCGCCGTCGAAGCCATGCTCGCCGCCAGTCATGATGATCCGCAGTTCCGGTGGAGAATGGCTGACGTCGCCTCATGGCTCGGCAGCATCGCCGAGCGCGACGGCAAATATGCCGAGGCACTCGAACATTTTGCCGAGATGTCCTCCCGGAACCAGGCACTTGTCACGCAGCAGCCGGCCGTCGCCCGGTGGCGTTGGGAGCACGCCAAGAGCCTGGTCTTCACTGGTGACCTGCAGCGCTTGCTCGGTCGGCGGCCCGACGCGGCCGCTTCCTATGGGCAGGCGAGATCCTTGCTCGAGATTCTCGTGGCCCAGGATCCGAAGAACCGCGACTGGCTGGGCTCCCTGCTGAACGTCCAGCTTCAGCAGGCGGTTTTGCTTCTCGCGGACGGCAATGCCGCCGCGGCCTCGCCGCTCGTCGCCGGCACCCGGGAACAGCTGGAGGGTCTGGTCAAAACGGAACCTTCCTCCCTCGTGTTCGCCCGCCTGCTCGCGACCGCCTGGCGGCTGGAAGCCGGCCTGCGCCTGGCGGCTCACCGCCCCGACGCCGTCGCGGCGGTGGGCCGCGCCAACGATTTGGGTGAACCGCTCGTCAAGGGAACCCGCGTCGACAACCGGACGCTCAGCGAATATGCGCTGACGTGTGTTCTGGCGGGACGCATTGCGCTGGCTGCGAGCCAGCCGGACGCCGCTCAGCGTCATTGGAGCCGCGCTCTTGAAGTGCTCGCTCCACGCACGGATAAATCAAACGACTGGCGGCTGCTTGATCCCGCCGCGCAGGCCTTCACGCTACTTGGCCGGAAGGCGGAGGCCCGGCCCCTCATTGATCACCTGCGCAGTTTGGGCTATCACTCCAGCGACCCTTTGTCGGCAGCCATTCTGGACGCCGGCCCTCTCCCCGTCACCTCAACCCAAACCAAGTAGACCAACATGCCCAAATCGATGCTCAGCGCCAAGTTCACCATCACGATCAATACCTTCCGTCCACTGGGCGGTGTATTCCCCATCAGCGCCTCGATTGTTCCCGCACCGGACAATCCCAAGTGCGTCACGATTTCCGGGAAAAACATCGAAGTCTGCAGCAACGACGCCCTCAAACTGATTTTCGATCTGCCC
>CAZZDB010000018.1:0-31529 GCA_964652485.1 uncultured Oleiharenicola sp.
CGAGGCCAAGCAGCAGGTCGAGGTCGAGCGGCTCGAGCGCGCCAAGGTGCAGGAGCAGACCACGCAGCTCGCGCAGGGCGTCGGCCAGCTCGCCGAGAAGTCAGGCGAGCTCAGCCAGGAGATCCGGGGCAACCGGCCGATCAACACCAACCTCATCTTCTCCGAGTTCCTCGCCAACCGCGTGCAATCCAAGCTCAGCGCCCGCCGGCCCGGCCTGTTCAGCCCGACGGTGAAGGAGAAGGACACCTCCACCGTCCTCGTCAGCGACGGCAACAAGGTCTATGCGCTGATGCACCTGAGCGACACGCCTTTCACGCTCAGCGAGGTCCCGACCGACTACGACCAGGTCACCGGGCAGCTGTTGCGTGGTTCGTTCAACGCGCCGGTCACGGAGCTCCAGTTCCTGCAGCTCGACCCCCGCGTCATCGTGGCGCCGGTGGACCAGTCCCTGGCCGCGCTCATGGGTGCCAAGATCTACCAGCTGGCCAAGGACCCCTTCAAGTTTCCCGACGCGGTCCTCGTCCGCGCCGATGACGGCCGCTACGGCGACACGCCGTTCCGGCTCGACCCGTCGAATGCCAGCTACGTGAAGCTCGACAATCGCATCGTCACGCGGCTGTTCGGCGAGATCGCCCCGAAACGCGGCGACCTCGTGTTCAGCAAGACCGGCGACCTCATCGGTATCATGGTCAATAGCGACTATTGCGCGGTGCTCGGCAACTTCACGCCGGCCTACACACTCAAGACCGGCGACAATCCCGATCCGAAGACCAGCGCGATCCTCGGCGAGGCCTACACCCGCTGGATGCGCCTGCCGAGCCGGCTGCAGTGAGCGGGGTGGGGCAGGACTTGGCATCACGGCTGCGTCCAGGACATGCGGGACATATTTTTCTTCCGTTTCCCCGGTGATTCCGCCCAATGGCCCGATGCAATGCGCGCGACCGGCCGGCCCATCACGCCGGGAAGACCATGAATAGGCGCGATACCCTGATCGCGGGCGTCCTGGTGGTTGTGCTCCTGGCGATGTTGCTGCCGCTGGCCCGCATCGGCGTGGATGCACATCATGACGGCGTCATGTTCAAGCCGGCGCTCGATGTGCTTACCGGGCACATTCTGTTCCGCGACTCGTTCATGCAATACGGCGCGATGACCTGCTACCTGCAGGTGATGGCTCTTGCGCTCCAGCGGACGCTGCTCTCCCTCCGGCTCCTGACCGTGGCCGCCTATGCGGGGTCCCTGGTCTTTATGTATGCCGCGTGGAGGCAGATCCTTCCCCGGTCCCTGGCGTTCGTAGCGGGCATCCTGTTCATCCTGTTCATCCCAGCTTACGAGAAGGACTATTGGAACGACGAATACTGGATGCTGCTGCCCTGGTCCTCGGTGTTTGCCATGTTGTTTCAAGGCATCGGACTCTATGCCCTGTTCCGGGTGATCCGCAGCGAGCAACCCGTGCGCTGGGGCCTGGTCCTGGGCATGGCTTGTGCCAGCGTCTTCTGGTGCCGCCAGCCGGTGGGCGGGATGATGATCGTGACGCTCATCGTGGTCTGGCCGGCCCTGATTTGGACCGGTTGGAGGCCGGCGGGCCAACCGACGCGCCCGGTTCTCGGCGGGATTGTCGGTGGATTTGTCGTCGTGAATGCGCTGCTGCTGGGCTGGATTGCCCTCACCGGCGCCCTGACGGCGTGGTGGTATCAAAACGTCATCTGGCCGGGCCGGTGGAGCGAGAGCATCAAGTGGGGCGACACCTTGCCGCTGTCCGTCCATCCGGCCACCTGCGCCGGCTTGGTCAGCTTGGGGCTGGCCGCGGCTGCCCCGGGCCTGGCAAGGCGATTCCGGCCGGATCTTCCACGCCGGCTTGTCGCGGGATATCTTGTTTGCCTCGGGGCCCTGCTGGTCTGGCAGCACGCACGGGTGCTCCGGGTGGTGGCGCTGCGCGAAGGCGGGTGGAGCGCCCTGTTGCCACTGGCCATCCTGGTGCAAGCAGCCCTCAGCGTCAGGCTGGCTTTCGTCAGCCGCGGCGTGCCGCGGCCGACGGAGTATTACCTGATCGCGTCGCTGGCCGCCCTAGCCCTCGGGTCGCTGCTGCAATACTATCCCATGGCCGACTCGTGGCACATCTTCTATTCACTCGCGCCGACCTTCGGGCTTTTTGTCTACGGGCTCTGGCGTTGGACGGGCTGGCCGGCCGCGGTGGTGGCGACCGTGTTGCTGGCGGCGTTTCTACCCTCGATCTGGGGCCGGGTGCGGGCGATCCCGCCGGCGGTGAACCGGCCGTTGGTCACGCTGGAAAAGCCGGCCATTTTGCGCGGCATGCGGGTTCCGCCGGAACAGGCCCGCAGCCTCGGCCTGATTGCGGACGCCCTCGGTCGGATCATGCGGCAGCAGCCCGACATCCCCAGCGCGATGATCGGCAACAATGCCCTGTATCTCTGCCTCACCAACAATCAGGACAACCCGACGCCATATTACGTCACCTGGCGGGGTCTGGCGAGCCAGCCGGACAACCTGCAACGCTGGCAGTATATCTCGGCCGTCCGGCCCATGCTGATCTTGCAGCAAGCCAGATGGGACGCGGTCAACGATTTCTACCACCGGTCGCGCTACGTTCCCCTGCTGTATGTGCCCGAGGAGGCCCTCGAGATTGCCGTTCCTGCGGAGCTGGCCAGGGCGATGGGGTTGGGTCCGTACGGGCTCGACCCGGGGCTGGGAACGCAGCGGTCCAAGTAGCCGCCCGCGGTACGAAGCAACAGCTGCCCGCGCTATTTACACCTGCCGGGATTCCCGCCAATCAGGGACGTGCTTCCCGACCTGCTTGAGCGCTTCAGCCTGAACGATCCGTGGACCTACCTCGGGCTGTTTCTCGGCGTGTCACTGCTGATGCTGTGGCGGCTGGAGGCGATGCTCGACCACGGGCTCGAGGGCACGGCGCTGGGCACGCTCATCATGCCCTACTGCTCCGGCCTGGGTAACCTCATCTTTGTCGCCATTATGGTCGCGCGTGATGGCGCCCCGCACGAGGTGCTCACCAACTGCCTCGTCAACAACGTCACCAACCTCACGCTGGTGCTCGGCGTGCCGGCGGTCTTCTGGGGCCTGCAGGTCATGGCCCCGGGCAAACCCGCCGCCGCGGGCGGCCCGGCGAGGAAAACGGCCCGGCCCGCGAGGGCGGACGGGGGGGGCGGCACCGAGGGCCAGCTCAACCGGCTCTCGCTGCTGCTGACGCTGGTGGCGGGGCTGTTCTTCACCGGCGCGGCGTGGGCGCTGGGGCGCGACGGCAGGATCGACCGCACCGACGGATTGCTGCTCATCGGGCTTTTCCTCTTCTGGCAGTGCTTCCAGGTGTTCGACGTCCTCAAGCACAACATCCGCGCGCGCGTCTCCTTCGGTTTTATGTTCTATGTCGACGCGCTGGTCGTGCTCGTCTGCGCCTACCTGATGTACGAGACCATCGACTGGCTGGTCACGTGGCTGTCGGCGCAGAAGACGGGTTTCGTCAGCGCGGCGAACCTCGGATGGCTGACGGGCTGGCTGATGGTGCTGCCGAACGCCGTGCTCGCGCTCTACTGGGGCTGGAAACGCCGCGCGGATGTGGTCTATACCTCGCAGGTCGGCGACGGGCACATCTGCATCCCGCTTTGCCTCGGCCTGTATGCCTTGTTCAAGCCGCTGCCGGTCAGCGTTTTTTTCACGACCGGTCTGTGTATCCTGGCGGGTGCCACGGTGGTGCACGGCCTGCTGCTGCTGCTGACCGGCGGCCTGCCGCGCTGGGCGGGCGCGGTGCTGACCTTGGCCTACGGCTGGTTCGTATGGCAGGGTCTGCTGGCGTAAGGACGGCCCGCGGCGCCCCGGTCGCCCGAGGGTCGCGGCACGCCTAGCGGCGGGCCTCACACCAGCGGATCGTTGCGGAAAACCTCGCTCAGGCTGGCAAAGGGTTTCTGCGCTTCGAGCCAGCGGGGATCCTGCCGGATCTCGGCCATGGATTTCGCGGTGTGGTTGCAGAAAAGATAGGCGACGGGGCCGAGCCGGATGCAGGCGTCGAAGCGCGTGCCGGTGGCATCCCGCACAAAGGCGAAGTCGCCGACGGACAGGTGCTGCTGTTCCAGCTCGGCGCGCAATGGCCCGACGTCGTCCTTGAACGCGCGCTGGTAGTTCTCCACCCGCGGGCCGGAGTAGGCGAGGATGGCACCTTGCTCCGTGGCCAGTTTCACCATCACCCATTCATCGAAGACCGGCTGGTGATAGAGCGCGTTCATCCGCCCGAGGGCGGGAATGATGGCGGAGCGGGCGGTATCGAGGTTCATGCGGGTGTGCTCCTGTCTTTTGGGCAACGTTCATCCCGTGGCCAGCAGATTGTGCAGACCTTCCCTCCGGCCGATCACCGTGGGCCGCCTCTCCACCATGGGGTGAAGACCCACCGTCACGTCGCCCCCGCCGAAACATAATGGGGCTTTTTTTTCGGGGGGCGGGGGAGTACGGTCGTCGGTTGATGCATGCCCTGCTGCTATACCCGGGGTTTCCCGACACGTTCTGGAGCTTCAAACACGCGCTGAAATTCATCCGCAAGCGGGCGTCCTTGCCGCCCCTCGGACTGCTGACCGTGGCCGCGCTGCTGCCGGAGGAGTGGGACAAGCGCCTGATCGACGTGAACGTGCAGCCGCTCACCGACCGGGACCTGGCCTGGGCCGACGTGGTGCTGCTCAGCGCCATGATCGTGCAGCGGCCCTCGGCGGAGGCCCTGATCGCCCGGTGCAAGGCGGCGGGCAAGACCATCGTCGCGGGCGGACCGCTGTTCACCAGCGAACACGAGCAGTTCCCCGCGGTCGACCATTTCGTCCTGAACGAGGCGGAGCTGACGCTGCCGGCCTTCCTGCGTGATTTCACGCAATGCTGCGCCCGGCGCGTCTACGCGACGAAGGAGTTCGCCGACCTCCGCTCGAGCCCGGCGCCGCTCTGGGCCCTGGCCGACCTGCGGCGCTACGCCTCGATGAGCCTCCAGTATTCGCGCGGCTGCCCGTTCGACTGCGAATTCTGCGACGTGACGGTGAAATTCGGGCACGCGCCGCGCACGAAGTCGGCCGCGCAGGTCATCACCGAGCTCGACGGCCTCTACCGGCTGGGCTGGCGCGGGCAGGTATTCTTTGTCGACGACAACCTGATCGGCAACAAGCGCGCCCTGAAGATCGAACTGCTGCCGGCGTTGATCGAATGGCAACGCCACCGGCACGGGATCCCGTTCTACACCGAGGCGTCCATCAACCTCGCGGACGACCCCAAGCTGATGGCGCAGATGTCCCAGGCGGGCTTCGACGGCGTGTTCATCGGCATCGAGACCCCGGACGAATCCGGCCTGCTCGAGTGCAACAAGCACCAGAACCAGCGCCGCGATCTCGTGGCCGACGTGAAGCGCATCCAGCGCGCGGGCCTGCAGGTCCAGGGTGGATTCATTGTCGGCTTCGACAGCGACACGCCCGCGATTTTCCAGCGCCAGGTGGATTTCATCCAGCGCAGCGGGATCGTCACGGCCATGGTCGGGCTGCTCAACGCGCTGCCCGACACCCGGCTGCATGCCCGGATGAAGCGCGAGGGCCGGTTGCTGCAGCGCTCGACCGGCGACAACGTGGACGGCACCACCAACTTCGTCTCGCGCATGAACACCGACACGCTGCGCGAGGGCTACCGTCGCATCCTGGCGCACATCTACGCGCCCGGCCCGTATTACCGGCGCGTGCGCACTTTCCTGCGCGAATACCGGCCGCCCAGGATCACGGTCCGCCTCGACTGGCGCCAGATGCTGGCGTTTTTCCATTCCAGCGTCCGGTTGGGTGTCATCGGCCGCGAGCGTTTCCAGTATTGGCGCCTCCTGACTTGGACGCTGTTCCACCGGCCCCGGCACATGCCGCTAGCCGTGACCCTCGCGATTTACGGCCATCACTTCCGGAGATGCAGCGCGGCGCTCACTCGGTGAGCGGCGGATGACATGGACCGGGATTGCGCCACGCCCTGATTCATCGCAATCTGGCGCCTGTCATGATTACCCTTCGTTCATACCTCGGACGGGCCGGGCTGGTCCTCTGGGCGGCTGGCAGCTTGGCTGCAACGGAGACCGGCTGGCGACCGCTGTTCAACGGACGCGATCTCACGGGCTGGTCGGCCTGGCTCGGCCTGCCGCATCCCAGCGTCGACGCCCCCGGTGAGCCCAAGGATGCCAAGGGCAACTATACCCGGCCGCTCGGACCGGACCGCGCCCCGTTCGACGTCTTTACCGTCGTCACGACCGATGGCCAACCGGCAATCCGGGTCTCGGGCCGGATCTTCGGCGAACTGCGCTCGGCCGGGTCCTTCGCCAACTACCACCTGCGCCTGCAGTTCAAGTGGGGCGAAAAGAAATGGCCGCCGCGGGATAAACCCGGCACGCCACGCGACAGTGGTCTGCTCTATCACGTTCACGAACCCCCGGGCGCAGGGGGCCGCGCCTGGCCGGGTTCGATCGAACTGCAGATCCAGGAGCACGACGTGGGCGATCTCTACGCGGTGCATTCGCAGATTTCCGTGCGATCGCGGCCGCGCTCCGAGACCTCGTCGCTCCTCGTCTATGACCCGGCGGGCGAGTGGCACGTGTTCTCGCAGGTGCCGGGCTCGTCCGGCCGCTGCGTGAAGGAGCCCGACAATGAGAAGCCGACGGGTGAATGGAACACCGTCGAGCTCGTCTGCCTCGGTGAGGACAGCCTGCACATCGTGAACGGCAAGGTGGTCATGCGGCTGCACGGTCCGCGCCGGATCGACGGCCCCCGGCCCGCACCGGTGACCGGCGGGCCGGTCCTCCTGCAATCCGAGGGCGCTGAGGTCTTCTACCGCGACATCGAGATCCGCCCGATCACCGCGATCCCGGTGGAGTTCGCGCCGCCGTGAGTCCGCCGGCGCGGCCCTGATTTGCGTTCGACAGCCGGAATCTCCGGAACATGATTTGATTCACCCCTTATGAAAATCCCTGCCGTCCCTCTCCTTGGTTTCATCGCCATTGCTTCTGCGCTCCGCGCCGCGCCCGATCCCCAGTGGCTCGGCCACGACCGCGAGCGGCCGGCGCCCGTGGTCGTCACGCCAGGCACCTCCAGCTCGCAGGAGCAGGCGGGTGTGCCGCCGTCCGACGCGACCGTGCTCTTCGACGGCAAGGACGTCTCGCAGTGGGTGGCCTTGGACGGCAGCCCGACCAAATGGGTCGCGCGGGACGGAGCGCTCGAATGCGTCCCGGGCAGCGGTTACGTCCGCTCCCTCCAGTCCTTCGGCGACTGCCAGCTGCACGTCGAGTGGGCCGCACCGAATCCGCCGCACGGACACAGCCAGGGCCGTGGCAACAGCGGCGTGTTCTTCGGCGTCGATCGTTACGAGATCCAGGTGATGGATTCCTACGAGAACAAGACCTACGCGGATGGCTCGGCCGCCGCCGTCTACGGGCAGTATCCCCCGCTGGTGAATGTCTCGCGATCCCCGGGGCAGTGGCAGACTTACGACATCGTCTGGACGGCGCCGCGCTTCGACGACCAGGGCAATCTCGTTTCGAAGGCGCGCGTGACGGTCTTCCACAACGGCGTGCTCGTGCAGCATGAAGTGGAGCTGACCGGCCCCACCGGCTGGATCGGCCGCGTCCCCTACAAGGCCCACCCCGAGCGCCTGCCAATTTCCTTCCAGGACCACGGCAACCCCGTCCGCTTCCGCAACGTCTGGGTCCGTGAGCTGGGCCACTACCGCCACAAGGAGTTCATGCTGCCGGACGCCCTGCTGGAGAGCTATGCCGTCGACTACCCGCGGGGCAAGGACACCATCAAGATCCGGCGGCTGCCCGATGGCCTGCTGACCATGAACCTCGTCGGCGTGGACCTCGTCCTGCACGCGGAATCCCCGACCAAGTTCTACGCCCTGACGACGGATGTGCAGGTCGAGTTCGACGCGAGCGTCACGCCCAAGAAGTTGAAGTTTACCGTGGGCGAGGACTGAGGACGCCGCCTGCCGGTGCGTTCGTGGTCCGTGACAACCGGCGGCTTTGCTGCTAAGGTCTCCCCATCATGACGGAGCCAAACCCACGCGAAGCTCCCCGCGACGAGCCAGCCGCTGCCCGGGCGGTTCCGGCCAATCCGCCGGAAGGTCCGTCGCTTGGCACCTCGGTGCCGGTGGACCAGCTGAGCCCGGAGGAGCAGATGGCGCTCTTCGAGAAGGAACTGAAGGAGAAGGACTGGGGCCACCAGCCGTGTTGACGGGGACTTGCCCGCTCACGAAGCCTTAAGCAGGCAGTCGACCTTGGTCCGGATGGTCCCGGCGTATTCCGACACGTAAAGCGTGTCGCATTCAGTGCCGAGGATGAACGGATGGCCGCAGGCCGCCATCTGCGCGGCCAACCGGGCCGTGTCCTCCGCGACCCTGGCGACCGGCATGAACTGGTCCGAGTAGAACATCTTCGACGCGAGGTTGCCGTAAAGCACGACGTCCTTGGGCACGCGGGCCGCGTCCTCCCAAAGTTTGCGCGAGCTGCCGAGGCTGAGCATGGCCGGATGCAGCGAGCAGAAGCCGTCGAGCATCACGGCGGCCAGCTCGCCGCAGCAGTGGAAGATCAGGTCCACCCCGCGGTCGGCCAGGAGAGCGGCGATGCGGCGGTTCGGTTCGAGCACGAAGCGTTCGAAGACATTGCTGCCGCTCGCGATTTGGAGCGGGGAAAAGTAGATCTGGTTGGCTGCGGGTTCCGCTATGAAAACAGCCTGCGCCCCGGCGGCGATTGTCTGCTCCACCTGGTGCAGCACACAGGTGAGGCTGATCTCGTGGCAGGCCTCCAACAGCGCCACGTCGGGCTCCTCCTCGGCGCCGACGCCGGAACCGGCCAGATAGACCGGCGTGATGGGATCGACCATGAGCTTGGACGTGAGCGAAAACGGGCCGATGCACATGCCGACGGGAAACAAGTTGGTCCGGGATAAGACGCAATGCACGGCCCCGAGGTTCGCCATGACCCGGTTGCTCGGCGCAGTCCGTTGGACGGACCGGGCGTAGTCCCGCCGCTGCTCGGGCGTCGGGGCCGAGGTGAAATGGAATTTCTCCACCTCGTCCTCCGCCACGCCGAAGTGCCGCAGAAGCTCGGCCTTTTCCAGCCTGAGATCCATCAGGGGGAACGCGAGGGGCGTGTGAAAGGCCTGCGCGGCCTCGGCCACCACCGCGCCCAGGAGTCCGCCGTCTTGCAGGATTCGGCCGACATTGTCATGCCCGTGGAGCACCAGATCCGCGGCGATGGGCACGCGGTGCTGATGGGAGGACAGTTCGAGAAACAGGTCGCGCGACATGAGGGGAGATGCCATCAATCTGCCATCGCCCAGCCCGAATCGAAAGTGCTGACCGCCGCCGGCCGCCACATAGAAGTCCATGGGTTCGGCCTGTGTAACCACGCTAATCCGCGCCGAAGATCAGCCCGGACACACCGGCCATCATGTCTTGCCGTGGCCACGCGAGGCAAAAGTGATCCACAGAGATACGACTCTTCCCGCGCGTGTTTCTCCGGTTCCTCCCTTCATTTCTCCCGCGATTCCGAACTGCGATTCAGGTTCGCTTCACCTCCAAAGACCGGGCGCGTGGAGCAAGCCCGGTCCGTGGCCCATCGGGTGACGGCCGGTCAGGCCGGCACGGTCGTCGCCTTCCTCGCGGCGGGCGCGGTCGCATTCACCGCGAACCCGTAGTCCCCGAGTTTTCGCATCTCCTCGGCATGCACCCCGCTCAGGATATCCCGCGACGCGCGGATGAAGACATTGACGTCTTCCAGCGCGGTGTCGCGGGTTTCCGTCGCGGCTTCGGCCTGCGCCGAGAACCGCTTGGCATCCTTGTGCGCCGCGTCCGCCGTCGCTACCGCCGGCGTGATCTTGGTCCATTTCAGACCGGTGAGCGGCGAGGCCGCGGCGAGCTCGGTGTGCTTGTCCGAGATGGCTTTCGCCAGTTTGATGATGTCGTCGACCTTGTTGGGCAGGTCGATCCTGACTCTACTGCTAGACATACCTTCTCCTGTGTTCGTTGTTAACTGGAACAGAGGGCCCCTCCAGGGCGCAGGTAATCTACGCCGCCGTGCACCTTACTCTTTTCCTTTGCACGGAGCCATCGGGTTGATGCCCGACCGTTTCCTCCGTTAAACCGACCATGAGGCATCGGCAATACACCCTGTCTGACTCTCCGGAATCACTGCCGGCAGTTCCGGAACCGGTCCCGCATGTTGCCGGACCTTAAACTGTATTCCGCCACCCGGTGGGCTGCGTCCGGTGGCGATTCTGATCTTCCGGAGCCACTCCGGCATATTCCGGACCGGCTTTGGAAAGTGCGGGACTGGGTTTGGAAGAGGCCAAACCCGTTTTTTCATCTTCAGGGCGCTCCAGGAAAATGAAAAACCGGTTTTTCCATGTCTCCGGTCGTGTCTGGCCCTTGCTCAACGGTCCTTCCGGCCGAGCCTCGTGAGCAACCACAGTCCGGCGGCCAGGATCAGGAACAACCACCAGAAGTAACGGATCTCGAGGGCGGCGCGTTCGAAGGTGTAAAACACCCGTCGAAACACCAGGCAGACCAGCACGAGCGCCAGAACCATTGCCAGTTGCAGGAAGTTTTTTCGGGAATCGGGAGTCATCGGCGAAAGGGGCGGAGAACCAACCATAGACCAACCGCCAACTAGAACCAAGCAGCGACCTGGGCAACAAGGGGGTTCAATCAGCCGGGGTGACTGATCAGTAAGAAGGGGAATGGCAGCTGCCCACTTGGGAGGGTCTCCGCTCAGTCGATGTCGCACTCGCGCAGTAATTCGACGACAATCCCGCGACTTTCGTGGTAGGCCGACCAGACGGACGCACACCAGGCATCGATCACCCGGGCGCGGGCGGCACCTGCCGGTTGGGCCATCACCTCGACGGCGGTCATGGTGCCGCGTTCTCGCGGCAAGGGGAACGACGGCCAGGGTCGCTTCCGCTTGGCGAGATACATGTGGGTTCGTTGAACCGGTTTGCCGGAAAATTGCTTTTCGAGATGGAGATACAAGCCGACGAGCGAAAATGTCAGTGCGATCGGTTTCGTGGTCCCGGTCGCATTCTGGGCGGCGTGGGCATCGACGACATGCTGGTGGATAAAGGCCGGATCCCCCAGCCCGAGGGTGTAGGCGCACAGCTGATGATAGGCGGCTTCAGTAGTCATCATGCTTGGCCGGCTGTCCCATCGACCGAGGCCGGCTGTTGCCGCTACCCGCGGCGGATCTCGGAGCCCTTGAAGCGGATGATGGTGCGGTAGACCTTCTTCACGCGGCAGGTGATCCGACCGGTCGCGAGGTCCACGGACTCGGGAATCTCGATGCGGTGCACGTCGACCACGGCGTGGTAGCCGCGCTCGGAAAAGATATCGATCAGCATGGCGAGCGCCTCCGGCTCGTTGAGGACCGGGTCCTCGCTGTTGATGTTGGAGTGGCCGGAGAGGGCGTGCCGCGTGACGATGGGCATCATCTTCTTCTCGATGAGCGTGACGACGCGTTGGAAGAGTTCGGAGCTGTTCAGCTCGTAGCCGTCGAGCCGCTTGACGAGTTCCTGCCGGGCGTGGATGACGATCTCGCTGGCGAGGGGCAGCATGCGCAGCCGGTCGAAGGTGCGGGGATCGAGCTCGAGCGAGCTCTGATACTCCAGTTCCTCGACGATGTTGTGCTCGACCTCGGCGAAGGTGCCCTCGGCGTTGATCAGGTGGTAGTGGAAGATGTCCTTCAGGGAGAGCAACGCGTCCCACGTCTGCTCCTTGAAGACGGCGTAGCGGCGGCGGGCGAGCTTCTCGTCGAAGTCGGTGACGCGCTCTTCCTGCAGCACGCCCTGGCCGGTACGGCGTACCTCGTCGTTGTAAGCCTTGATCTGCCGGCCGCGCTTGAGCTGGCGGGCGACGCTCTCCTTCTCGTCGACGTAAAGGGCGACGATCTGCACGACGGGCTGGCGAAAGTGGATGGCGAGGGGCGTGCCGTAGAATTCGCGCCAGAGTTGCGTCATCTTCTCATAAAGCATCTTCAGGCACTCAACCTGCATCTGCGTGCGCGGGAAGCCGTCGAGGATGACGCCGTCGCGATATTCCGGCTTGAGGAGCTGGCGCAGGAGGACGGCGAGCACCTCACGGTCGCCGATCATGTTGCCGGCGTCCTTCACCTTCTTCATCTCCGGTGTGTCGAGCAGGGAGCTCATTACGATGGGCGAGCAGGTGAGGCCGCGGGTCTTGGCAATGAAGGCGGTGTTGGTGCCCTTGCCGGCTCCTGGGGCGCCGCCAAGGAGGATGATCTCCTTGGGGAAGCGGAGATGCTCGCGCCCGAAGTGCGCCTCAAGATCGGCCCAGATCGGCTCGAAGATGATCCGCGCATCCTTGATTTCCAAGCTGGGTGCCGGGACGACGGGCGCCGGCTGGGCGGAGGCGGAAGGCTTGGGAGTCTCGCTCATGTCAGGGTGGGCGGGAGCCTAGGCGGCGGCTTTCCCCCTAGGCGACAAAATATGAACAGGACGGGAAGGAATTAGCCCGGATGGGCGAGGGATGAGGTAGGGCGAGTCGTCCCCGACGAGCCGCGGACTTTGGGGACGTAGGGGCACAGGCTTGCTGCGCCCAAGGATTGTCATTGCGAGGAGTCCGCACCGCGGGACGACGAAGCAATCCATCTACCTAGATCGCCACGCCCGGATTCTCCGGGCTCGCGATGACGGAAAGGGCGCAGCAAGCCTGCGCCCCTACGAGAATCCCCCTCACGCGCCCTTGCGGGGGAGCACTTTCGCGGCCGTTTCCATCTGGCCGCGGGTGACGCCGAGCTGGTTGATGAGCTTAAGCTCGCGCCACAGCTCCGCGCCGCTGACCTGGCCGGCCAGCAGCTGCCGGTAGCGCCCGATGGTGCGACCGACCTCGGCGGCGTCCTCGTTGAGGAACTCGATGCGGAAGCTGCGTGCGCCGAGAGCCACCATGCGTTCGGCGAACTCGGCGCCGGTCTGCGCGCGGGAGTTGTAGACGGTGTTGCGGCAGCCGGCGTCGGCCTTGAGCGGGTGCTCGGCGCCGACGCGGTCGCGCAGCCGCACATCGTGCGTGTCGCACGGCCGCCCGCAATTACGGTAGTCGGTTCCGGTGGAAAGGAAGGCGCAGAAAACGCAGTGCTCCATGTGAAACATCGGCATGTGCTGGTGCAGCGTGATGTCGAACCACGCGCCCGGGGCGCCCTGCAGCAGGGCCTCGAGCTGGCTGATGTTCAAGTCGTAGGAGGCGGTCACGCGCTCGAGCCCGAGGTCGTTGATGAAGTAGTCCGCCGTGAGTGGATTGGCGACATTGAGGGAAAAATCACCGCGGCGACGCCGGCCCGCGAAGGACTTCAGATGATCGAAATTGCGGACTAGGTAGCCGTCGGCCTCGCACGCGAGCACCTGCTTGATGATCCACTCCTCGCCCGGCTTGAAGACCCGCGGCGCCGCTGCCCAGATGGAGGTGGAAAGCTGAGAGTTGAGAGTTGAGGGTTGAGGGGCGGAAGCAGCGGAGGCTTGGAGTTGACGGAACTGCTGGACGGTGTCGCGGTAGTGCTTGGGACTTTCGAACTCGCAATAGACGGTCCGGGCCCCGGCCGACCAAGCGGCCTCGAGCTGGTGCCGCTCACGAATGACGACAATGAGTTCGGGGGTGAGGGTAGGGGTGGGGGGAAGCTGGCTCGTGACCGGCATGGAAAGCGCGAGCAAGTTCGTTCCCGCAGGAGAATCATTCATCACCCATCGTTTGGGTGTGGCGCGCCGGGCCTCGAGGTCGGTGGCGACGCGGCGCCGCAGCTCGTTGAGTTCGCTGACCGGCAGGATGACGTCGCCTTCGAGCCGGTTTTGGAGCGAACCCAGTTTGAACGGCGTGCCACCGAGGCGACCGAGCTGGTCGGTCAGGCGTTCCGTGGACAACGGCTGTTTCTCGGCGGGGGCCAGTGGCGCAGTGGAGTCGGCCCGGGCGATGTGGCCCTCCTCGTCCCGGGCGACGAGGGTCAGTGGCGCGCCGGCGTGGCCGTGAACCTCCATGGTGAGCGCCCGGCGGAAGCGGATTTGGTCGCCTTCGAACGTCTGGCGTACGCGGCGGTCGAGCGCCGGGTCGTTGGTCTTCCAGACGCGGTCGCCCACGTGGATGCGAGAGAAGTCGATGTCGCCCTCGCCGAAGCGCAGCACGGTGTCGCCACCACCCTTCGGGCCGGCGCCATGGCGGGTATCGAGGTGATAGATGCGGCCACCCTCTTCCTTTTGGTCGGGGCGCCCCGCGTCGAACACGATGCCGTCGCCCGGCTTGGCCGGGCCCTCGAGCCTGAGCGTGACAGAGCCGCGGGCTATGTGTGCGACCCGGCCGAGGTAGACACCGCGCTTGGTACCGAAGCGGGCGTGGGCGAGTTCCTGGTTGTTGATGCCGCGGAACCAGCCGGGATAGAGGCCGCGGGAGAAGCCCATCTCGAGATCGTAGAGCGACTCGCGGCGGACGGCATCGAGCACGGCGGCCTCGGGCGCGGGTTGCGGGCCGAAGATCTCCGTCATCACCCGGTCGAGAGCCGTGCGGTAGACGCGGGTGATGTTGGCCACGTATTCGGCGCTCTTGAGCCGGCCCTCGATCTTGAGCGAGGCCACGCCGGAACGCACGAGGTCGGGGAGGACATCGAGGCCGGAGAGGTCCTGGGGGCTGAGCAGGTAGCGGCGGTCGCCGAGGTCGACGGTCCGGCCGTCGGAGACCAGCTCGTAAGGCATGCGGCAGGCCTGGGCGCATTCGCCGCGGTTGGCCGAACGCCCGCCGAGTGACTCGCTGGTGAGGCACTGGCCCGAGTAGGCGACGCAGAGCGCGCCATGCACGAAGACCTCGAGCGGCAGCGAGGTCCCGGCCGCGAGCAGCGTCTCACTCATCGCGGCGATTTCCTTGAGGGAATTCTCGCGGGCGAGCACGACGAGATTGGCGCCGAGGTTGCGGGCGAACTCCACGCCGGCGGCGCTCGTCACCGTCATCTGCGTCGAGGTGTGGATGGGAAAATCCGGCGAAAGGCGGCGGATCAGCCGGCAGATGCCGATGTCCTGCACGATGGCAGCGTCGACGCCGGAGGAGATGATGGTCTTCAGGTAGTCGGCGGCGGCGGCGAGTTCGTCGGCAAAGACGAGGGTGTTGAAGGTCACGTAGCCCTTCACGCCGCGCCGGTGCAGGAACGCCATGAGCTGCGGCAGATCGGCGGCAGTGAAATTCTTCGCGCGCATGCGGGCGTTGAAGCGCTCGAGGCCGAAATAGATGGCGTCGGCACCGTTCTCCACGGCGGCGCGGGCGCACTCCCAGTCGCCCGCCGGGGACAGCAGTTCGGGCCGCACGGGTGCGCCGACGGGCGGGAACAAGCTGGTGGGGATGGCGGACGCGGGGCGCATGGCACTCAGGCGGCGGCAATATCTGGCGAGGGCGGTGGCGGGGCGACATCCTTTTTGGCCGGCGTCGCGACGTGGGGCGCGGCAGAACGAAGCTCGATGGCGAACAGGACGGTGAGAACGAAAAAGCCGGCCGCGACGTAGCTGACCATGGGCAGTCCGCGCAGGTGGCCGGACGCATCCTCGGTCACGAAGAAACCGGCGATGATGCTGGCCACGGCGTTGGCCGCGAGTTGCAGCGCGGAGATGATGCTCATGAAGCCCCCGCGGTAGCGGGCCGAGACGGCGTTGGTGATCATGGTCATCGCCGGGGCGTAACGGCCGGACATGGTGACCATGAACAACGCCATCATCAGACTGGCCAGGCCCACCGAGGACGGCCCGAGCCGCATGATGGCTAGCGTGACCACCACTGCGGCGACCGACATGCAGACGAGCAGTTTCAGGCGATCCATATGGTCACTGAGCCAGCCGATCAGAGGCGTGCTGAAGGCCGTGGCCATGCCCCCGACCGCGTAGACGATGGGCAGCTGGTTCTGCTCATTGAGCCCGACGTTGGCGATGAAGGACGGGGCGAGGAAGGGCACCAGAATACCGCCGGCCATGCCCAGCATGGCGCCGACCGCAAAAGCGCGCTGGTGCACCCCGTGGGAGAGGATCTCCTTCATCTGTTTCCACGGTTCATGCCCGTGCAAGGCGGTGGGAAGATGCGGCAGCGCCAGCGAGGCGAGCACCAGGTTCAGCACAGTGCAGCCGGCGAGCAGAAAGAACGCCGCGTGCCAGCCGAACCGGCCGGCGAGCATCAGACCGGCCGGCACCCCCAGCACGGAGGCGACGGGAAACGCAGCCGTGACCATGCTCATGGCCCGCCCGCGGCGGGCAGGAGGGATGAAGTCTCCGACCATGGCCGTAACCATGGAGCTGGCGAGGCCGCCGAACGCCCCGGCCGCGAGCCGCGCCACGAGGAGCAGATGATGGTTGGGCGCCAGGCCGCAGGCCAGTGTCGCGAGTCCGAAGCCGGCGTAGAGAACCAGCAGGGCGCGCTTGCGGTCGAACCGATCGAGGACGAAGCCGCCGGCGAAGCCGCTTACAGCCGCCGCAATCCCGTAGCAAGCGACGAGATGGGAGAACTGGGTTGGGGTGATCCGGAAGGCATGCATCAGCTGCGCGCCCAGCGGCATCATGATCATGAAATCAAGGATATGGGTGAATTGCACCGCGCAGAGCACCAGCAGCGTGGTAATCTCGCGGCCCTTGGACAGCACGTGGTGGTCGACCGGAGCGGACATGAGCGGGGAACGATTCACATTAATCCGTCCGGCGCAAACTCAGCCTGCCGTCGGCGTCGGGCCAATAGGAAAGGGAGGGGTCGATTCCTTCAGTGGACTCGGCCCGACGACGGCGCGGGCGGCGTCGACAAAAAGGGCGGCACCGGGTCCCAGGTGCCGCCGTCGGTGGCACACGAGGGCAATGTCGCGCGAAGGCGCGGCCTGGGTAAACTTTCGGAAGACCAGGCCCACGGGGTCGGTGGCGCTACGGGCGCTTTGGGGCAGGACGCTCACCCCGAGCCCCATGGCGGTGAAGGTCTTGACCGTGGCCAGTTGCCCGCAGCGGTGACCGATCTGCGGCTCGAAATCGTTGTCGCCGCAGAAATGCTGGGTCTGGGCTGCGAGGGTGGAGGGATCGCCCAGCATGATGAAGGTTTCATCGCGGAGATCGGCGAAACTGATGCTCGGGGCCGTGGCTAGGCGATGGGTGGCGCCGACGGCCAGCAGGAGCGGTTCGCTGTAGAGCTTTTCAATCAGCAGGCGGGGCTCGGTGAGCGGCAGGGACAGCAGGGCCCAGTCGATCTTTCCCTCAAGCAACTGCTCAACCAAGGGGCGGGTGAAATCTTCCTGCGTTTGCAGGTTCAGGCGGATGTCGTTGGCCCGGCAGTGCGCCAGCACAGCAGGCAGAAAGAACGGGGCCACGGTCGGGATGGCGCCCACAACGACTTTGTGCCCGAGGCCTGGAGTGGTCTTTAGCTCCCTTATGGTTTCGTCCACTTCCTCGACGATTCGCCGGGCTCGTTCCAAGAGCGTGTTGCCGGCATCGGTGAGCACGGCTTTGCGCCCCAATCGTTGGAAGAGCTTCTGGCCCAACTCTTCCTCGAGGTTCATGATTTGTTGGCTCAATGACGGCTGGGATATGAAGCTATGTTGGGCGGCTTTCGTGAAATTTCCCTTCTCAGCGACTGATAGGAAGTAACGTAATTGGTATGTTTCCATAGGAAAAACAGATGAATACAATAGAATCTAAGTATTTTGGCTATTGCAAGACATGCCGTATACTCCGCTCAGCACCAAGAGATGTGCCCAAGCAAAACAGCAACCAACCAATTCCTATGAAAACCAACACACTCAAAGTCGTCCTGTCCGCCGTCGTCACCAGCGCGATCATCGTCCTGGCCGCGACCAAGGTTGCCGCGAGCTACTTTGACCTGATGGCAATCGGCGTCGGCTACACCGCAGTGGCCATGATCGTCCTCATGGCGATCTTCGACAATCGCCGCAACGTGAAGCATCACGCACGGCGTTAATCGCTTTTAAGTCAGTAGTTCACAGTGCAACAGAGGCCGGTGGGTGTGAACCCCCGGCCTCTTTTAATGTCTGCATTCCGGCCGGCCGGCCAAGGTAGACAAATTCCACCTCTCGTGACGCTCTTCAAGAAACAACCCTCCGCGGATCGCATGGAGTCAAGGCATGAAGACGTCACCTGGCAGAACTGGTTCGAGGCCCATGGCCCCAAGCTGCTGTTGTGCGCCCGTCAGTGGACCCGTTCGCTGGCCGATGCTGAGGATGTCGTCCAGGAAGCCTTCGTGCGCTATTGGCGGCACCAACGTCAGCTACCCGGAAATCCGCAGGCGTTGCTGGTCACTTCAATCCGGCGGGCGGCGGTCGACCTGGCCCGCCGGGAGTCACGCCGGGCGGTCCGCGAGGAGAAGTCCGGAGGCGGGCTCGCGGATGGCGGGATGGTTTTTGCAGCCCAACCAAGCGATGCCGACGACCGCCGCGGTGAAATTGAGGCCGCACTCCTGCGCCTGCCAGCCGAGCAGCGGGAAGTCCTCGTGCTCAAGATCTGGAACGAACTCACCTTCGAGCAGATTGCCGGGTCCCTCGGCATTCCGCTCAACACCGCTGCCTCGCGCTACCGCTATGCGCTGGTGGCGCTCCGCAAGGAACTAAAGCCCGTCTGCCATGGATGAATCCTTGCACGAACTCGAAGCCGAACTGAAGGCGCTGCGACCGCTCCGCCCGTCACCGGGACTGCGGGACCGCATTGCCAGCGAGCTGACCACCCTTGGAACCGGCACCGCCGCAGGCCACCCGCGCTATGCTTCCGCCACCAATCTCAAGTCCTGGAAATGGCGGGGCTGGCAATCGATTGGTGTCGCGGCGGCCGTTGCGCTGGTCGCAGCGGCCAGCTGGACGAACTACGCGGTCCGGCCGGCGGTCGAATCCGCGGCTCCGCCGGTGGGGGCGGCGAAGAACGACCCGGTGGCGTCGGTGCGGCACAGCCCGGCCGTAGACCCCGGTCGTTATCGACCCGTCGCGGCCACCAACGTGCTCTATGACCTTCAAGACGAGGGTCAGGTCTATGTGGACGGTGACACGCCTGCCCGGCGTTTGCGCTACCGTTATCTCGACACCTATACGTGGAAGAATCAGCGCACCAATTCATACCTCAAATGGAGCATGCCGCGCGACGAGATCCGCGTGCTGCCTGCCAGCCTGAACTGAAACTTTGGATCAAAGCAATCAACCCTCCCCATCCCCGATGAGAACCTGCCGTAATTACCTGCTGCCCGCGCTCGCGCTGGCCGCCCTCACGCCCAGTGTATGGGCCGAAAAGACCACGACGGTCACCCGTCGGATCGATCTGGACCCTCTGCGCCCGGTCATGATCGACCAGGACGATGTTGACGTGGGGGGCAAGGAAAAGGTCACCTTCCTGGGCGTCGAGACAGCCCCGATGAACCGCACGCTTGGCGCCCAGCTCGGCCTGCCGAAGGACACCGGCCTGATCGTCACGCACGTGATGGAGAAAAGCCCCGCGGCCGGGGCGCTGAAGGATGATGATGTGCTGATCAGGATCGATGACCAGATCCTTGTCGATACGCACCAGTTGAGCGTTCTGGTGCGGACAAAGAAAGAAGGGGACGAGGTCGGGCTGACCTTCTTCCGCGGGGGCAAGGAAATGTCCGCCCGGGCCAGACTGGGCACCCGCGAGGTGTCCAGGCATGCCAATGTGTTTTTCCACCGCCATGGCGGCGCGGATCTCCTGCCTCTGCCCGGGGGCGCGCCCGAACTGGCTGGCGGGCAGAATCTGCCCGGCATGGATCCGGACGACGCCCGCGACGTGCTCCGCATGATCGAGCACGAGCGAGGCAATTTCCTCGTTGGCCCCGGAGCGCTGCGCATCATCGGTCGGGCGGGCCGAGGTGCCACGATCGTCGATCTGCCCAAGAGCAACATTTCCTATTCGGATGATGAGGGCTCGATCGAGATCAAGGTGGACGATGGCAAGCGCAGTCTCACCGTCAAAAATCCCAAGGGCGACTTGGCGTTCAGCGGGCCGATCAACACACCCGAGGAGCGGGGCAAGCTGCCGCCCGAGATCGGCCGGCGCCTCGAGAAGCTGGAGACCGACACAATCAGCTTCGAGGCGGGTGAGGACTTCCAGCCCGAGACCATCCCGCTACCCTCCGAGCCGGCCAAGACGAAGATCAGCCACCCGGTCGATGGAGCCAAGGAACAGCCGACCGGGCTGAGAACGTTGTAATTTTGGTCCCGTGACACCGCTGGCCACGAACCGGGGTGTCTCAAAGTTGCGTCTGCATGCAACCCCGGTTCGTCCGTCCTACCCGGCGGTCGATCCTGCCGCGGGGGGATTGCGTTTCAGAAACGCGGCGATGATCAGCGCGCAAACGACGCCAATGATCGTCGCAAAGATCGGGGTCATTACAGCCTGAGCTCCGGGTCCCATCATCATGCGCGTGAATTTCTCCGCCTGATCCATCTGCGCCTCTTTCATGCCGGCGGCCTCCCACTTGGTGCGGATCATGGCGAGCTGGTAGTCAGCAAACTCGGTGTTGATGAACTTGAAGTGGATGTAGGTATACACCGAGCTCATCAGGCCGGAATAAAGCGAGATCAGCGTGCCCGTGCCCACGCCGCGGCCGTAGCTCATGCCCTTTTCTGGTGCCTCGTCGCGCACGGCCTTGATGCCCAGCCAGAGCACCACGAACATCATGACCAGGCCGAGCCATTGAAAATACTGGCCCGTCGCCAGCTTTTCGGTCTGCAGACCGGTGAAAAAGAGCAGGAGGTTAAAGATCGCTCCGCAAACCGTGAGAATCAGGGCGTAGATGAATTTGGTGCTCATGGTCGGGAGATTGGGCCGCAAGGCGGACAAGCTCAATGGCGTTGTGACGGGCGGCCTGCCGGCCGGATGGGCGGCTCGGAGCCTGTGGGTCGGAGTGTAACCCAGGTCGCACCCCAGCCGCCCGACGCTCCGCCGCCCAGTCCAAAACCCGCCACGCCGGGCGAACGGCGCAAGTGGGCATGCACGGTTTCCCGCAGCGTGCCGGTGCCCTTGCCGTGCACGACCCGCACCTGGAGCAGGCCACGTCGGCGGCACTCGGCAAAATAGTCATCGAGCAGGTTCACCACCTCGGCCGGGCGGAAGGTGTGCAGGTCCAGCTCACCGGTGATCGGGAGATTGACCGGTTCCCCGGGCGGTTCGGCAGGCATGAGTCCATTCTTGGCCGCCGGCCGGGACGGGCGACAAAAAAACCCGTCCCTTGCGGAACGGGTTTTTTGACACACACACACTAGCAAAGAACAACTGCACTAAAAATCAGAGCTTCGCGAAGCGGAGGGCCTTCGCGTTCTGCGCGGCCCGCTCCAGCGCATTCTGCCGGACCACCGTGGCCTTCAATGTCGGCAGCTCGGTGGCGATGAAGACCGGGGCGTGGACCGCCTGGCGCATCTCGTCGAGGCTGGCGTTGACCTTCTTCTCTGCCGGGAGGTAGCGCGGGGCGCTCACAGTATAGGTGGGAAGGACGACCGGGCCGGCATCGGGCTGGTTGGCAGCGGCGCTGGCACTGGTGGCGAGAACCGCGAGACTGACGAGGAGGACGAGAGTGTTTGTCTTCATGGTGGAAAGTGATGTTGACCTACATACACGCAAGCGATGTGCCAAGTTGCAGGTGGCGCCGTAAGTCGCGCGAACAGAAGCACAAGAATTTTTCTTGGCCGATTTCTCCCGGCACCGGCGGGGCGCGGTCGATGCGAAGATGAAATCCGTCGTTCCCGAGAATGGGACAAAGCCGGGGTCATGCATGACCATGACTTTCCGCCGGGAATTCTTGATCGCCACCGCCGGCCGTGATCGGTCAGCTCGCGGCATTCAATCCTCACGCCCATGCTGAATCTGGATCATGTCACCAAGCGCTACGGCACCCTGACGGCGCTCAACGATGTTTCGCTCGAGATTGCGCCCGGAGAATTCTTCGGTCTGCTCGGGCCCAACGGTGCCGGCAAAAGCACGTTGATGTCGCTCGTCGCCGGTCTGCGCAGCGCCGACGCCGGCACGCTCACGCTCGATGGTGCCACCCTCGGCACGACGGAATCCGCAGGGCGGACGGCCCTCGGCCTCGTGCCGCAGCACATTGCCCTTTACCAGGATCTCAGCGCCGATCAAAACCTGCGCATCTTCGGCGAGCTCTACGGTCTCCGCGGCGCCGCGCTGCGAGAACGGGTCAATGAGGCGCTCGCCGCCGTGCAACTCGCCGACCGGCGCCGGGACCAGGTCAAGACATTCTCCGGAGGCATGCAGCGCCGGCTGAACCTCGCGGCCGCGCTGTTGCACCGGCCGAAGCTGCTGCTGTGCGACGAACCGACCGTGGGCGTCGACCCCCAGTCCCGCAACGCCATCTTCGAATACCTCGAACGCCTCAACCGCGCCGGGCTCGCGATCATCTATTCCACGCATTACATGGAGGAGGCGACACGGCTCTGCTCGCGCATTGGCATCATCGACCACGGCAGGATTCTCGCGCTCGGCTCGCTCGACGAGCTGCTTACGCGGCTGCCTTTCGAGGAGGAAATCCGGTTTGTCGCCGACGACCGGACCGCCCCACTAGTCCGGCAACTCGCGACCCAGGGGGAGCTGACCACGCTTGACGACACGCACCGCTTCCGTCCGCGGCCCGACTACAAGCTGTCGGCATTTTACGCGGTCACCGAGTCGCTCGGCCTGCCGGCGCGGCTGTTCACCAGCCAGCGGCCGACGCTCGAGGCGCTCTTCCTCCACCTGACCGGCCGCAACATCCGCGAATAACTCCTCCCATGCGCATCATCCTCACCCTCCTCGCCAAGGACTTTGCGAATCTCCGCCGCAACCGCGGCGCCCTGATCCTGACGTTCGTCGTGCCGATGGTCATCATTTACATCGTCGGCCTCGTGTTTGGTCTCGGTCGCAAGGACAACGGTCCGTCCGGCATCTATCTGGCCGTGGTCAACGAAAGCACCAACCCCGCCGCCGGGGAGTTGGTTGCGGCACTGCGCAAGGAGAGCGCGTTCCATATTGTGACGGAGTTCACCAACGCCGACAAGACCACCCGCCCGCTCACGGAGGCCGACCTGCGACCAATGATCCGTGATCGGCAGTTCAGCTATGCGCTCGTCCTTCCGCCGGACCTGCTCAGCGACACCCGGCTGGGCCTGCACCTGAAGATTCTCTCCGATCCACGCAACGACATCGAAAACCAAATGGTCAACGGCCTGTTGCAGAAAACGATTTTCTCCAATGTACCGCAGCTGCTCGGTCAGTCGCTCCAGACCCGGGCGAAGCAGTTTCTGGGCAGCCCGAAACTGACCGAGTTCAACCGCACCATCGCCACGTCGATTGCTAAGACCTTCGGCGGCGATGCCGCAGCCATTGAGCGCGACATCACTCAGGGCAACTTCGGTCTGGATGAACTGACCGCGGCCGGTCCGTCGACCGGCGGCAAGGCGGCGGGAGGCGGGGACATCTTTTCGAGGATTGTGCAGATTGATGCCGAGCAGGTCGTCGGGCGCGATGTGAAGGCCCCCGTGGCCACGCGCCTGGTCGGCGGTTACGCGGTCATGTTCCTGCTGTTTGCCCTGAGCAATTCCGCCGCGGCTTTTTTTGACGAGAAAAACACCGGGATATTCCAGCGGCTGCTCTCCTCGCCGGTGAGCCGCGCCCAGCTGCTCTGGAGCCGATTTGTCTACGGCGTGCTTTTCGGCCTCGCGCAGCTCATGGCGTTGTTCACCGCCGGATGGTTTCTCTATGGCGTCGATGTCTTTGGCCACCTTGGCAACCTGCTCCTGGTCTGCGCCAGTGTCGCGGCCGCCTGCACTGGCTTCGGCATGCTGCTCGCGGCAGTGACCAAGACGGCCGAGGCCGCCCGCAGCCTGGCCAGCCTGCTGGTGATCACGATGAGCGCCTGCGGCGGCGCTTGGTTTCCGATCAGTTTCATGCCGGAGTTCATGCAGCGCATCGCCCACTTCACGATTGTCTACTGGGCGATTGAAGGGTTCGCGCAGGTGCTCTGGGCGGGCAGCACCGTCAGCGAGCTCCTGCCGACCCTGGGCGTCCTGCTGGGCACCACCGCGGTGGTGATGACGATCGCCGTCTGGCGCCTGAACCGCAGTTCGGTCTTTGACTGACTCAGCCGGCAGCCGGTGGCTCAGGGGGTTGACCGGGAGGAGCCTGCTGGATGGCGCCGGCGGGTGGGGGAGCGGGCGGAAAACTCTTCGGCTGCGGTTTCTCCGGCTCCGGGATCTCCTCCATCGCGCGGCGCACTTCATCCTCCACGCCGCTGGCGGCTTTCTTGAATTCGCGCACGGACTTGCCAATGCCGCGCGCCAGTCCGGGCATCTTGTCTGCGCCGAACAGGAGCAGGATGATAAACATGATCATCATCAGCTCGGGACCACCGAGGCCGTCAATGAATGCAAGGGAGTGGTGCATGAGGGCAATTAGATGGCTTCGGCCGGAAAAGTAACGGAAAAACCCGCGGCTATTTTCCACCCCCGTAGTTGCGGATCCGGCGGAGTGCAGCTGGGACCATGGACCTGACGCGGTTCCTCGGGTCCAATCTCATATTGTCGGGTCGCGTCTCCCCGGTTTGTTCGTTGCGTCGCAAGCGCAACGCCCGATGCCAGCCGGAGCGCAAGCCATTCCAGCCCGGTGGCGACCGAGCCGGCGCGGGCTCAGCCCAACGTGATTTCGACGTAGAACTTCTGGCTTTGTCCCGGCGCGACGTGATGCAGTCCGACCTTGGTCTCCGCGGCATTGGGCGGCCCCATCCACGGTTCGATGCAATAAAAGGGGGATTTCTCGTCCTGGGTCCAGGTGACCACGGTCAGGTCGCGGGTGGAACTGTTGGCCATGCCGTTGCGGAAAAGCAGCCGGTCCCCGGTCGGCACCTCGGTAACGGCGAAGACATCGCGCTTCTGCGCGGTGTGGATGAGATCGATCAGCTCCTTGGCGGCGATCGACTCGCGGTTGCCGACACGCGGTCCCGAGACGAGTCCGCCCTGTTCGTCCCGCAGGAGATGCTTGGTCGCGGTGGTTTCCAGCAGGTAATCCCGCCGGGTGCGACCGTTGCTCCAAGGGAGCGTGAAATAGAAGTGATGGCCCGCCGACCACGGGATGGGAACGCTGCCGAGGTTGGACAGCTGTAGCTCGACAAAGATACCGAGCGGCTCGAAACGGTAGCTGACGACGAACTCGTAATCGTAAGGGTAGGCGGCCTTCGCCAGCTCGTCGGGGACGAACTGCGCGGAGAAGCCGCCCTCATCGAGCCGGATGGTGCGGAACTGGCCCTGCCGGGCGAGACCGTGCATCGGCATCGGGCGGCGCACGCCGTCGTCCGCCCGCCAGTGATGGATTTCTCCGCGGTCGTAGGAGCGCCCGCCGAACGGGAAAAGGATCGGGTTACCGCCGCGCACACCCGCGATGCTGTCAAGGTTCTCGATCTCGGGCCAGTAGATGATGTCGCGCACGCTGCCGTCGCCGAGCGTGACGTTCCAGTTCATCAGCCGCGCGCCCATTTCCGGCAGGGCCAGAAAGGAGGAGGCGCCGACCTGCCATTTGAAAATCGTGTGCCCGAGATACGGGATGCGTTCCATGGGATACCTTGGTAAAGCAAAATGACCGCAGCGTTCCAATACAAAGTCAGTTAAATTTTCAGGACAATCCATCTGGGCGGAAATGCGAGAGCGGCCGCCCGGCGGACCTTGAAAGAGTGGCCCGGTTTATAAATTGAGCGCGCTTGCTTGCCGGTCCCGAGGTGGTAGGCTCTCCGTTCGATGAACAAGCCGGTTCACCTGTCATTTGCCCTTTTGGCCAGCGCCGTGGCTGGCCTGGCAGTGGAGCCGATGGCCGCCCCGGCGGTGCCGCCGGCTACGGTGCCGGCAGCGATCGCCCCGGTGCCGGAGCATTCCGGCAAGAAGACCGTGGTTTTCGTCATCCCGGTGCGCGACGAGATCAACCGGCCGATCCTTTACATCCTCCGGCGCGGCTTGAAGGAAGCCGACGAGAAAGCCGACGCCGTGGTGCTTGACATGGACACCCCGGGCGGCGCCCTTGATGTGACCTTTGAGATCATGGAGGCGTTGGGCAAATTTCATGGCGAGACCCTGACCTATGTGAACAAGGAGGCGATGTCAGCCGGCGCGTTCATCTCGGCGACCACGGGCGAGATTTGGTTCACGCCCGACGGGGTGATCGGCGCCGCGGCGCCCGTGTCCGCCGAGGGCAAGGACATCGACGTGACAATGAAGCAGAAGATCACCAGCTACCTGAAGGCCCGGGTGCGCGCGATCTCCGAAGGCAAGGGCCACCGGGGCGAAGTCATTTCGGCGATGATCGACGCGGACTATGAGCTGAAGATTGGCGACAAGGTCGTCAAGGCCAAGGGCGAGCTGCTTTCACTGACAGCGAGCGAGGCGAACAAGACCTACGGCGAGCCGCCGCAGGCCCTGCTGGGCGCGGGGACCGCGAAGGACATCGACGCCCTGCTCTCGAAGAAGTACGGTGTCGGCAACTACGTGATCAGGAATTTCCAAGTCACGTGGTCGGAGGTGCTCGCCCAATATCTCACCAAGCTCACACCCATCCTCCTCGGGCTGGGGATGCTCGCACTGTTCATCGAATTCAAGACGCCGGGCTTCGGCGTGTTCGGCATCGGCGGCATCGTGCTGCTGGCGGTCGTGTTTCTCAGCAGCTACGTGGCGGGCCTTTCCGGGCACGAGCCGCTGCTGTTCTTCGGCCTGGGGGTGCTACTGGTGTTGCTCGAGCTGCTCTTCTGGCATTCCGCGGGATTTCTTGGCGTGGCCGGCGTGGCGCTCATGATGCTCTCCCTGCTCTGGTCCATGGCTGACTTGTGGCCGAACGAGCCGATCACCATCGCGTGGTCGGCGGGAGTCTTTGTGCGGCCGTTGCTCAACCTCGGGTCCGGCCTGGCCATTGCGATCGTCCTCTTCATGGCCTTGCTGCGTTTCCTGCCGAGGCGGTGGGTGTGGGACCGGCTCGTGATGCAATCGACCAGCGGTGGCATGGCGCAAGTTGCCGGGGTGGCGCCGGAGGCCGCCGGCGGGCTCGCCGCACTGGTCGGCCGCCGCGGGGTCGCCGTGACGGCGCTGCGGCCGGGTGGACAGGTGGAAGTCGCGGGAAAGCGTTATGAGGCCAAGGTCGAGGTCGGCGCCATAGACCGGGGCGCAACGATCGTGGTCAAAGGCAGCTCGGACTTTGCCCTCACCGTGGAAAAGGGCGACCTATCATGAACATCATCATCCTACTTTTTGCGCTTGGGCTCGTTTTCATGTTCTTCGAGGTATTCACCCCGGGACCGGTGTTCGGCATGCTCGGCGGGCTGACCCTGATCGGGGGCATCGCGCTCGTTGGGGAGCGTTTCGGCCCAACGGGCGGGCTGCTCGCAGGGCTTTTCGCGCTCGCCGCCGTGTGCGCCACGCTTTACGCAGAACTCGTCTGGCTGCCGAAGACGCGCTTTGCGCAGAAGTTCTCCGTGCGTTCGACTAGTGGCACGGCCATCCGCCAGCAGAACGTCGACGCCGGGGCCGTCGTCGGCAAGGCCGCCGAGGCAGTCACCACGCTCGCCCCGAGCGGCTACGTAAGCGTCGAGGGTCGCCGTTACGAAGCATTTTGCCAGAGCGGACACGCGGAGCGCGGTTCGCAGTTGCGCGTGACCGGGCTCGACAATTTCCGTCTCATCGTCACTAAAACCTGAAACCCCATGAACCTGATCTCCATTTTGCTCATCATCGGCGGCGTTGTCGCCCTCGTCATCCTCGGGCTGATTTTCTCTTTCATCAGCGTCTGGGTCAAAGCCTTCCTGAACGGCGCGAGTGTCAGCATGGTGAACCTCGTCGGCATGAGGTTTGGCGGCGTGCCTTACAGTCTGGTGGTCGATGCGCGCATCAGGGCGGTGAAGTCCGGCATTGCGCTGACGACCGACGAGATCGCGGCGCACTTTCTGGCGGGAGGCAACGTCATCCCGACCGTGCAGGCGCTGATCGCCGCGAACAAGGCGGGGATCAAACTCGACTGGCGGACGGCCTGTGCGATCGATCTCGCCACCAAGGGTTCCGGCAAGTCGGTCGAGGAGGCCGTGCGCACCTCGGTCGACCCCAAGGTTATCGATTGTCCGAACCCCGAGAGCGGTCGCACAACCATTGATGGCGTGGCCAAGGACGGCATCCAGGTGAAGGTGAAGGCCCGGGTGACGGTGCGGACGCACATCGACCGGTTCGTGGGCGGAGCCAAGGAGGAAACCATCATCGCCCGCGTGGGCGAAGGCATTGTCTCCACCATCGGCTCAGCCGAAAACTACAAGGTGGTGCTCGAATCGCCCGACAGCATTTCCAAGACCGTGCTGGCGCGCGGCCTCGATGTGGGCTCGGCCTTTGAAATCCTCTCCATCGACATTGCCGATGTGGACGTGGGCGAGAACGTGGGGGCCAAGCTGCAACAGGCGCAGGCGGAGGCCAACAAGAGCATCGCACAGGCGCAGGCGGAAATCCGCCGGGCAGCCGCCGTCGCCGTCGAGCAGGAGATGAAGGCTCGCGTGCAGGAGATGCAGGCTAAGGTGGTCGAGGCGCAGGCGCAGGTGCCGCTCGCCATGGCCGAGGCCTTCCGTTCTGGCCGGCTCGGTGTCATGGATTACTACAAGATGGAAAACATCCAGTCCGACACCGCCATGCGCGGTTCAATCGCCCATCCGGAGGGTAAGAAGTAAGCGCGTGGGGCGAGTCGTCCTCGATGAGCTACGGCTCATCCAGAGGATTCGCCCGGCCCGCCGTGACCCATGGACTGGATTCTCAATCACCTGCAGGTCATCGTCGCCATTGCCGGCACGGTGGCCTATTGGCTGAACAAGCAGCACAAGGCCGGACAGGTGGAGGATCGGGTCGAACCGCGGTCGGAGAAAGGTTTTGAGGATCCGGAGCTGGCCGAGCGCACGCGCCGCATCCGCGAGGAGATCCAGCGGAAGATCGAACAACGCGCCCGGGGCTATGCCCATGAGCGGCCGACCCGGCCGCACGGCGAGCTGGCCGAACCGCCGCTGGTGATCCCCGAGGTGGTCGTGATGCGGCCACCCGAGCCGCCCCGGCTTTCCGAGACGGACGCCACGCACCAGGAAGCCGAGCGCATGACGGAGATTCTGGCGCAACAGGTGGTATGGGCGGAGAAGCTCGAGCAGGCCCGGGAGATAACGGACGTGGCCCAGCGCCGCACCCAGTTTGAAACCGAGGCCGGCAGCAAGGAGGAACTGGCAAAGGTGGCGGTGCGGACCGCGTTGGGCGACGATCTGCGCGACCCGGCCTCGCTGCGACGTGCGTTTGTCTTGCGCGAGATTCTCGGTCCGCCGGTCGCTCTGCGACCCTGAGTGCCACAGGCCGGCAGCTGCCGGTCTTTCTGTCAATCGAGGGCGAAGCGTCCGTAGCCCTCGAGGGGGACGGGGTAGTTGCGGCCGTTGACCTCCATGCGGAGGTTTTTGCCGGCCTCCACTGTGATGAGCAGCTTGCCCTGCTTCTTGATCGACTTCGATTCGCCGCGGGCCAACGAGCCATTGAACAATGTCACGCCATCGAGATCCTGCACGACCTTAACCCGCGTGGCATCAGCCGCGGTGAGGGTGAGCGTCTGGGCCGCCTCGGCCTGCACGGTCGCCGGCGGTGGGGGCGTAGCCTGTGCGGTCCGAGCCGGCGAACGGGAGAACAGCACATTGACCAGCAGAAAGATCAGCACGATGACAATGATGGCGCCGCCGGCGAGCAGGCCGAACTTGATCATCAAAGCCTGATCTTGGGCGGAGCGCCCGGCCGGCGCCGCCTCACCGCCATCAAGGCTGCGGGCGGCATCGCCAAAGTCTACGCGCCCGTGGCTCTCGCGGCGCACGGGCTTGCCCTCGCTGGCTAGCACGGCGTTGTAGTCGTTGACGAAGCGGTCGGGATCGAGGTCGAGATAGCGCGTGTAGGAGCGTAGGAAGCCGCGGATGTAGAGCGGCGGTAGGTCGATGTCGAAAGAGTTGGCCTCGAATTTCTGCAGATAGTCGCTGCGAATCTTCGTGGTCTCCGCGGCCTCCCGGATGGAGATGCCCTTGCGCTTGCGCGCCTCCTCTAGCTTTTCGCCGATCGTCTGCATGGTGCTGTGTTAAGTGGTTTTGGCGGGTTTTTGAAAGTCTAATCGCCGCTCAGGGCTGGTAAGTGTCCAGATCGACCAGAATCTCCCGCGGGGAGGAGCCGTTCTCCGGGCCGACAATCCCCTTTTCCTCCATGATCTCCACGATGCGGGCGGCGCGGTTGTAGCCGATGCGCAATTTGCGCTGGAGCATGGAGGTGGAGGCGCGGCGGGTGGACCGGAGCACGTCCAGTGCCTGGCGGAACAACTCCTCGTCGTCGCCGAGATCGCCGTCGTCGTCGCCCTCGTCGTCATCCTCGTCCTTGGAATCGCGGTCGATCTGCTGCTGGACGGAAGTGGCGAACTGCGGCGGCCCGTTGCGCTTGAGGAACTCGACGATCTCCGACATCTCCTCGTCGGCGACGAAGGCGCCCTGGGCGCGCACCAGACGCGAGGTGCCGGGGGGCGAAAACAGCATGTCGCCGCGGCCGATGAGGGTGTCGGCGCCCTTGACGTCCAGGATGGTGCGCGAGTCCACCTGCGAGGCGACCTGGAACGCGATACGGGAGGGCAGGTTGGCCTTGATGACGCCGGTGATCACGTTGACCGACGGGCGTTGCGTGGCGATGATGAGATGGATGCCAGCGGCGCGGGCAAGCTGGGCCAGGCGGGCGATGCTTGTCTCGATCTCCGCAGGCGCGACCATCATCAGATCGGCGAGCTCGTCGATGATGGCGACGATGTAAGGCAGATGCTCGGGAATCTCGATCTCATCGGCCACGCCCTCGAGTTCGGCCTGTTGCTCGGTCGGCGGGAACTCGTGCTTGGGCTCTTTCTTGCGATTGTTGAAGCCGTAGATGTTGCGGACATTCACCTTCGCGAAGATCTGGTAGCGCTGCTCCATCTCGCCAAGCAGCCATTTGAGCGCCGCCGGCACCTTCTTCGGCTCGGTGACGACCGGAATCAGCATATGTGGCAGGGTGTTGAAAATCTTCAACTCGACGACCTTCGGGTCGACCATGAGGAGCCGCACATCCTTCGGGCTCTTCGAGTAGAGGATGGAGGTGACGATGGAATTGATGCAGACGGACTTGCCCGAGCCGGTGGCGCCGGCGATGAGCAAGTGCGGCATCTTGGCCAGATCGGAGATAAGCGCCTTGCCGCTGACATCCTTGCCGAGCGCGATGGGCAGTTCGGCCTTGGCGCTGACCCAGTCCTCGCTCTCCAAAATCTCGCGCATGCCGACGGGCGTGGATTTCTGATTGGGCACCTCGACCCCGACGGCGGCCTTGCCGGGGATGGGCGCGAGGATGCGCACCGACTGCGCGCGCATGCCGAGGGCGATGTTCTTGTCGAGGCCGGAGATTTTTTCGACGCGCACACCGGCGGCGGGCACGA
>CAZZDB010000019.1:0-117 GCA_964652485.1 uncultured Oleiharenicola sp.
AGACGGGGCGAGTGCGTGGACTGCGCGCCGCGGGCTTCACTCCCGTTCGCCTTGGATTTTCCCTCCGGCCAGATCCGGGCGCAGGCCCGCGGTCGCCGGTTACTTTGGTGAGCGGGG
>CAZZDB010000019.1:217-31324 GCA_964652485.1 uncultured Oleiharenicola sp.
GTGAGACCCCCGGCGGTGCGAGTGCGTGGACTGCGTGCTGCCGCATCCGCTTCCGCTCACCATTATTTTTCCTCCGGCCAACCCCGGGCGCGGGCCCGCGGTCGCCGGACACTTTGGCGAACGGGGGTGAGACCCCCGGCGGTGCGAGTGCGTGGACTGCGTGCTGCCGCATCCGCTTCCGTTCGCCATTAATCTTAACCCGGCGGAGGGCGGAGGCGCCGTCGCCGGACCATTGGGCGGGCGGGGGCGTGAGCCAGACGGGGCGAGTGCGTGGACTGCGCGCCGCGGGCTTCACTCCCGTTCGCCTTGGGTTTTTCCCGGGGGGCTGCGCGACATGAACGCGGAGCCCCCGGCCAATTTGGTGGACGGAGGCGAGAACCGGACGGAGCGAGTGCGTGGACTGCGCGCCGCCGGGTCCGCTTCCGTCCATCATTGTCTTCACTGCGGGGTGCCGCTGGCGACCGAGGCCGCGCGCACCGCGGGCTTTTGCTGCTCCGGCTGCGCCTATGTCCACCGCCTGGTGCACGAGCACGGGCTGGAGGGTTACTACAAGATCAAGGATGCCGTCCTGCCGCCGGTCGACCAGTCGGTGTTCCAGCCGCGCGACTACGGCTGGCTGCAGGAACTGCAGGCGCTGGCGGAGAAGACTCCCGGCACGCCGGAGCTGACGCTTGAAGTGCAGGGTATCTCCTGCGCGGGCTGCGTCTGGCTCATCGAGAAGATCTTCCACCAGCAGCCCGGCGCGCTCGCCATCGAGACCGACGCCCAGCTCGGGCGCATGCAGCTCCGCTGGGCCGCCGGTCGCTTCGATGCGCCGGGTTTCGCGCGCACGCTCCAGTCGTTCAACTACCTCGTCGGTCCGCCGGGCGAGGAACCCGCCGTGCCCGAAAGCAAGCGGCTCATCCGCCGCATCGGCCTGTGCGCCGCCTTTGCGATGAACGTCATGCTGTTCACCCTGCCGGTCTACTTTGGCATGGAGCGGACGTTCGCCTACGCGCACCTGTTCGGCACGCTGTCGCTGGTCTTCGCCACGCTCAGCGTGCTCGCGGGCGGCAGCTATTTTCTGCACCGGGCCGTGCGCGCGTTGCGCGACCGGGTCATGCACATCGACCTGCCGATCGCCGTGGGCATCGTCGGCGCCTATGGCGGCTCCCTTTACGGCTGGCTGGCGGGCCGCGAGGACCTCATCTACTTCGATTTTGTCTCGACGTTCATCGTCCTGATGCTCGCCGGCCGCTGGGCGCAGACGACGGTCATCGAGCGCAATCGCCGGCGCCTGCTCAGCGGATCGGCCCGCCCGCAGAAGGTCAGCGTGCTCAACCCGGTCACGGGGACGCTCACCGACCAGCCGGTCGAGACGCTGCGGCCGGGCGAGGTCTTCGCCGTGCGTTCCGGCCAGATCGTGCCGGTGGAGGCGCAGCTGGAATCGGCCGCGGCGACGTTCGGCACGGCCTGGATCACCGGCGAGGCTGATCCGCAGGACTGCCGGGCCGGTGCGCGCGTGCCGGCGGGCGCGATCAACCTCGGCCGCGGCGAACTCCGCCTGCGCGCCACCCAGCCGTGGAGCGGCTCGCTGCTCGCGCAACTGCTGCGCCCGGCGGAGCGCGACGCCTTCCGCCACAAGTTTCTCGAGCGCGTCATCAGCGGCTACCTCATCGCCATCTTTGTCCTCGCCGCCGCCACGGGCGCCGGTTGGTGGCTCGCGACGCATGACGCCGCCGTCACCTGGTCCGCCGTCACCGCCGTGCTGGTCGTGTCCTGTCCGTGCGCGATCGGCCTGGCCTTCCCGCTGGCGGACGAGATGGCGACGGTGGCGCTCCGCCGCTTCGGCGTCTTCGTGCGCGAAAGCGACGTGTGGCCGCGGCTCGGCCGGATCCGCAAGATCATCTTCGACAAGACCGGCACGCTGACGCTGGAGACCCCGGTGCTGGCCAATCCCGGTGCCCTGGCCGCCCTGACGCCGCCCGCCCGCGCCGCCCTGCTGACGCTGGTGCGCGACAACCCGCATCCGGTCAGCCAGAGCATCTTTGAGAACCTGCTGGCGGCCGGTTCCGGGGAGACGGGGATCGAGGGGGAGATCCGGGAGGAGACCGGCTACGGCGTTGCGCTGCAAAGCGGCCTGGTCCTCTGGTCGCTCGGCCGCCCCGGCTGGCGCGGCGGCCACGTGCCGGCGTTTGTCACGGAGGAACACGACACCGAGTTCGCCTGTGATGGCGTGGTGTTGACGCGTTTCTATTTCACCGATGCGGTGCGGGCCGATGCCCGCGAGGAGATCGCGGCCCTGCGCGCCCGCGGGTTCGATGCCTACATCCTCAGCGGCGACCGCCGCGAGAAGGTCGCGAAGATGACCGAGGCGCTGGGTTTGCCGGCCCGCCACGGGGTGGCAGAAGTGACCCCCGGGGGAAAATCCGCCTGGGTGCAGCTCATCGACCAGCGCGACACGCTGATGCTCGGCGACGGGGCGAACGACAGCCTGGCCTTCGACAGCGCCTTTGTACGCGGCACGCCGGTCATCCACCGCGGGGTGCTGGAAGGGAAGGCGGATTTCTACTACCTCGGCCGGGGCGTGGCGGGCATCCGCCTGCTGTTCGAGGTGAACGCCGCCCGGCGGCGCACCCAGCTCTGGTTGCTGGCCTTTTCCGTCGCCTACAATGCCCTCGCCGTTGGCCTCGCGGCCGCCGGGCGGATGAATCCGCTGCTGGCGGCGGTATTGATGCCCGTCAGCTCGCTGCTGACCCTCGCCATCGTGGCGGCCGGCATGCGCCGTTGGTTGCAGGCGCCCCGCCGCTGAAGAATCTGCTTTTATCCGGGCTGGACCCGTTGTAAGCAACAGTTGCCCGATCGGGCGCACCACGTTCATGCAATTCGGCCGCCTCCGCTTCATTCTTATCCTCGCCCTGCTGGCGTCCAACCTGATTGTGGGTGTGCTCAGTCTGTTCTTCCTGCGCTCGATGGACCGGCGCTATTCCGCCCTGTTCGACCGCAGCGTGCCGCTGATCAACAACCTTCGCACCCTGACCCGCGAGCTGGGCGGCGTACAGCGCCTGGCCCGCCGCATTTCCGACCCGAGGAACGAGGCCAACTGGGCGGCGTTGCTGCAACAGATGGATGACAGCAGCAACAGCGCGAAGGCGCACGCGATCGAGATCAGTGCGATGGATTTGCTGAAGGAGACCCGGCACGTGGGAGCGATGACCAGGTCCGGCCGCGACTACGACGACAAGGTCGACGCGTTCCTCGCCCTGGCCCGGGCGCAGAAGATCGACGAAGCCAACCGGTATAACGTCGAGGTCCTGCGACCCGCCTACGACCGCTACATGGACGTGCTCGACACCATCGCCAACTTCGTGGAACGCGAGGGCAGCGACCTGCGGGTGCGCTATGCCGCGGACTCGCGGCTGTTCGGCGGCTTCCTCCTGGCCTTCGCCGGCTGGCCGCTGCTGGCGGCCGGGGTCATCGTCGTGGTCATGGCGCTGCTGGTGATCGGGCTGTTTGTGGCCGTGTTCTTTCCCCGGCTTTTTGCCTCGAAGACCGCTGCGCCCTGAGCGCGCCGGACCTACAGGCTTTTCGGGATCGCCGCCGTGAGGTTCTCCGGTGCACCGGCCGTGACGAGGATGTTGTCCTCGATCCGGACGCCGCCGAGGCCCAGGCATTCTTCCGCCCGCGGCCAGTTGACGCAGTCGCGGTATTTCTCGCGGCGCGCGGGATCATTCAGCAGCGCGGGGATGAAATAAAGGCCCGGCTCGACCGTCACGATGTAGCCGGGCCGGAGGATGAGATCCATGCGCAGGCTGCGCAGGCAGGGCCGCGGATCCCGGGTACGGCCGGGCTCGAGGCCGCTGGCGTCGCGCACCCCGAGGCCGAGCATGTGGCCGAGGCCATGCGGGAAGAAGAGCATGTGCGCCTCCCGCTCGACCAGCGACGCCGGGTCGCCCTGCATCACGCCCATCGCCACGAGCCCGCCGATCAACTCCGCCGCCGCGGCAAAATGGATGTCCTTCCACTCGGCACCCGGCCGGCAGCGTTCGATCGCGCGCACCTGGGCGCCGAGTACGACCTGGTGCAGGTCGCGCTGGAACGCGGTGGGAGCGCCGGCCACGTAGGTCCGCGTGACGTCGATCACGTAGCGTTCGAGCTCCGCCCCGGAGTCGATCAGGATGAAATCGCCCTCCTGTGCGACCCGGTGCGAGGGTGAGCCGTGGAACACGGCCGAATTCGGCCCGGTGCCGATGATGGTGTCGTAGCCGGTCTTCTGGGCGCCATGCCGGAAGTATTCCGCCTCGAGCTCGATCTGCATCCGGCGCTCGGTGATGCCGGGCCGCAGGAACGGTTGGACCGCCGCATAGCCCGCCGCGGTGGCGGCCGCGCATTCGCGCATCAGGGCGGTTTCCGCCGGTTCCTTGGGTCGCCGGGCGTGCTGCAACGTCTCGCGCACGGCGCCGGTGCGGCCCTCGTCGGCGGTCACCCCGGGCACCGGCGCGCCGAGCATCACGACCGGCCGGTCCGGGCGGGCGGCGAGCCAGGCCGGCAGCCGGCCGAGCAGTTCGCCGGGCAGTTGTTCGCGGCCCTCCCACACGCGTTCCATTTCTGTCACCTCGGGCACGAACGACGTCCAGCCGGTCCGGGGGTCAAAGGCGATGACGGCCCCGGCCGCGTCCGCGAGGCCGGTCAGGTAATAGTATTCCTGGTGGGCGACGAACGGCAGCTGCTGGTCGCTGATCTCGGGCTTCGGCACCGGGTGGCCGGCCCCGGCGAGAAGGATTTCATTCGTGAGGGCGAGGACCAGGGCGATGCGCTCGCGCCGGGCGGCGTGGTCAAGGTTCATGGGGATAAGAAAGCCGGCCAGAGCGTCTGGCCGGCGAGGTGTGGTGACAAGCCTTTCGTGCGGTCCCTCAGTCCTTCGGTTCGGCCGGGGCGGCGAGGGCGGCGAGGGCCTTTTTCGCAGACTCCATGGCGGGGTTCAGCCTGAGCGCCGCCTCGAAGCGCGCGCGGGCCTCATCCTTCCGGCCGAGCCTGGCCAGCGTCCGGCCACAGGCATTCTGCAGCCCGGCGTCGTCGGGATGGAGCTGGAGTGCCGTCTCGAAGTGACCGAGCGCGCCGCCGAAATCCTCGCCCTTTTCTGCGATGTTGCCCTGCTCCAATTCGCCGAGGAACGGGTTGAGGGCGCGGACCCGGTCGGCGAACTCCTTCGCCTTTTCGAGGCTGCCGCCGGCGATCTCCGGGGCGTTCGCGTAATAGCGGGCGAGGCCGATCAGCCCGGAGAGGTGCTTGGGGTCAAGCGCCACGGACTGCTCGAATGCTTTCTTCATCCGACCGGCGGTCATGGCTTGCTGGATGAAGCTGAGCTCGGCCATGCGCTGGCTGAGGGCGATGCCGAGTGACGAGAAATATTCCGGCCTCGTGGCGTCGCGTTTCGTCGCCTGCTCGTAGGCGGCCACGGCTTCCTTGAGGTTCCGCTGGCGTTCGCGCAGCTGGCCGAGCACGAGGAAGGCCGGGGCCCCGGCCGCGGTGGCGCCGGTGAGAGGGACGAGCAGCGACTCGGCCTGGCCCAGGTCGCCGGCCTGGAGCGCGGCGCGGGCCTCGTCGAGCGGGGCGGGGACCTGGGCGGGGAGGGCGGTGAGGAGCAAGGCCGCGAACGCGGCGAGAGCGCAGTACGTTTTCATGGTCGGATGGGTGGGAGGCATTTCATTCGGTCTGGAGGGCGTGAGTGGGATTGAGCCGGGCGGCACGCCGCGCCGGGATCAGCGCGGCCGCGAGCACGACGGCGGGAAGAAAGCACGCCAGGCCGCCGAGCACCAGCGGGTCGGCGGGCGTCACGCCGTAAAGCGCTCCGCGCAGCAGCCGCGTCAGCCCCAGCGCACCGAGCAGGCCCGCCGCCACGCCGAGTGCGGCCAGCCTGGCCGCACGCGTGAGGACCCAGCGGAGGATCTCCGTCGGCGCGGCTCCGAGCGCCATGCGCACGCCGATCTCCCGGGTGCGCTGGCCGACGGTGAAGGACATGCTGGCGTAGATGCCGAAGGCGGAAAGGCCGAGGGCCACGAGGGCGAACAGGCCGAACAGCGCCGTGCGCAGCCGCGGCTGCGTGGCCGAGCGGGTCAGGTTCTCCTCCATGGTGTGCACGCTCATTGTGAGGGTGGGATCGGCCCGGCGCATCGCCTCCTGGATGGCGGCGGCGCCGGTCCCGCGGGCGCGCACGACCACGGTGGTGAAGAACCACGGTGACTGGCGGGAGGGGATGTAGAGCTGGGGGACGGCGTCATCCGCCGTCGTGTTCTGCTTCACGTCGCCGACGACCCCGACCACCTCGCGGTAGCCGGGCACCATCCAGGTCATGGTGCGGATGCGCCTACCGATCGGATTGGCGTCGCCGAACAACCGTTGCGCCATGGTTTGGCTGATGATGCAGACGGGGTGGCGGCCACCAGCGTTGAGGTCGTCGCGTTCCTCGAAATCGCGGCCGCGCAGCAGCGGCACGCGCAGGGTCCGGAAGTAGTCCAGGCTCACGGAATTGAAGACCGCCTCGTCGGCGTTGCCTTCCTCGACCGGCCGGCCCTCAGCCCAGAACGGGTAGGACAGCGTGATGCCGGTGAGCGGCGTGCTGCAGTTGAGGGCGGCGCCCTCGACCCCGGGCTCGCGGCGCACCTCGGCCAGCACGCGCTCGTAGTAATCACCGAGCTGTTGGAAATCATCCCACCGCGACTGCGGCGGCGAGATGCGCAGGGTGAGCACCCTGGCCGGATCGAAACCGGTCGCGGCGTGCTGCAGCGTCAGCAGGCTCTTCATGAGCAGACCCGCGCCGGTGAGAACAACGAGGGTCAGCGCCACCTGGCTGGCGATCAGGCCGGCTTGGGCCGACGCGGCAAAGCGGCCCGATGCGCCGCGGCTGCCGCCGGTCTTGAGCGTCTCGTTCAGGTCCGCGCGAAGGACCTGCCAGGCCGGCAGCAGGCCGAAGACGACGCCGGTGAGCACCGTTACGGCGACGGCGAACAGCAGCGCGGGGCCGTCCACGCCGATGGCGGCGGAGCGCGGCACGAGGCCCGGCGGCAACTGGCTGGCCAGGGCGGGCAGCCCGGCCGCGGCGAGTACGATGCCGGCCGCGCCACCGAGGGTGGCGAGCAGCAGGCTTTCGAGCAGGACCGTCCAGGCGAGGGTTGGCGGCGTGGCCCCGAGCGCCACGCGCACGGCCAGCTCCGGCAGGCGGGCGACGCCGCGCGCCAGCATGAGGTTGGCAAGGTTGACGCAGGCGATGAGCAGCACGAGGCCGACCGCACCGACGAGCAGCAGCAGCGAGTCGCGCAGGCCGCCCACGCGCATCTCGAGCAGCGGCTGCAAGGCGACACTCCAGCCGTGATTCGTGCCGGCGTATTCCCGGGCGAGGGCGGCGGCGATGGTCGTCGCCTCGGCTTGGGCGGCGCCGGCCGTCGCGCCGGGCTTGAGCCGGCCGACGGTCGTCCAGAAGCGGGAGTCGCGCGCCAGGTTCTCCGGCGCCTCGACGGGGAACGGCAGCCAGACATCGACGAACTCGGGTTCGCGAAAATCCGCCGGCATCACGCCGATGATCGTTGCGGGCTCGTTGTCGAGCATGATGGTGCGGCCGATTACATCCGCGCGTTCCGCGAAATGCCGGCGCCAGGCCGCGTGGCTGAGGACGACGGTGCGTGCGGAGCCAGCGCTGAACTCGTCGGGCCGGAAGGCGCGGCCGAGCAGCGGTGGCACGCCGAAGACCCGGAAGAATTCCTCGGTGACCTTGCCGCAGACCAGCTGCACCGGGTCGGCGCCCGCCGGGGCGTAGCCGGCGAAGTCGGGCCGGAAGGCGGCGAGCGCGGCGTAGGACTGGACGCGTTCCTTGAAATCCCGAAAGTCGGTGAGCGAGAGCGCCGGCTGCGTGAGGGCGCTGGCGGAGTTCAACGACTTGAAACCGACCAGCCGCTCCTGCTCCGGATAGGGGAGGGGCCGCAGGATGATGGATTGGAAGATGGAGAAGATCGCGACGTTCGTCCCGATGCCGAGCGCCAGCATCGCGCTGGCCAGCAAGGCGAACCCCGGGGCGCGGCGCAGCTGCCGGCCGGCGGTGGCGACTTCTGAAAGCAAGCGGTTCATGGCGGCCAAGGTAGCAGAACCACCCGCCCCGTCGCATCGCCCGGAAGTCACCGTCGGGGTCATGCCCGGCCGTGACCACGGTCATGGCCTCGAGCACAACCTTGTCCTTACATCAGTCCCAACTCCCGCGCCTTGAGCGCGGCCTGCGTGCGGTCGAGCACGCCAAGCTTCCCGAGGACGTTCGTCATGTGGTTCTTCACCGTGCCCTCGGTGATGTTCAGGCGCGTGCCGATCTCCTTGTTGCTGCAGCCTTCGGCCAGCAGCCGCAGCACGCCGAGTTCTCGCTCGGAGAGCGGGTCCGCCAGCGCCGCGGAGCCCCGGCGGCCCTCCTTGGCTGTCAGGCGGTTGAGTTCAGCCAACATGCGCGCGGCGACGGACGGCTCCAGCACGGACGTGCCCTTGGCGGCGGCGCGGACCGACTCGCAGAGCTTGTCCGCGGAGCAGGCCTTCAGCAAATAGCCGACGGCCCCGGCGCGCAGCGCCTCGAATATCTCCTCGTCCTCCTCGAAGGTCGTCAGCACCACGACGCGCGCCGCGGGCACCGCCGCCCGCACCCGGCGCGTGGCCTCGACCCCGCCCATGACGGGCATGCGCAGGTCCATAAGGATGACGTCGGGCCGTTGGGCCTTGGCGAGGGTGATGGCGCGCTCGCCGTTCTCGGCCTCGGCCACGATGTCGAAATCGTCCTGCAGCGTGAGCAACGTGCGCAAGGCCTCGCGGAACAGCGACTGGTCGTCGACCAGCATGAGCCTCAGCTTCTTCACGCCGGCACCTCGATGGTGAGGGTGAAGCCGCCACCCGCCCGGTTGCCCGAGGCGACATGTCCGCCGAGCACCTCGATGCGTTCCCGGATGCCGGCGAGGCCGAAGCCGCGGGCGGGGCCGCCGTCGGCGCCGCGGCCGTTGTCCGTGACGGAGAGCGTGACGCGGCCCGGGGCGCGGAAATCCAACGCGAGCTCGGCGGCCGAGGCGGCAGCGTGCTTGCGGATGTTGGTGAGCCCCTCCTGCGCGGCGCGGAACAGCGCATGTTCAATGCCCGGCGCGAGGGGACGGGCGGGGCCGTCGAGGCGCACGGCGACGGGCAGGCCCGCCTCTTGCATGAGCAGTTGCAGCGCCTCGGGCAGCGGCGGGCGGGAGGCATCTGTGCGCAGCGCACCGACGGAGCGGCGCACATCATCAAGCGCCTCGGCGGCGAGATGCGCGGCCTTCGTGACCGATTCGCGGGCCCGGTCGGGATTGGTCGGCAGCAGCGCGGCGGCGGCGTCGAGCTGGGTCTTGACCACGGTGAGATAGTGGCCGAGGCCGTCGTGGATCTCGCGCGCGAGGCGGTTGCGCTCGCGGGTGGTCGCGAGATCCCCGGCGACCGCAGCATGCTCGCGCAGCTGCGTGTTGGCGGCCTCCAGTTCCCGGCGGAGCTTTTCCTCGCGTTCGCGGGCGTCCAGCGCGCGCTTGGTGATGAGCGAGAAGGCCGTGGTGAAGGCGAAGGCGGGGGCAAAGTTGAGGAAGACCTCGAACCCGGCGTCCCAGCCGAATGGAATCACCCAGATCGCGATGTTTAGCACATAGAGATAGGCCACGATCAGCAGGGCGTGACGCGCTTTCAGGTCGAAGACGGCCTGGCTGGCCACCGGCAGCACAATGATGCCGAAGAACCCCCGGATTGGACTGACCCACAGCAAGATCGTGAGCAGGCCGCACTGGACAAGGAAATACCCGGCGCGGGGCCGGCCCCCGCAATCGACGAGGCCCCCACCCAGCACCCCCAGGACCGTGTAGATCGAGCACAGGCCCGCGCTGACCGGCACCATCCACTCCGAAGAAAAATATCTTTGGGCGAAGAAATAGCCGGCAAAACAGGTGAGAATGACGCTGGCGTACGCAAAGGCGCCGTAGAGGGTGCCAGAGCGATGGTTCTCGGATTGGAACTGCGGCATGGACGGACAGCCTACCACGCCGGCCCCGTTTGGCGATATAGGAAGGAAGTCATGGCCGGGTCATGCCGGCGCAGTCCCACCGCGCCCTTGTCCGGCGCCGTGAGCGCCGATCTAGGTCCGCGGCTCGAACAACGGCAGGATCTGCATGCCGGGGACGGTGACGAGCCCCCGGTCCGTGATGCGGATTTCTGGAATCACCGAGAGCGGGATCAGGTTGAAACCCATGTAGGGCAGCGTGCAGCCGGCGTCGGTCCACGCCCGCTTCAGCGCGGTGGACTCGGCGGCCACCGCCGTGGCCCGTTTGTCGGAAAGCAGGCCGGCGATGGGCAGCGCGACCTTCGCCTCCACCTTTCCGCTCCGGATGACGCACACGCCGCCGCGCATGGCCGTGATGGTCTTCAGCGCCAGTTGCAGGTCGGCCTCGTTGGTCCCGGCGAGGATGATGTTGTGTGCGTCGTGGCCGACGGAGCTGCCGACCGCTCCCTCACGGAGATTGAAATCCTTGAGCAGGCCGTGGGCGACACCGCCGTTCTTGCCATAGCGTTCGACGACCGTGACGAAGCACAGGCCGTGTTTCGCGAACAGTTCCGGCCACGTGCCGCCCAGGGCGGGATCGAGGGCGACCTTGTCGTGGAAGAGGATGATGCCGGGCAGCGCGGTGCGGATGACATTCGCCGTGCACGGTCCGGCCGGCAGGGCGGGAGTCAGCTTGAGTTTCGACGCCACTTTCACGGTGCCATAGGCGGCGCGCGGGTAGCGATACCGCTTCGACAGGGCCCGATCCAGGAGCGACGTGATCCTCCGGTCCTCAACCACGAGCGCTCCGCCATACCAGGTGTTCTGGGGCACCAGGTCGTCGTTGAGCAGGACGATGTCGGCCCGTCGCGCCGGCGCGAGGCCGCCGATGTCGCCGTCCTTGGCATAGCGGGTCGCGGGGTGTAGCGAGCCCATGCTCCAGGCGGCGCGGGGGTTGATGCCGTGCTTCACCGCCTCGCGCACGACCCAGTCCTGACCGAAGAGGAACAGGTCGTCCGCATCGCGATCATCGGTGCAGACGCACACGCGCTTGGGGCTCGCCCCGAGCTCGGTGATGGTCTTGATCGCCAGCGGGAGGGAGTGCCACGGCGTGGTGGGCGGGCCGCCGCGCAGGAAGATCCACAGGCCGTTCTCCAGAAAATCGTCGGCGATGTCGCGGTCGATGGACTCATGCGTGTCGTTGATGCCGCTCGCGGCGCCCGCCGCGACGAACTCGCGCCCGTAGATGTGGCCGCAGACCGGGCGGCCGCGCCGGATGGCCTCGGCGAGGATCGCGTGGCTGCGTTTGTCGCCCAAGGCCACCTGCACGAAGTCCATCTTCTCGCCGAGCGCGACGGCCTCGGGCCATCGGTCGAAGATCCGGCCGATCTTTCCCGGGGTCAGGTCACCGCCCGCGGTCTCGAAGCGGGGCGAGGTGGCCGGCACGGTGCTGGGCACGGTGAGGAAGATGCTGAGCGGAGCCTGGCGGGCGTCGCGCAACATCCACTCGATGCCGGCGGCGTCGCAGACGTTGCCGATCTCGTGGCTGTCGCAAAAGATGGTCGTCGTACCGTTGAGCAGCGCGGCTTCGGCGTAGGCGCAGGCGGTCATCATCGAGCTCTCGATGTGAATGTGCGGGTCGACGAGGCCGGGGGCCAGGATGCCGCCGCGCACGTCGTGAATCTTGGTTTTGCCACCGTGGGCCGGGGTGAACTTGCCGACCGGCATGACGGCGGCGATGCGACCGGATTTGATCCAGATCTCCCGGCCGGCGTGGAGCCGTTCAGTGTAGGTCGAGAGCAGGCGGGCGCCGGTGATGACGAGGTCGGGCGCCTCGCGGCCCATGGCCACGGCGGCCAGCGTGCGGGTGACGGTGTAGAGCGGGGGAACCGAAAAACGGGTGAGCGGCATGGCCCCGGTCCAGCAGCGCGAATGCCAGAGGTGGGGCGATTTTTCCGCCCGCCGTCCCTCTTAGACAAGCGCGTCGTGCAGGATCTCGATCGGGTGCAGGGCGCTGCGCCCCGTGCCATCCCGGATCTGATGGCGGCAGCTGGTGCCGGGCGCGGCGACCAAGGTGTCGCCCGGTGTGTTGCGCACGGCGGGGAACAGGACCAGCTCGCCGATCTGCTGCGAGAGAGCGAAATGTTCCGCCTCGTAGCCAAAGGAGCCGGCCATGCCGCAGCAGCCTGAGGGGATGACCGACACGACGTGGTTCCGGGGCAGTTCGAGCATCCGCACCGTCGGGTTGAGCGAGGAAAGTGCCTTCTGGTGGCAATGCCCGTGCAGCTTGACGGCCTGAGGGCGCGTGGTGAACGCGTCGCGGCTGATGCGGCCGACGTCGGCCTCCCGCGCGATGAACTCGTCGATGAGCAGCGCATTCTTCGCCAGGGTCCGGGCCGCGGCGGTCAGATGATCGGGCACGAGGTCGGGATATTCGTCCCGGAAGCCGAGGATGGCCGACGGCTCCAAGCCGATCAGCGGCGAGCCCGTCGTGACGACATCCTTGAGCAACTCGACGTTCCGGAGGGCGAACTTCCGGGCGTCGCGCACGAGGCCCTTGGAAAGATGCGCCCGGCCGCTCTCGACGTGTGGGGGGATGACCACCTCATAGCCGAGGCGGTTGAGCAGCTGCACGGCCTTGATGCCGACGGGCGTGTCGTTGTAGTTCGTGAACTCGTCGCAGAACAGATGGACGCGGCCGTGGGGATAGGAAAGGGTTGCCGGATTGGCGTGCCGCGCATGCCAGGCGGCGAGCGTTGTGGCGTGCAGGGTCGGCAGGCTGCGTTTCACGGCAAGACCGGCGAAGCGTTTGATCCAGCGCGAGAGGTCCGGCGCGGTGACGATCCAGTTGTAGGCCGCCGGGGCGAGCGAGGCGAGGCGCATGGATTGGCTGAACCCGGCCACGAGCCGTGAGCGCAGCGGCACACCGTGGGCATCGTGCCAGTGTTGCTGCCACTCGGCCTTGAGCCGGGCGACGTCGACGTTGGACGGGCACTCGGACTTGCAGCCCTTGCAGGAAAGACAGAGGTCCATCACGTCCGCCACGGCCGCGTTGTCCCACGGGTTGGGCCCGGGGGCGTGGGTGAGGACGTCGCGGAGCAGGTTGGCGCGGGCGCGGGTGCTGTCGCGCTCGTTGCGCGTGGCCATGTAGCTCGGGCACATGGTGCCGCCCATGAGATGGCTCTTGCGGCATTCACCGACGCCGGTGCACTTTTCGGCGGCGCGCAGCACGCCCTGCGTGGCGCTGAAGTTGAAGACCGTCGCGTGGTCCGGGGCCGTGTGGCCCGGGGTGTGTCGCAGCGAGGTGTCCATCGGCGGCGTATCGATGATCTTGCCGGGGTTGAACACGCCGTCCGGGTCGAAGGTCTCCTTCACGCGCCGCATGAGCGCGTAGCACTCGTCGCCGACCATGAAGCGGATGAACTCGCCGCGCAGCCGGCCGTCGCCGTGCTCGCCGCTGAGGGAGCCGCGGTATTTTTTCACGAGGGCGGCGACATCGGTCGCGATGGACCGGAACATCCGCAGGCCCTCGGGGGTTTTCAGGTTGAAGAGCGGGCGGGTGTGCAGCTCGCCGGCGCCGGCGTGCGCGTAGTAGACGCAGCTGATGCCGTATTTTCCGCGCATGAGCGCGTCGAACTCGCCGATGTAGGCCGGCAGGTCCTCGACCGCGACCGCCGTGTCCTCGACGATCTCGCGCGGCTTGGCGTCGCCCGCGACGTTGTTCATCAGGCCCTGACCGGCGCGACGGAGGTCCCAGACCCGGCTGCAATCGTCGCCCCACAGCACGGGGAAGGCGTAGCCGAGGCCGGCGGCGCGGAGTTCGGTCTCGAGGGCGCGCATCTCCGCCTCGATGGCCCCGCGCGACTCGCGGCGGAGCTCGACGACGAGGACGGCGCCGGGGTCGCCCTGCACGAAAAAACGGTTCCGGGCGTGTTCGAGGTTGGCCTTGGTGCACTCGAGGATGTGGCGGTCGATCAGTTCGCAGCCGTGCGGCCGGTGGCGCATCGCGATGAGCACGGCCTGGAGCGAGTCGGCAATGCTGGCGAAATGCGCGCACATCAGCGCGCCCGGTGGCGGCAGCGGCTCGCAGTTCAGCTCATACTCGACGCCGAGGAACAGCGTGCCCTCGGAGCCGGCGAGCAGCCGGCAAAGGTTGAAGGGCTGGTCTGACGCCGGGTCGAAGATGCTGCACTCCATCAGCCGGTCGAGCGCGTAGCCGGTGTTGCGGCGCGTGACCGTCGGTTTCGGATAGTTGTCGCGGATGAGCCGGCGGTTCTGCCCGTCGCCGAGCAGGTCGCGGATGGCCCGGTAGATCCTCGTCTCCAGGGTGTCGGGTCCGGCGCACTTGGTGGTGAACTCCTCGCGGCCGAGCGGGCCGAAGGTGGCCTCGGAGCCGTCGCTGAGGAAGCCGCGGACGGAGACGAGGTGTTCGCGGGTCGTGCCATAGACGATCGAGTTGGCGCCGCAGGAGTTGTTGCCGGCCATGCCGCCGATCATGGCGCGGTTGGCGGTGGAGGTCTCGGGCGCAAAAAACAACCCGTGCGGCTGGAGCGCCAGGTTGAGCTCGTTGCGCACGACGCCCGGCTGCACGCGGACGCGGCGGCGGGCGGGATCGACGGCGAGAATGCGATTGAGATGGCGGCCGACGTCGACCACCAGGCCGGAGCCCACGACCTGGCCGGCGAGGGACGTGCCGGCGCCGCGCGGGATGAGGCCGAGGTGATGGAGCCGGGCGTAGGTGATCAGCTGGCGCAGATCGGCCGCGGTGTGCGGCAGGGCCACGGCGGCGGGCAGTTCCTGATACTCCGAGGCGTCGGTCGCGTAGAGCGTGCGCATCGTGGCGTCGTAATGGAGTTCACCCGCGAGGCGGGCGGCCAGTTGCGGCAGATCGGCGGGCGGAGGGGCGGTGCTCATGCGGTGAGACTTGTAGGTAGGAGAGCGCCCCCGGGATGGCGAGCCTGCGGATGAGGCGGGCGGATTCATCCTTTCGGACGAGGAGAACAGGCTTGGACCGCGGCGGCGGCCCGGCTTATGTGGAATCGACCGCGGCCCTGCCGCCGCCGGCGCGGTCCATTTCCCTCCACGACGTCATGACTGCCCTGAACGCTCCCGCGAACTTCAACTGGCCGCTCGCCTACGAGGCCGAGGCGCTGCTTTCCGGCCACATCAACGCCTTCCTGGAAAATAACCGGGCCGCCGCCGCGCTGGCCACCCGGATGCGCGACGAGACCGGCACGGAGTTCTTCGAATGGACGGACAGTTTGGTCGTGTCCCGTAACCACGAAGCGGCTTTTCGCGCGGCCGGCTTCCTGCCGGAGAGAACCGCGGCGCCTGCGCACATCACCATGCTGGCGCATCCGTATGCGATGCTGCCGCGCGTGCGCCTTTGCGCCAAATCGCCGGAATCGCCGGGGCCGGTCGCGCTGCTGATCCGGCCGGAGTTTCTGGCCGATTTCATGGCGCGGCACGGTCTGGCGGCGGAAATCGAGGGCGCGCCCTGCGCCCGCTACCGCACCGTGACGGTGAGCCAGGAAAACGGCACCGTGCTGCGCGCGTGTGAACGCCTGGGCTACCGCGGTTTCATCTGCGACGAGCCGGCCCCGGGCTTTGCCACCGCCGTGTTGCGGGCGCGCGAACTCTGGCGGACCCGGAAGCGCGACTTCGGCCACGACGACGAGGCCGTGCGGCACGCGTTCGACGTGCAGCAGAAAGTCATCGGGCTCGTGGGCGTCGACGTGGCGTGCGAACTGTTCTTCGCCGAGGAGCGGTATTTCTGGGAGTTGCGGAACCGCGCGGCGCGCATCCAGAAGCGCCGGCAGGACCTGCTCGGGCTCGGCTGGGCCAATCATGATCACCATACCTTCCGCTGCTCGCGCCGGTATTTCCCCGACCTGGTGAAGTTCCTGGAAAACCTCGGGCTGGCAAAACGCGAGCGCTTCTACGCCGGCACCGAGGCGGGGTGGGGTGCCCAGGTGATGGAGACCCCGTCGGTCGGAATCGTGGTCTTCGCCGACGTCGACCTGCTGCCGGACGAGGTGGACCGGGACTACGCAACCCAGCGCCTGCCCGAGACAAGGTCGGCGCGCACCGTCGGCCTCTGGTGCGGCCTGCACGGAGACAGCTTCCTGCAGGCCGGCATGCACCACCTCGAGGCGCGGTTCAACTTCCCGCTGCTGCGCGACCAGCTCGCCGCCGAGGGCGTCGCCACGATGAAGCCGTTCTCGGATTTTCCGTTCCTCCGGCAGGCGTTCACCGAGGGCGAGCGCTGGCCGGTCGATCCCCGGCGGGCCGAGGCGCTGCGGGCCGCGGGCATCATCACGCCGGAGCAGTGCGCCGGCTTCATCAAGGATGGCGCCATCGGCAGCCACCTCGAGAACCTCGAGCGCAAGGGCGGATTCAAGGGCTTCAACCAGAAGGCGGTCAGCGCCATCATTGCCGCCACCGACCCGCGCAAGGTGCAGGAAGCTCACGCGACGACGGCCTGAAATCCATCACCCCCGCGCATGAAAATCGGAATTGTCGGCGCCGGCAAGGTCGGCGGCACCATCGCCACGCTGCTCGAGTCCTGCAAATTCTGCCGGAGGGTCGCGCTGGCGGACGTCCGTCCGAACATCGACCTCGAGGGACTGCGCAAGTCCCGGTTCACCCGGGTGGATGTCCGGGACGCGGTGCAGCTGGCCGGTTTCATCGGGTGCGTTGACGTGGTCGTCAGCGCCGCGCCCTATTTTCTGAACAAGGACATCGCCCGCGCCTGCGCCCGGGCGGGCGTGAGCTACTTCGACCTGACCGAGGACGTCGGCACGACGGCCTTCATCCAGAAGCTCGCGAAGAAATCGGAGGCCACGTTCATGCCGCAGTGCGGACTCGCCCCCGGGGCCATCAACATCGTGGGCGGCTCGCTGGCCGCGTCGCTGCAATCCGTGCGCAACTGCGAGATGCGGGTGGGCGCCCTGCCGCTCAACGCGAGCAACCAGATGAAGTATTACCTCAGCTGGAGCACCGCCGGCCTCATCAACGAATACTGTCAGGTCGGCGAGGCGCTGCACGGCGGCCGGCGGGTGACGACCATGCCGCTCGACGGCGTGGAGCGAATCACGATCGACGGTACCGAGTATGAGGCGTTCAACACGTCGGGCGGCGTCGCGACAATGTGCCAGACCTTCGCGGGCAAGGTCGGCGACCTGAACTACAAGACCATGCGCTACCCGGGGCACCGCGACCTGATGAAGTTCCTGCTGCAGGACCTCAACCTCGCGCCGCGCCAGGAACTGGTGACGCAGATCTTCGACCAGGAGGTGCCGCTCACCGAGTCCGATGTCGTGGTGTTCTACGTCAGCGTCGTCGGCAATGAGTCCGGTGGCGGCCTGAAGCAGCGCAGCTTCATCAAGAAGATGCACGGTGACACGATCCACGGCCGGAAGCTCAACGCCATCCAGCTCACCACCGCCGCGGGCATCACCGGCGTCCTCGAACTCTTCGCCCGGGGCAAGCTCGGCCCGGGTTTCGTCAAACAGGAATCCGTCTCGCTCGTCAGTTTCCTCGGCACCCAGTGGGGCGGGAGGGTGTATGGGGGTTGACGTCACCACCATTGGAGGGCTCAGCTGCAGCTGAGCCGCGGCCCGGCAGGAGCCGGGCTCACCAGCAGACAACACTCACATGCCTAGAGCATCCTCCGTCGCCACCATTGCGAAATCCATCTTCCCGCGCCTCGGGCTCTCGGCGAAGACCGGCAACGCCGGCGTCTTCTGCGGCGAATGGGGCGGCAACGGCGCCGTGCTGGAGAAACGTTCGCCCATCGACGGTTCGCTGCTCGGCCGCGTCAAGCAAGCCTCGCCGGCCGACTGCGAGCGGACCGTCGCCGCCGCGCAAAGGGCCTTTCTCGCCTGGCGCGACGTGCCGGCACCAAGGCGTGGTGAGGTCGTCCGTCAACTGGGTAACGCCTTGCGCGAGCGGAAGGCCGACCTCGGTCGGCTGGTCTCACTCGAGGCGGGCAAGATCCTGGCGGAAGGGGAAGGCGAGGTGCAGGAGATGATCGACATCTGCGACTTCGCCACCGGCCTCTCGCGCCAGTTGCACGGCCTGACCATCGCGTCGGAGCGTCCGGGCCACCGCATGATGGAGCAATGGCAGCCGCTCGGCGTCGTGGGCATCATCTCGGCGTTCAACTTTCCGGTGGCGGTCTGGTCCTGGAACAGCGCGCTCGCGGCGGTGTGTGGCGACGCGACGATCTGGAAACCCTCCGAGAAAACCTCGCTGACCGCCATTGCCTGCATCAGGATCGCGGAGAAGGTCTGCCGCGCCAACGGTGTGGACCCGGCGATTTTCTCGTTGCTCGTCGGGGATGGTCCGTCCGCTGGCGAGCTCTTGACCAATGACCGCCGTATCGCGCTCGTGTCGGCCACGGGCTCGACCCGGGTGGGGCGGCGGGTCGGCGGGGTCGTGGCGCAGCGCTTCGGCCGCTCGCTGCTCGAACTCGGCGGCAACAACGCCGTCATCGTCGCGCCCTCGGCCGACTTGAAGCTGGCCCGTCGTGGTGTCGTCTTCGGTGCGGTCGGCACGGCCGGGCAGCGTTGCACCAGCACGCGGCGCCTCATTGTGCACGAATCGATCAAGGAGCAGTTCACCGCTTCGCTCGTTTCTGCCTACCGGCAGCTGCCCATCGGCAGCCCGCTGGCGGACGGGAACCTGGTCGGCCCGCTCATTGACGAAACGGCGGTGGACCACATGATGAACGCCATCGCCGAACTGAAGCACAGCGGCGGCAGGGTTCTCGTTGGCGGCGAGAGGCTGACGGGCAAGCGCTTTCCCGGTGGACTCTACGTGACGCCCTGTATCGCCGAGGCCCGGAATGAATGGCCGGTGGTACAGCACGAGACCTTCGCGCCGATCCTTTATGTGATGGGCTACCGCACGCTCGAGGAGGCGATCGCCTTGCAGAACGGTGTGCCGCAGGGACTCAGCTCGGCGATCTTCACGACGGACCTGCGCGAGGCGGAGCAATTTCTCTCGGCTCGTGGCAGCGACTGCGGCATCGCGAATGTCAACCTCGGCACCAGCGGCGCGGAGATTGGCGGCGCTTTCGGCGGCGAGAAGGAGACCGGCGGCGGCCGTGAAAGCGGCTCCGATGCTTGGAAGGCGTATATGCGCCGCCAAACCGTCACCATCAACTACTCCGACTCGCTTCCGTTGGCCCAGGGGATCAGGTTCGGGGACTGAATCAGGGTCAGAATCTCGTCCCGAGGTAGTGGGGCAGCATCTTGCGCCACCAGGGCCAGTCGTGGTTTACGTCGTGACCCCAGAGGTCGATGGTGTGCGGGATGCCCTTGCTGCGCAGGACGCGGCCGAGGTCGACGGCGGACGAGGGTTTCTCGTAGGCCCCCTGGCCCGAGATGAAGTGGATGTGGTGCTTCGCGCGAAGCTGGTTGAGGATGTCGTCGTCCGTGAGATTGGGCAGGTAGTCGAGCGGGGAGTTGAAATAGACGTCCTCATCCCAGTAGCCGTTGGTGTAGTCCTTGAGGTCATAGGAGCCGCTCATGGCGATGCAGCCGTCGAAAAGGTCGGGGCGGCGGAAGAGGTTGTTGGCGGCGTGCAGGGCGCCGAAGGAGGCGCCGGAGGTGATGATGGGCACGCGGCCCGCGCAATGGCTGTGGATGAAGGGGACGACCTCCTGCGTCACGTAGCCGTTGTATTGCTGGTGCCGGATCGACTTGTGCGGCGGATACATCGCGTCGTTGAGCCAGCTTTCGTTGTTGATGGAGTTGATCGAGAAGACCTTCACCCTGCCCGCGTCGATGAACGGGGCGATCGAGTCGATGACCTGAAAGCGTTCATACTCGAGGTAGTCGGCTGCGGCGGTCGGGAACATCAGCAGCGCGAAACCGTAGTGGCCGTAGACGGCCACTTCCATGTTCTTGTCGAGGCGCGGGCTGTGCCACTGGTGGATTTCGCGGTGCATCGGGAGGAGCGGCCGGCGGAGGCATGTTACACGGCACGCCTCGCGCGGCAAGCCCGGGAAACGCTCAGCGGAGCGTGCGCAGGTAGGCGATGAGCGCGGCGATCTCCTCCGGAGAGTGTTTCTTCGCGAAGGACGGCATCTCGCCGCTGATGCCCAGCCGGATCACCGTGGCGATGCGCCGGTCGCTCACGTCGAGTGCGTGGAGGTCCGGTCCCTCGTCGCCGCGGGCATCGGCACCATGGCAATGCGCACAACTGTTGAGGAACAGATCGCGGCCGTTGGCGCGCAGTGTCTCGGGGCTCGCCCCGGGCGGCACCGGCAGCCCCGTCCACGGCGGCTGTTCGTGCGAAAGGGCGCGGGCCTGGGCCTGCAATCCGTGCGCCAGCAGGGTGGCGCCCCCGAGCGCCAGGCCGCCGGCCAAGGCACTGGCGAGAAACCGTTGGCACGGGTTCATGGAAAGGATTGCGCGAGCAGGCCGCCCCAATGCCCGGCGCCGCCCATCAGGGCGACCAGCAGCCATCCGAAGGCCACACCGACGGCGTGTCCGGCGCGCGTGGGCTCTTCCCGGCGCAGCGCCCGCCAGACCGCGAGGGCGATCAGGAGCGTCCAGGCGGGCCAGACCAACAGGTGGTGCCGGCGGAGCGCGTCGTGTCCGAGCATGTCGCCGCGGGTCAGCACCAGGCCTGAGACGACCGCGGGCACGCTGCCGAGGGCGGCCAGATACAGTGCATAGCCGCCGGCCGCCTGCAGACGGGCCGCAGTGGGTCGCGACCAGCAGCCGAGCGCGGCGGTGTCGCAGCCCGCCGCGAAGACCGGCAGGGCCACGGGGAAATGAATGAGCGCGCCGTGAAGGCGGGCCCAGGCACCGGGATCCATGGGCGGCGGGCGTCAGCTCGGATCGTCGAGCGTGCTGTCGACGATGGCCAGCGGCGTGGCGGTCTCGACGTAGGACACCTGCGTGAGCCCGAGCGTCGAGCGAAGACGCGGGGCCTCGACGACCATCGGGCCCGGTTTGGGCGCGGCACCGGGGGCGGGCTGCGGAAACGCCGTCGAGCGCGCCGTATGGAAGGTCACGTTGCCCTCGATCTTCTGCAACGCCTGGTGGATGTGGCCGTTCAACACCGTGACCGACCCGAAGCGACGGAGCAGCGCGAGCGCCTTCTCGGCGTCCGCCGTGCCCCAGCCCCACTGGGGATAGACCGACCAGAGCGGGATGTGCGCGTAGACCACCACCGGCGTCTCGCTCGACAGGCGGGCCACGTCCTTCGCCAGCCAGTCGAGCTGCTCGGTCCCGAGCACGCCGAGGCCGCCCTCGGCGATGCTGGCGACGTTGACGAGGCCGATGAAATGCACGCCCTTGTGGTCGTAGCTGTGCCAACCCGTGCCGAGCGAACCGCGGCCGAAGCGCTCGCGGTATTGCGCCCCGTTGTCGTTGAGGATGTCGTGCTCACCGGGCACGTAGAACACCTGCTTGGTGCGGCAATCGCGCAGCAGCTGCTCGAGCGTGTCGAACTCTGCGGCCTCCGCCAGGTGGGTGAGGTCGCCGGTATGCAGTAGAAATTCCGGCGCGTGCGGTAGCGCGTTGATGCGCGCAACGGTCTCCCGGAAGGTGGCGGCGACGTCCTGGTTGGCGGGCTTGTGGAAGCCGATATGGCTGTCGCTAATCTGGACAAAGTGCAGCTGGCCGGCCGGCAGCGCCGGTGCGGCCCCGCCGGTGACCTGGCCGAGCACGCGGGAGGAGAGCACGCCGCTGCTCAGGGTCCAGAGCACGCCGGTGCCGGTCCAGGCCATGCACTTGAGGAAACCGCGGCGGTCGATGCCGTCGTGATGATGATCGTGGGTGATGAAGTCGTTCATGGAAGGGATGGGTTCAGACAGGACTACGCCGGGCCTGGGCCGGTTATTCCCCGGACCGGAAATTTGCGTCCGGCGGGAATAAAATCGAATCCGGCGCGTATTACTCTTTAGTCCCCTTCGTTCCGCCGCCGTGATCCCGCCTTTCGAACAAAGCATGCTCCCGCACCTCGACGCGGCCTACAACCTCGCGCGGTGGCTCCTGCGCAATGAACAGGATGCGCGCGACTCGGTGCAGGAGGCCTACCTGCGCGCGTTCAAGGCCTACGACCGGTTCCGTGGTGGCGACGGCCGCGCGTGGCTGCTCACCATCGTGCGCAACGTCTGCTACTCGCAGCTCCGCCGCACGCAGCGCCAGCCCGCCCCGGAGGCGTTCGACGAGCTGCAGCATGCGCCGGTCCACGACGCGGCGGAGGAGACGGTGCGGTTGCGGCGCGAGCTCGACACCGCGCGGCTCGACGCGGCGCTCGCGGCGTTGCCCGTGGAGATGCGCGAGGTCATCGTCCTGCACGAGCTCGAGGGACTCGCCTACAAGGAGATCGCGGCCGTCGCCGGCATTCCGCTCGGCACGGTCATGTCGCGGCTCGCCCGCGCCCGCCTGCGCCTGCAGCGCGAGCTACAGGCGGCCGTCCACCCGGAGGAGAAGCCATGAATTGCCCCGAAGTCCGGCGCCTGCTCGGCGCCCATCTCGACGAGGAACTCGACGTGGTGAACGATGCCGCGGTCGCGGCCCACCTGGAGACCTGCCCGGCCTGCGCCGGGGCGGCGCTCGCGCTGGCGGAGCAGCGCAGCCTGCGGCAGGAAAAGCTCACCCGCCACCGGGCGCCGCCGGGACTTGCGGCGCAGATCCGCGCGGCGCTGCCGCCGGCTGTACCGGAGGCATCCGCGGGTCCGGCGTTGGGCTGGCCGGGTTGGGTGCGACCGGCCGCGCTGGCGGCCAGTCTCGCGCTGGCGGGGTTCGCGGGATTTTCCTGGGGCGGCCGCCAGGCGCAGACCGGGATGCTGGCTGGCGAGATGGCCGCGGCCCACGTGCGGGCCCGGCTGACCGGGCATGTGATCGACGTCGAGTCGACGGACCGGCACACCGTCAAGCCGTGGTTCGCCGGCAAGGTGGATTTCGCCCCGTTTGTGCCCGACCTTGCGGCGGACGGTTTTCCCCTGCTCGGCGGCCGCTTGGAACGCATCGGCGGCCGGACGGTCGCCACGCTGGTGTATGGCCGCCGCAAGCACAGCATCGACGTCCACGTGTGGAGCGGGGAACCTGCGGCGGTCGCCGGTCACGCGTCGCTCGACGGGTACGCTTTGCGCGGTTGGTCGGCGGGCGGGCTGAACTTCACCGCGGTGTCAGACGTGGCGCCGGAAGACCTGGCGCAGTTCGGCCGGCTGTTTCAGGCGGCCGGGCCCTGACGGGCCGCGGTTGGGAAACTATCAGACTCCGGCCAGATGCGCCGGAGGCGCGACCTTGCCGGGCTTGACGATGGAGGGCATGATGATGACGCCACAGCGGGCGCCCTTGATGACCCCACTCGCCGTGCTGCCGACCAGCAGGTCGTAGATCTTGCCGTGGCCGTGCGAGCCCATGAGGATGAAGTCGGCCTTCGCCTTGTCGGCGGCATCGAGAATCTCGTAGACGGGCGGCCCATGCCGCACCGAGATCTCGACGTCCATCCCGGCGCGCTTGAAGGTCTCCTCATAGACGGCCAGCTTGGCGAGGGAGTTCTTCTCGCCTGTGGTCATGGCCTCCTGCACGGCGTCCACGGGCAGAGCGTATTCACTGGTGATGATCGGGGGCTGGATGATGTGCAGCAGGACAACCTTGCCGCCGAAGGAACGCGCAAAACTGACAGCGGTATCGACGATTTCCTCGGATACCGCGGAGAAATCAACCGGCACGAGGAAGGTTTTCATGGCCAAATATACACCCGCCAGGAACAGGCGGTTCCGCATGGATTGGCGGAAGTTGGGCGGAATTTGACCATGGCGAGGGGGCCGGCGAGCCTGTTCGCGCCGCGGAAAACCTGGAGGGTGGGGTCGCTGCCCCCGCCTTGATCACGGCGGGGTGCGGCGCCCCGCCCCTGCAGTTCCGCAGAACTAGTTCGAGATATAGAACGGATTCGGCAGCTTGAAATAACGCTCGGCATACCCGCCGACGAGATCGCTGTTCTGGTCGCCGATGTTGGCCACGATGACGTAGCCCTCCTGCGTGAGCTTGCGGCGGACCTCGGTCTTGAAGCCTGCGAGGGAAAGCGGCGTGTCGCCGGACGGCTTGTAATAATAGATGCGGGTCCAGGTGTCGTAGCCGACGTCGCGCAGGTTTCTCTCGGTGGCCGCACGGTCGTTCTCCGTGCGGCCGGTGATGAAGAACACGTCGATCTTGCCGCGGATGGCTGTGTCGTAGACCGTCTGCACGGGCACGATGGCGCGGGCCCGGCCCTCGGCGACCCACTCGTTCCAGATCCGTGGCACGTAACCGTAGTCGTTGGCGAGGATGTGGGGCAGGTTGGAGAGGGTCGTCTCGTCGATGTCGAAGACGATGGCCAGCTTCTTGCCCGGCTTGGCGCCCTTGGCGAGGCGCTTGACCAGATACTTGTCGGCCTGCAACGCGACCGCCGCCACGTCCCGGGCGTAGCCGCCCGAGTCGATGTAGGCCTTCAGCTGCAGCTTGTGGGGGTAGAGGTTCGATGGCTCGATGGTCGGGTCGGGCGCGGGACCCGACTGGGCTGGGCAGGCCAGCGCCAGCCCGAGGGCCAGGGTCGCAAAGAGAAGGCGTTTGAACATGTGCCGGAGTAAAGCGGCCTCGCCGGGAAAGACAACGCGGCGTTGGCCAGGTTGTTCTTTTAACCGGTCGTGAACAGAACCGGGGCAGATGAGGTGGCTGTCGTGGCCGGTGCACGCGGCGCCGGTTTCACCCGACGCGCACTACCGGCTCGACCAAACACACCGGACCGCCTAGCGCTTGCCGGAGCCCACGCCGTTCCCCGGATCCACCCCATGCGCCTGCCACGCCGCCCTTCTGCTTCACTCGCCGCCGCTGCGTTGCTTGCCCTGATCCTTTCCAGTCGGGTGGCGGCGGCGGCACCGGCGTCCGCACTCGAGGTGATCACGGTCGCGACGCTGGAGCGGCAGGTCATCCGTCGCGCGCCCGGCCGGATGGAATCGCCGCATTTTTCGCCGGACGGCACCGCCCTGTTCTTCAACGCCAGCGGCCGGATCCTTCGCCTGCCGCTCGCCGCCAACGCGGAGCCCGTGGTCATCGACACGGGGTTCCTGACGCACTGCAACAACGACCACGGCCTCTCCCCCGACGGCACGCAGCTCGCTGTCAGCGACCTCACGGAGACGGGCAAATCGCTCATGTATCTCGTGCCGGTGGGCGGTGGCACGCCGCGGCGCATCGCGGTGCCCGAGCCGTCCTACTGGCACGGCTGGTCGCCCGACGGGAAGATGCTCGCCTACTGCGCAGCCCGCAACGGCGAGTATGATGTTTACACCATCCCGGTCGCCGGGGGTCAGGAGCAGCGTCTGACCACGGCGCCGGGCAATGACAACGGCCCGGACTATTCCGCCGACGGGAAATGGATCTGGTTTCATTCCGCGCGCAGCGGCCGCTTTCAGGTCTGGCATATGCATCCGGACGGCTCGGACCAGGAGCAGGTGACCGACGACGATTACTACAACTGGTTCCCGCATCCTTCGCCCGATGGGAAATGGATTTTGTTGCTTTCCTCCAAGGTTGTGCCCGACACGGGCCATCCGCCCGACGGGGAGTGTGTGCTGCGCCTGCTTCCCGCCGGCGGCGGCGCGCCGCGCGAAATCGGCCGCTTCGTCGGGGGCAACGGATCGCTCAACGTGCCCTGCTGGTCCCGCGACGGCGCCCGCTTCGCCTTCGCGAGCTACGGGCCGGCGCCATGATTTCCTTCGTGGATCCCCGCCACCTCTGCCTGGTGTTCGCTTGCGCGCTGTCCGGCGTCGCGCTCCACGCCCAGGAGGCCGCGGCCGAGAGGGGCGTCGCCATCGGCTACTCTCCGGACGCAGTGGTGATCGCGAAGGGCAAGGCCCTCTTCGCCCAGCAATGCGCCGCCTGCCACGCGCTCACCACGGACGGTTTCGGACCGCCGCTCGGGGGCGTCACGGAATCGCTCGCCCCCGGCCGGTTGGTGGAGTGGATCCGCGATCCATCCAGGGTCGTCGCGGCCGGCGACACCCGTGCCAACGCCTTGTTCCGCCGCTACAAGCTGATCATGCCGACGCTCGCGCACCTGACCCCGGACGATATCACCGCGATCCTCTCCTTCATTCACGGCGAGTCGGTGGCGCGGCATCTCGCGCCGTTCGTGATCGACCCGAATGCGCCGCCCGCGGTCCGCCTTGTCCCGCCCGTGGCGATGTCCCGCCTCGTGGTCGAGGTCGAGGATTTCGTTCAGATCCCGCGGCTGCCCGGTCGCACGCCCTACAAGGGCATCACGCTCCTCCGGCCCGATCCGCGCGAGGCCGGCGCTCTGTTCGTCGACGAGCTGATGGGACTGCTCTACCGCGTGCAGGACCGCCACCCGGTCGTGTTCCTTGATGTGCGCGGCATCTTCCCGTCCTTCCTCACCGAACCGGGCGTGGCGTCGGGACTCGGCAGCTTCGCACTGCACCCGGACTTCGTTCACAACGGCGTTTTCTACACGACCCATTCCGAGAGCTTCCGCGGCAGCCCCGCCGTAAATCCGGCCGACATACCGCCTGATGTCCCCAGATACGAGACGCCGCCGCTGGAGTGGGTGCTGACCGAGTGGCGGATCACCGATCCCGCCGCCCTGGTGTTTGCCGGCACGCACCGCGAGGTGATGCGGTTCGTGACGCCGACCACGGGCCACGGTTCACAGGAGATCGCCTTCGCCCCGGCCACCGACCCGCACGATCCAGGGTATGCCAAGCTCTACATCGGTATCGGCGACGGCGGCTCGACCAACCTGAAACGGCCGGACATGTCGGGCCACCCGCGGACCTTCCTCGGCGCCATCCTGCGCATCGATCCGGCCGGACACAACGGCGCCAACGGCCAGTACGGCATCCCGTCCGACAATCCCTTCGCGCAGAGCCCCGACCCCGCGATCCGGAAGGAGATTTACGCCTACGGCTTCCGCAACCCGCACCGCATCAGCTGGGACCTGGCGCATGGGCGGCGCATGATCGCGGTCGACATCGGCGAGTCCAATGTTGAGGAGGTCGACCTGATCGAGCCGGGCGGCGCCTACGGGTATGGCGTCGGCTGCCTCGAAGGGACCACGCATCTCGACGCCAGGGTTGATGCCAAGGTCGTGCGTGCGGCTACCGCCGCGGAGCTGGCCCCGTATGTTCCACCCTTCGGCGAATACGACCACAGCGACGGCGCCGCCGTCACCGGCGGCTATGTCTACCGCGGGCCGCTCGCCGCGTTGCGCGGCAAGTATGTCTTCGGCGACATTGTCAGCGGCCGGTTGTTCTTCATGAACCTGGACGCGGAGCCCGCGGACCATGCCATCTACGAGCTGAACATTGTGCGCAACGGCGCGGTAACAAGCCTCAAGGCGCTGGGGCGGCTCGACCGCGCGCACCTGCGCGTCGGCTATGACGACCGCTCGGGCGACCTGTTTTTCCTGACGAAGGGCGATGGCATGATCCGGCGGGTGACCAACGCGTACCGGCGATGAGCGGTTGCGATTCGCAAATAAACCGGCTGTATCACCCCATGACCCCGCTCATCCGCCCGCCCCGCCGGCTCCGTGCGTTTTCCACGTTTCTGTCATTGGTGCTCCCCGGCCTGCTGTCGTCCGCGCTCCCGGGGGCCGAATCGGGCGTAGCGGTGCTGCTGGTCGATACCGACCGGGTGGCGGGGCAGATCGACGAGCGAATCTACGGCCAGTTTCTCGAGCACATCAACCACTCGGTCGTCGACGGATTGTATGCCGAGCAGATCCGCGGCCAGGGGTTTGAAGGCAGCGATTTCAAGGACTATTGGGAGACGACGGCCGACCACGGCACGGTCGAGGCCGTCGCGGTAAGGTTCGAGCAAGGTGAACGGAGCGTGCGGCTCGCAGCGGACAAGGGCACGGCCGGATTGCGGCAGGGGCGCGTGTACGTGGAGGCCGGCACGGCCTATGACGGCTCCGTGTGGCTCAAGCCCGAGCAAGGTGCGCTGCAGGTCAGCCTGCTGGTGAAGGACTCGGCCGGCCGGGAGCTGGTGCGGCGGTCCCTGCCGACGAACGGTCCCGAATGGCAGGAGGCGGGCTTCAAGTTTGTCAGCCCCGTGACGGACCCGCAGGCCTCGGTGGAGATCATCGGCGCCGGCACGGGCGCGACGCTGGTCGATTTCGTATCGTTGATGCGGGCCGATGCCCGCGCCCACGGCAAACTGCGGCCGGATCTGCTGGCGGCACTGCAGGGCCTGAAGCCGCCGTTCATCCGCTGGCCGGGCGGCTCGTACGCCTCAATCTACAAGTGGAAGGACGGCATCGGTCCGGCCGTGGCGCGGAAGTTCAACCCCAACACCATTTGGGGCGGCTATTCCGACTACTATGGGTTCGGCACGGACGAGTTCATGGAGCTCTGCCGGCAGCTCGGCTCCCGGCCGCTGATCGTCCTCAGCGCGACCGACACCGACCCCGCGCAGCTGGCTTATGCGATGGACTGGGTTCACTACCTGCTGGACCCGGTGACGACGGAATGGGGCCGCCGCCGCGCGGCCAACGGCCATGTGGCGCCCTACGACGTGCCCTGTATCCAGATCGATAACGAGCCGATGAACCACCAGCTCTCGCCCGAGGCCTATGCCGCGATCGTCAACCTGTATGGGGACCGGTTGCGCCAGCTCGCCCCTGGTGTGAAGATCGTGGCGTGCGGCCAGAAGCGCTCCAACGACATGAACTGGAGCCAGAAGTTGATTGATCTGGCGGGTGGCAATTTCGACATCCTTGGCTGCCACAACTACGAGTATGAGCCGGAGAACTACGCAACGGGCATCCGGCGGATTGGGGACTACCTGGAAAAGCTGGGCGACTACGTGCGCCTGTCGGCCCATCCAGGCCTCAAGGTGGCGGTATTGGAATGGGGTCTCTGCCACACCTATGACTGGCGGGCCGGCCTGCACGCGGCGGGCAGCCTGCTCAGCTACGAGAAACTGAGCCCGCTGCTCGACATGACGTGCCCGGCGCTGCTGCTGCGCAACACGACCGACAACCCGGAGTGGCGGGCGTGGATTTACCACGATCACGTGTCGTGGTTTGCGGGCGGGGGTTACATCGCCGAGAAGCTCTTCCGCGACCACTTTGCACCCCGGCGCTATGCCTTCACGTCGGGCACGTTCCGGGACCGGCCCGACCGCGCCGCCTTTTTCGACGGCATTTCCCAGATGAAACCCGAGGCCTGGACGGCCGCCACGGTCGACGCCATCGCGACCGGCAGCGCCGATGGCCGGCGGATCGTTCTCAAGGCCGTCAACTACGACGGCCATTCCCACACGCTGCTCGCACGCCTCCAGGGTGCGGCGGTGCCGGCCCGGGCCACCGTGACGGTCCACACCGTGACGGCCGCCCCGACGGACGAAAATTCCCTGGCGGAACCGGGCAAGATCCACCCGGTGGCGAAGACGATGCCGTATACGCGCGACCTGGTGGTCAACCTGGCGCCGTGGACGGTCGCGGTGGTGGAAATCGAGGCGGAGTGACGCGTCGGCCGGCGCCGGGCGTGACAGCCGCCGGAGGTAAAACATAGTATTACGTCATGATCAAGACCATCACCAAGGTGGGCAATTCGCAGGGCATCATGCTGGACGCGGCGCTCATGGATCTTGCGCGCCTCAAGGTAGGCGACCAGGTCAACCTGACCGTCCACGAGGGTGGGACCATCTACCTGACGCCCGTCCGGCCGGTGGTGACACCCGAGGAAGCCACGGCTGCGATCAAGGACATCTTTGCGAAAAACAAGGAGTTGTTCCGTCGTCTGTCATGAGCCAGGAATGGAAGCACCTCACCATCGAAGCAGTGAAGGCCGTGCACGTCCATGTGCTGTCCGTGCACGGGGGTGGAGAGGGCTTGCGCGATCTCGCCCTGCTGGAATCGGCTGTCGCCGTCCCACAGGCGGCCTGGGGCGGCGAGCCGATCATGACCGATCCGCACGAGATTGCCGCGGCCTACCTGTTCTACCTATGCCGCAATCATCCGTTTGTTGATGGCAATAAGCGGGTGGCCCTCGCCTCATGCCTGACATTTCTCGCCGGTAGTGAACTGTGGACGATTGAGAAACTCCCGGTCGACGACTGGGAGGCATTTGTGCTGGAAGTGGCCGCGTCGAAGCTGAATCGCGACCAGACCACCCAGCGGCTCAAGGCCCTGCTGGCTCAGCGGAAAAGCCGCAAGAAGAAGCGGTAGGGAACATGCGGGAAACAAACGCCGGATGCGGCGGCCAACAGTTTTAGGTTGGCGGTTGATCCGACCATCCCTCCAATGTCCCGCCGAACCCATGAGCCAACTGCCCCTGTCTGGTGTTGACGTCGGATCCCCGCGCCTGGCCGGCGCGACCAAACTCACGGCCGCCGGCGTGGATATTGTCGCTGGCGGCGTGGATATCTGGGGCGGGCGGGACGAATTTCATTTTGCCCACGCGCTGGTCTCGGGCGATTTCGAGCTCAGCGTCCGCCTCGACTCGCTGACGATGGCCGACGTCTACACGAAGGCGGGCCTGATGTTGCGGGCCTCGCTCGAGGCCGGCGCCCCGCACGCCTACCTGCTGGCGTTCGGGGACAACCAACCCCGGAACAACAACAACGGCGGCCTGGAGTTCCAGTCCCGCGTCGCGGCGGATGGACCGTGCACCGGCATCTATCCGCCCCAGCCGCTCCCGCCGCAGCCGGATTTCCCCGTGAACTTTCCCCGCGTGTGGTTGAAGCTGACCCGCGCCGGCGACACCATCACCGGACTGTCCAGCCGGGATGGCGGGAGCTGGCGGACGTTCAGCGTCCACCGGCAGCGCCTGCCCCGTGCGGCGTATCTCGGGCTGGCCGTGACGTCGCACAACGCCAGTCAGACGGTGCGGGCGGTCTTCACCCACCTTGTCTTTCGCCCCATCACCTGAGCGGTGGTCGGGCGTCGCCGTGGCTACCAGCGGCCCGGTCCAGCCGCAGTTATTTCAGCGATGCCATGTCGATCACGAAGCGGTATTTCACATCGCTCTTCAGCATGCGCTCGTAGGCTTCGTTGATCTGGTCCATGCGGATCATCTCGATGTC
>CAZZDB010000020.1:0-30889 GCA_964652485.1 uncultured Oleiharenicola sp.
GGGTAGCGTTCGGAGCCCTTGGGGAACGGGATGGAGAGGTCGCACATCTCGGCGATGAGCGACGTGTTAGTGACGGACTCGGGGACCTCGGCAAAGGTGCGGGCCATCTCCTCGCGCGATTTGAGGTAGAACTGGGTTCCGGAAAATCTCATCCGGTTCTCATCGGCGATCTTCGAGCCGGTTTGGATGCAGAGCAGGGTGTCGTGCGGGCCGGCATCGGCCGCATTCACGTAATGCACGTCATTCGAGCAGATGACCTTCAGGCCGAACTCCTCGCCGAGCTTGAGCAGACCGGGAATGATCTTGCGCTGTTCGGGGATGCCGTGGTCCTGGATCTCGACGAAGTAGTTCTCGCGGCCAAAGATCTCGACGAAGCGGCCGCACGCCTGGCGGGCTCCGTCGTAGTTGTCGTTGAGGAGGTGCTGGGGCACGAGCGACGCGAGGCAGCCCGTGAAGCCGATGAGGCCCGGCGAATATTTGGCCAGGGTCTCCAGGTCCGTGCGGGGTTTGTAGTAAAAGCCTTTCAGGTGGGCGTCGGAAACGAGCTTCAGGAGGTTTTGATAGCCGGTGAGGTTACGGGCGAGCAGACCGAGGTGGTAGATGGACTTGCCCTCGTCGGACCGGCCGGTGCGTTCCAAGCGGGAGCCGGCGGCGAGGTAAAGCTCGCAACCAACGAGGGGCTTGATGCCCTTCGCCTTGGCCTGGTTGTAGAAATCGATCGCGCCGTAGAGATTGCCGTGATCGGTGAGGGCGAGCGCCTTCATGCCCAGGGCGCTGGCACGGTCCATCAGGCGGTCGATGCGGCAGGCGCCATCGAGCAGGCTGTAGTCGCTGTGGACATGGAGATGGACGAAATTCTGGTCGGCGGAACCCACGGAACGTGATGGGAAAGCCGCGCGTAGGCGCCCGCAAGCGCGAAAGCGTAAAGTTATTCACCCACGGAGGTTAGCCAGATCGACTGATCTGCCAGCATCCATCTGCGCCCAGGCTCGCGTGCGATGCGGTTCGCAGGACCCCGTGGCCGTAAAAATTGGGGTTGACGGTGGGGAAAGCGGCTGGCTTGTTGCTCGTTTTCTCCACCACCAACCAGATTAATTTCCATGTCTATTGAGATCAAAATGCGCAAGAACGAGCCGATCGATCGTGCGCTGCGGCGCATGAAGAAGAAGCTCGAGCGCGAGAACATCATCAAGGATGTCCGCATGAAGCGCTACGCCGAGAAACCCTCGGAGCGCCGTCGCCGCAAGGAAAAGGTCATGGCCTTCACCTGTATGCTGCGCCGCCGTTACGCTGAGTAAGTCCCGGTCAGGGCGATGGTATTCAGCCGTGTATCCCCGGATGCACGGCTTTCTTATGTCCACCGCCGGCTCGTCGGCCGGCTTGATTTAAGCCCTCCCTCCTGTCCTGATGACGCCGTTCATGAAACCCATCGTTGCCCTCTCCACCTGCTGGTGCTCGCACCGGCATCAGGACGGCTACGAGATGCTCAAGGAGATGGCGGGTCTCGGTTTTCAGTGGGTGGAGCTGAGCCACGGCATCAAGATCACGCTCGTACCCGGCATCCTGCGGGCGATCGAGGAGGGCGTCATCCAGGCCGCTTCCTGCCACAATTTCTGCCCATTGCCGACCGGCGTCATGCACGCCGCACCCAACCTTTACCTGCCGTCCTCCCTCGATGTGCGCGAACGCGACCAATGGATGCGCCACAGCAAGCGCACCATCGATTTCGCCCACCAGGTGAACGCCGTGAAGGTCGTAATGCACCTCGGTTCGACGGAGTTCTTCTGGTTCAACCCGGCGCGCAAGGTGGACGCTTACCTGGATGCACATCCGGGGACCGACCTGGCCGGCGATGCCGTCTACCAGAAGATCCTGGCCAAGGCTCTCGCCAAGCTGAAGGAGCGGATGCCGGTCTACTGGGAGAACACCAAGCAGGGGCTCCTCGAATTGCTGCCCTACGCGGCGCAGAAGGGCGTGAAGCTGGGCTTTGAAAATCGGGAGAAATTCGAGGAGCTGCCGCTCGACGCCGACCATCCGGCCTTGATCGAGGCCATGGCCCGGCCCGGGGCGTGCGGCTACTGGCACGATTGCGGCCATGCCCAGATCAAGCAGAACATGGGCCTGATCAACCACCGGGAGCACCTGGAGAAGAACGCGCCCAACGCCATCGGCTTCCACCTGCACGACGTCAGCGCGGAGGGCAAGGATCACCAGGCCATCGGCTCGGGTACGATCGACTTCGAGATGGTCAGCGGCTTCTGGCGCCCCGAGCACACGCTGGTCATCGAGCTTCATCCCCGCCTCACCGTCGAGGAAGTGCTGGCGTCAAAAAAGCGCGTCGAGGAATTGGCGGCAGCACGGTTCAGTGGGTGAGGAGGAAAGGCGCCGGCCCGGCCCAGTTGTTTTGACCGCCGTCCGAGGTCCGTCCGCTTGGAACTTGCTGTCTGTGCTGCTGCAACAGTCCGGGCCAAGGCGGCCAGAACCTGCGTCGGGCTCGGGAGAATTATTCGGTGTGATCAGGGTGGGCGGCGGTCCGCTGGACCCCGGCCAGCACGGTGTCATGATCCGGCAGCACAAGCGCTGGGTTGGTCACGGCCGGGTGGGCCTACAACAGCTCGCCGATCCACCGCCGGTGCGGTCCGGAGAGCGTGATGCGGTCGAGTTGACCGAGCGGCACCCACTTGAACGTCCTGTCCCGCGCGACGCGCCGGAGAAGCGCGACTGTGGGCTTTGCCCGATGGATCGACTCCGAGATCCGGAAGCGGGTGATGGTGCGGCGTCTTACCGCGAGGAGGGAACGGGCCGCCGGCCCCACTCCAAGGTCGGCGGCCTCAGGCAGTTCGTGCAGCCCGGCGAGACGCTTCGCCTTAGCGCGGCCGCGGCGGAGCAACAATCTGCCCCGGTGCTCGCACCAGATACGGGTGACGGCTCGCCGTTCGATGACCTTGGGCGCCAGGCGGGGGAACCGCTCCGGGGCGCCGGCGGCACGTGCGGCGCAGAATCGCGCGACCGGGCAGACGGAGCACCGGGGGTTTTGCCGAAGGCAGACCGTCGCGCCGAGTTCCATCATCGCCTGGTTATGCTCGCCGGGATCGCTGCCGACGATGAGCGCGGCGGCGAGAGGGGCAAACTGCTTCGCGGCCGCCGAGCCATCGCGGAAGAGCCGGCCTTCGCCCGCCAGCCGGGCGAGGATGCGCACCACGTTGCCGTCCACGACGGCGGCCGGCTCGGCGAAGGAGATGCTGGTGATGGCGGCCGCGGTGTAGGGACCGACGCCGGGCAGTTCGCGCCACGCGGCCGGCGTGCGCGGCGGTGCGGGCAGAGCGGCGAGGGCCCGGGCCAGTTGGTGCAGGTTCCGGGCGCGGCGGTAGTAGCCGAGGCCTTCCCAGAGTTTCAGCACCTTCGCCTCGGGCGCGATGGCCAGCGCGGCGAAATCGGGCAGCGCGCGCAACCAGCGTTCGAAGTAGGGGAGGACGGTCGTCACCTGCGTCTGCTGCAGCATGAACTCCGACACCACGGTCCGGTAGAGCGACGGGACGTCGCGCCAGGGGAGCTTCCGCTGGTGGACGCGGTACCACGCATGCAGGGCGGCCTGAAAGGCCTGGCGTTTTGAGATCAGAAGCAGAGAACTAGCCACAAAAGGCACAAAAGGCGCAAAAACCTGAACAGGGAAGCCGTCATTTTCCTTTTGTGCTTTTTGTGCTTTTTGTGGCTAGTCATCCCATGCCCAAACGGTCCGACGACGCTGAGGAGGAAAAACCCAAGGCGATCACCACCTACACCATCAAGCTCGACGACCCGCAGATGGAAAAGCTGCGCGCCGCCTGCGCCGCGAAGCACTGGGAGACGGCGGAGGTGCCGTATGCGCGCTTTGCCTTCAAGGGCCCGAAGGTCAATGTGACGGCCTACACGAGCGGCAAGGTCGTCGTGGCCGGGAAGGATACCGAGGATTTTGTGCAGAACGTCATCGAGGCCGAGGTGACGGGCGCGCCCAAGCTCGGCTATGATGAGGTGCTGCACTCCGACTGGTTCGAGCCGCACGCCGGGCTGGACGAGAGCGGCAAGGGCGACCTTTTCGGTCCGGTGGTGGCGGCGACGGTGGTGGCGGACGGCGAGGCCGTGCGGGGCTGGCTCGCGGCGGGAGTGCGCGACAGCAAGACGATCGTCGACACCCAGATCCTCCGGCTCGACGAGCTCATCCGCGATACGAAGGGCGTCGTGGTCGAGACGCGGCACATGGAAATGGCGGAATACAACCGGGTCATGGGGCGGCCCTACGCCAGCCTCAACCGGTTGCTCGCCTCGCACCACGCCGACGCCCTGCAGGCGGCCCTGCAGAAGAAGTGGGTACCGCGCGGTCTGCTCGACCAGTTCTCGAAGGAACCGCTCGTCCAGCGCGAGCTGAAGAAGAAGGGCCTTGAACGCTTCCGGCTCGACATGCGCACCAAGGCCGAGGAGGACCCGGTGGTCGCGGCCGCGTCCATCGTCGCCCGCGCCGAGTTCGTGCGCGTCATGCGCCACCTGTCGCGGGAGTTCGGCGACCGGCTCCAGAAGGGCGCCGGGGCGCAGGCCAAGGCGCAGGCCTCGCTGCTCATCGAAAAATTCGGGGCCAGCGCGCTCGGCCATTTCGCCAAGCTGCATTTCCGCACCTGCTACGAGGTGGTCGCGGCCGCGGGCAAGCTGGACGAACTGCCGCTGCCCGTGCCGAAGGAAAAGACCGAGTGGAAACGCTAGACTGACGCATGGCCAAGCGCCGCCAGCTCCGCGGGTTCGACCTCAAGCAGATCTACGGCTTCGGTGGCCTGATCGGCGTGGACGAGGCCGGGCGTGGCGCGCTGGCCGGGCCGGTCGTGGCGGCGGCGGTGCTGGTCTCGCAGGAATTCCTCGAGGGTCGCTGGGCCGTCGCCAAATCCGGCCGCGTGAACGATTCGAAACAGCTGACCGCCGGCGAGCGCACCGAGCTCTGGCTGGAGTTCGAGGAACTCGTGGGGCAGGGGCAGATCCACGCCAACTACGGCACCGCCAGCGTTGCGGAGATCGAGAAGGTCAACATCCTCGGTGCCACGAAGCTGGCGATGCGTCGTGCGCTCGAGGGCATCTATCCGCCTGACGCCTTCGAGCGCAAGGTCGAGCCCGACCTCTTCGCGAGCGAAGCCGAGAAGGCCGCGTTCACTCCGATGGTGTCATGCCAGATCCTCATCGACGGCCTGCCGCTGCGGCACTTTCCCTATCCGCACCAAGGCATCATCAGCGGCGACGCCCGCTCGCTCTGCATCGCGATGGCCTCGATCATCGCGAAGGTCACGCGCGACCGCCTGATGGACGAACTCGACCAGGCGCACCCCGGCTACGGCTTCGCGCAGCACAAGGGCTACGGGACGGAAGAGCATCGCGAGGCCATCCTGCGCCGCGGGCGCAGCACCGTGCACCGTGACAGTTTCCTGCGGAAGCTCTTCGCCCAACCGCGCGACCTGGAGGGACAGATGATCCTGTTTGAGTGAGGGGCCCCGAGCAGGCAGGGTTGTCGCCCGGCCTGCAGAATGATTTGCAGCCCGCAGGGTCCTTTGGTCAACTGACGGCGGAACCATGGCCGGCCTCAAACACACCTCGCTCGACAAGCTGCTCGGCCGGATTGACCGGCTCGACACCGCCGGCCTGCAGACGCTCGTGCAGCGGCTGGCCCGTGAACGGGCGATGCTCGACACGGTGTTCAACACCCTCCAGGAGGGCGTGCTCGTCATCTCCGCCGACGGCGAGATCGACTATGCCAACGACGCGGCGGCCCGCATGATCGGCTTCAAGGGCCAGGCCGGCGTCGCGACGACCCTGTGGCGGCTGGTGCCGGGGCTGCGGGCCTCGCTGGAAGGCGAGGGTGGACCGGGAAGCACGGAAGGCCGGCCAATCGTCACCCGCGAATTCGAACTGACCTACCCGGCGCACCGGGTCGTGCGGCTCTACATGGTGCCCTTCCACGAGGCGGAGAACGGCGACTCGCGCTTTGCCATCATCCTCGCCGACATCACCACCGAGAAGAAATCGACGGCGGAACTGATCGAGAACGAGCGGATCTCGTCGATCCTGCTGTTGGCCGCCGGCGTCGCCCACGAGCTGGGCAACCCGCTCAATTCCCTCACCATCCACCTGCAGCTCATTGAGCGGAGACTGCGGAAGCTCCGCGACTCGAAGGAGACCGCCTCGCTCGCGGAATCGATCGCCATCTGCCAGGGCGAGGTCACCCGGCTTGACGGTATCATCAAGAACTTCCTCGAGGCCATCCGGCCGCGCCCGCCCGACCTCGCCGAGGTCAACGTGGTCGAGGTCATCGACGACGTGTTGCGCTTCCAGGCCAAGGAACTCGAGGATCGCGGCCTCACGGTCGAGGGAGAGTTGCCCGCGAGCACGCCGGTCATCATGGCCGATCGCAACCAGCTCAAGCAGGTGTTCTTCAACCTGGTCAAGAACGCCATGGAGGCGATGCAGCCCGGCGGCAAGTTCAGCATCCGCGTACGCGCGGATGACGACTCGGTGTTCATCCGCATCGCCGACACGGGCGCCGGCATCCGGCATGAGGACCTGGCGAAACTCTTCTCACCGTACCACACGACGAAGGCCGGCGGGCACGGACTCGGACTGATGATCGTGCAGCGCATCATGCGCGACCACGGGGGGCACGTCGGCATCGAAAGCAAGGAAGGTACGGGCACGGTGGTGACCCTGCAATTTCCCCAGAAACACCGCCGGGTGCGGATGCTGGAGAGTTGAGACGGGCCGGTGCGGGACGAGGCGCCCCGTGCATTTTACCCGCGGGCCCGTTGTGCCGATAATATGGGAAGTCCCGTGATGTCCGGTGGGGCGCAACCCGTGCGTGAACTTGGCCAATAACTGCCGAGCCCGCCGGGGTGGTCCCGGGCATGATGCCCAAGTCGGGCTACGCCCGCCGGCGGGGTGTGGCACGACAACCTCCACGCATGCCCGCCATTCCCGTCAAACCGCACAACAAATACTCCTGGTCCGAGATTACCCGGGCGATTCCGCCAAAACGCCCGGCCAGCGAGCGCGTCGGCGATTTTCGGGAGATTTACAGCGAGTTTGACGAGGCGACGGCCCGCGCGCAGGCGGCCCGTTGCATTGAATGCCCGAATCCGCTGTGCATGACGGGTTGCCCGCTGGCGAACCGCATTCCGGAGTGGATGGCTTTGACCGCGCAAGGCTTGTTCCTGGAGGCGGCGGCGCTCTCTCGCTCGACCAGCAACATGCCCGAGATCTGCTCGCGCGTCTGCCCGCAGGAAAAACTCTGCGAGGGCGCCTGCATTCTCAACGCCCGCACCGACCCCGTCGCCATCGGTGCGGTCGAGCGGTTCATCAACGAATATGCCTTCCACCACGGGGGCGTGGAGGTCGTGCAGGCTCCGGCCACCGGCAAGAAGGTCGCCATCATCGGCTCCGGCCCCGGCGGCCTCGCCTGCGCCGACGAACTGGCGAAGCTTGGCCACGGCGTCACCGTCTTCGAGGCGCAGCCCATCCCCGGCGGCCTGCTGGTGAATGGCATCCCGGCCTTCAAGCTCGAGAAGCATATCGTCGAGCGCCGTATCGACCTCCTGGCGCGGCACGGCGTGGAATTCCGCCTGGGCGTGCGCGTGGGTTGGGATATTTCCCTCGCCGGCCTGCGCGACAAATACGACGCGATCTTTCTCGGGATCGGTGCACAAAAACCGAAACCGCTCGACCTTACCGGGGCGGAACTGGACGGCATCGCCGAGGCGCTGCCGTTTCTCACTCAGAAGAATGTGGATTCGCCGCTGGTAGGCGGCGAGCCGATTGACGTGAAGGGCCGGCGTGTGGCCGTGCTCGGCGGCGGTGATACGGCGATGGACTGCCTGCGCACGGCGTTGCGCAGCGGGGCGCGCGAGGCGGTGTGCCTCTATCGGCGCGACCTCGCCAACATGCCGGGCAGCCGCAAGGAATACGCCAATGCGCTCGAGGAGGGCGCCCAGTTCCAGTTTCTCACCAATCCGGTCGCCCTCATCGGGGATGCCACCGGCCGGGTCGCCGCCGTGCGCTGTGTGCGCATGGAGCTCGGCGCGCCCGATGCCTCCGGCCGTCGTTCGCCGAAGGCCGTCGCCGGTTCCGATTTTGATGTGCCCGCCGAACTCGTGCTCGTGGCCTACGGCTTTGACCCCGCGCCGTTCCCGGCCGAAAGCGACCTCAGCCAGGTCGCCACGGACAAATGGGGTGGCTTCCGCATCGACGGGAACCAGATGACCAGCCTGCCCGGTGTTTTCGCCGGCGGCGACTCCGTGCGCGGGCCGAGCCTGGTCGTGCACGCCGTGCGCGATGCTCGCAAGGCGGCGCTGGGCATGCATCTCTACCTCTCCGGCCGGGCCGTCCATGCGCCCTTTCCGCGGGCGGGCTTGCGTCCAGAAACCGGGGCCAAGGCTTGACGGCTGACGACGGGCAGGGGCGCAGCAAGTCCGCATCTCGGCAACAAGCTCGCCGTCCCGGGCTCAGGCCGGCTCTTGGGTTTCCTACTCCTTGCGCACGATGCACGCGCCGTGTTGGTTGAGGAAGGCCCTCAGCTGATCCGGCCGCAGGGTGTCCAGCCACCGAAAGCGCTCGCGCAGAGGCAGCTGGCGGACGGACTTCAGCGGACAGTCGAAAGGATTGTCCTGCGTGACCGGGCAGGCGACGAGCAAGCCAGCCATGCGGCCTTTCACGTAGGCGAGATCACCCGATTTCATGGGGAGCGCGTATTCCAGGTTGGGCATGCGTTTTTTCCTCGGCCGCTCGGGCGTGAAAAGAACCGACAGTCGATGCTAGGAAAATATGCATATTTTCCTGTCGCGGGCAATCGCGGAGCGGAGAGTGCTTGGCACGGCGCCTTGGGACCGTCGGGAGCACTGCTCCGCCAGATAGTCGGATCAGATCGTGTCCTTCGGCAGGCTGAGCGAGATGGATTTCAGGATGCGCACCGCCTCGTTGTAAGCCCGGCCGCCAACCTCGTCGGTGAAGATTGTCGCGGTCACCATCACCTGGTTACCGATGTAGGCGAAGCAGGATGTCATGGCCTTGTAGTCGTCCTTCACACTGGGTTTGCCGACGAGGTTGGCGTCAGTGAAGGTCGCGGAAAAGCCGGCGACGCCGGCGAACTTGAACTCCTTGATGTCGGCTTTGCCCTCGACGGATCCGGTCACGAACTGCTGGGTCGCGATCTCCACCATCGACTTAAGGTTGTCGGGATCCTTGAAATTGTCGTCCGGCACGGTGAGGACAGTAATAAGCAGGGCCTCGTTGGCGCCATCCTTGGGTACGTAGCGGACGTTCTGGCCCATCGCTGGCATGCCGGCGGACGCCGCGACGTCGCTGCTGGTCCAGGAATCGGGCAGGGTGAGATGCAAGGCCTTGCCGGGGCCGAGGTCAATTTTCTCGGCGAGACCGGCGACGGTTAACAGCCCGCAGCAGGCGAGCACGGAGATCAGGTTTTTCATGGAAGGTTGGGTTGGGTTCACCGTCAGACACCGTCCGGAGAAATTGGTGCAGCGGGTCGGGTCGGCGGTGGAAAGCATCCTCAAGGACCGGATGCGGAACCGCTTGGCAACGCGTCCGTTCGGTCGTTTGCGGCGTGCAGGCGATACAGCTCCTCGACCTTGGTCCGAGCCCACGGTGTGCGTCGGAGGAACTGGAGGCTGGATTTGAGACTGGGGTCGTGGTTGAAGCAGCGGATCTCGATCCGCCGGCCCAGCTCCGCCCAGCCGTAATGGGCGACCAGCCGCGTGAGGACCATCTCCAGCGTGACGCCGTGCAGCGGATCCTTGGAAGGGTTGGCGTTCATCCGGCGCGCGTGCCGGTGGGCACGGGTGATTCGGGCATGGCGAACGGCGCGGAGCGCGGGCCGCCGCGCTTGCGTTTGATGCTGGAAAGGACGCGCCACGCGTGGTCGCCGCAATTGACGGCGAGGCGGTGGAGTTTGTCCGGGCCGGGCACGTCCGCGGCGCGCCCGAGGGTGCCCGCGCGGCCGTCGACCGCGGAAAACGCGGCGAAATCGATCTCGGGCTGGAGTAGGGCGGGGGTCACGGACAGAAAGATTAATGTCAACTAATAGTATACTTGAACCCCGGAGGCCGGGCCGAGCCGGTCAGCAGTTCATGTATTTCCAGTTGCGCGGCTTGCCCGCGGCGACCCACTTGAGCGTGGTGGCGAGGCGGGTGGCGCGGGTCTCGGCGCGCTTGGCCTCGGTGATCCATTCAATGTATTCGCGCCGGGCACTGGGGCTGAATTCCGCCCACGCCGCCGCGGCCTTTGGATTTTTCTTAAGCGCCGCGGCGAGGTCGCCCGGGACGGGCAGGGCGGGCTTGGGCTTCGGCTTGGCCCGCGCAGGCGCCCCGGTGTCATGGAGCCGCTGCGCGGTCCGGATGTAGTGGACGAGCACCTTGTCGTCCGGCAGGTCCTCGGGGCGGGTGATCCGGCCCATCAGGCCCATGGCGTCGTAGGTCTTGCCGATTTCCTTCGCCATCAGCTTCTCCATGCCCTGGTGCCAGAAGCCGAAGCCCGCGTGTGCCTTGAACGCGGCCATGCCGCAGAGTATCTTGTCGTGATAGAGGAAACTCGGCATGCCCCACTTGATGGTCTCGGTGGCCTCGGCGCAGGCGCGGTGGACGAGTTTGCGGAGGTGCCGGAGGATCGGCTGCGCGAACGACGCGGATTTCGCGATATAGGCGTCGATGCGCGGGTCCTTGGCCATGCCCTCTGGTTAGAGTGCCGGTCAGGCCGGGGCGAGCCGAAATCCCACCGGCGCCGGCTAATGGTCGCTGTCCTTCTCGAGCAGGGTTGCGGGCTCGAACTGGAAATCAAACAGCGTAACCTCGTCGACCAGCGGTGGTAGACTCACGGTGCCCATCTTGCCACCGACAATGGGACAGTCTGCCAATGGCGCGTGGCGATCGAGGACGTGGGAGCGCATGGTGCCCTTGTAGACCAGGTCGTCGCTGAAGGCGTTCTCGATCTTGAGGGTGGTCGTCCCGTCCTTGTCCTTTGCGGAAAGTGATATGACGAGCTGGGCGTTGGCGTCCTTTTCCTTGGTCGCGCTCAGCAGCTTGAGCTTTTTCCCTTTCTCCTGAAAACGGGCGTAGACGGTATCGCCAGGGTGGAGGCGGATGGTGTTGGCCTTTTCACCCGCGATGAGGGCAAGTGGGCCGAGGATGGCGAGGACGAAGAGGCAAAGGAGGGGACGCTTCATGATTGGTTGAGGACGCTGCCGCCCCGGCAGGCTCAAGGGGAATCGGCTTTATGTCGAGAGTGCTTCGCCGGCCGGACCGGGCGACGCCCGCAACACATTCCGCCCCTTCGGTCATCAGCCAGCGCAAGACCAGGGCAGGGTCGAGGGAATCACCGCGGGTTACCTGATCCGGAAGGTCTTGCACTGCCGGCACCAGCGGCCCTTTCCCGCCGTCGCCCAAACCACGAAATAAGCGCCGGTCAGCGCTGCGATGATGCTTGGTGCCCACGGCATTGGCACCACCACCCGCAAGCCGACGGATGCGATCAGGCAAAGACCGACGGCCAGCAATCGTGGTCGGCTCCTCTGGATCATCCCGGTGCCGCAGACTGGACACGTGGCTTGGTCTTGCATCGGGGTGGCAGGCGGCGCCAGGCAGTCAGTCGACTGGCTATCGCTTTGAGCTATCATGCTGTCGCTGGATTGCAGTGGTCAAATATGATCAGGGCCTGCCTGCTCCCGGCCCGGATGGGTATAGCCGGTGCGCGCTCCATCCGCTGATGGGCTCCGGCCGGAGTCATGTCAGGTACGGTGCTGGCATTGCGCGAGAATGAGAGGCGGACGCTGGGCGGCAGCAGCCCTCACCCTCACGGCCGGCTGCGTGGAAGAATCCGTCGGCGCGACTGTGTCACCTCGTCTCATTTCCCGTTGACCGGGCGCCGGAGCCCGGGCTTCATGGTGCCATGGTTCCCAGCGTCCTGATTGTCGATGACGAGAAGCACACCCGCGAGGGTCTGCAGCAAGCCTTGCAGGAGCATTACGATGTCTCCGTGGCGGGGAGCGCCGACGAGGCATTCAACCTGATGGAGGCGCAGGAATTCCAGGTCATCATCACCGATCTGCGCATGCCGGGCAAAAGCGGCCTGAAGGTCATCGACAAGGCCCTGACGCTGCCGAACGGGCCGGCCGTGCTGATGATGACGGCCTATGGCAACGTCGAGTCGGCCGTTGAGGCGATGAAGCGCGGCGCCGTGGATTTCCTGACCAAGCCGGTACAGATCGAGCGGCTGGAAATCCTCATCCAGCGGGCTTTGAAGACGAAGACCCTCGAGGTCGAAGTGAAGCAATTGCACGAGCGGCTGGACGAGAAGTTCAGCGTCGAGGGCATCGTGGGCCATTCGGTCAAGCTGGCCCAGGTGATCGAGCGGGTGAAACTCGTGGCACCGTCGAAGGCGACCATCCTCATCGAGGGTGAAACCGGCACCGGCAAGGAATTGATCGCGCAAGCGATCCACCAGGCGAGCCCGCGGGCGCGCGCGCCATTCGTGCCGGTACATTGCGCGGCGCTGCCAGCCCAACTGCTGGAAAGCGAACTCTTCGGTCACGAGCGGGGATCGTTCACCGGCGCGACGGAGCGGCGCGAGGGGCGCTTCGAGGCCGCGGACGGGGGCACCGTGTTCCTCGACGAGATCGGTGAGATCGGCCCGGAGATCCAGGTGAAGCTGCTGCGCTTCATCGAGACGAAGAGCTTCGAACGCATCGGCAGTACCAAGACGATTACGGTGGACGTGCGCCTCGTCGCCGCGACCAACCGCAACCTCGAGGAGATGGTGAAGGAGAAGAAATTCCGCGAGGACCTGTATTTCCGACTGAACGTCGTGCGCATCACCACGCCGCCACTGCGCGAGCGCACCGAGGACATCCCGGTGCTTCTGGAGCATTTCATCAACGTCTTCTCGAAGGAGAACGCCTACGAGCCGGTGACGATCGAGCCCGGGGCGATGAAGCACCTGCAGGCCTACCCGTGGCCCGGCAACATCCGCGAACTGCGCAATTTCGCCGAGAATACCGTAGTGCTGCACCGCGGCGGCAAGATCAGCGAGTTTGATCTCGAGCCGCGTTTCCGCGGCGAAGTGGCCCCGCCGCCGATGATGACGACCGCGACGCCGGCCAATCCATATTCGGTCGAGGACAATGAAAGGCGGCTCCTGCGCGAGGCGCTGATGAAATCGCGCGGCAACCGGACCAAGGCGGCCAAGCTGCTCGGCATCAGCCGTCGCACGCTGCACCGTAAGATCGCGCAGTGGCCGGAGCTCGACGTGCTGGACAGGGGTTGACGAAGGCCTTGCCCAGCTCCCGTCCTGGACGCGAGGCCTGCTCCGTGGTCACGGCTGCAACAGCCTCCCGTAAACAGGCCCCGGATGGCGTGGGAACGCGCGCAAGCCTTCGAAAGAAGGTTGCTGCCCTGGGACTTGTTCCGTGGTTGGCGCTGGTTGGCTGAGCGCTGGATGCCGGTGCCGCGGCGCAGAAATCAGTTTCATCGGTTCGGACCTCTTGGGCGGGGCCGGCAACCGCGTGATGGCCTGACCTGGCCGGCGGAACAATCCGGTCGTCAGGCGGGATCGGTTGGGCCAGCGACCGGGCTGGGCGGGCCGCGCCGCGACCGGGGTGAGATCGGTGATCCGGCCCGGCAAATGGCCGGAACCAGCTTGTCAGGGCGGGGTGAGGGCCTTTCACTGTTCAGCCCCATCCGACCCATGGCCACGATCACCAAGAGCTACGAACCGCAGGAAGTCGAAAAGAAGTGGTATGCCGCGTGGCTGGAGGCTGGCTGCTTCGCGGCCCAGGCGAACCCGGCACGATCGCCCTATACCATCATGATTCCGCCGCCCAACGTCACGGGCGTGCTGACGATGGGCCACGTGCTGAACAACACGATCCAGGACATCCTCATCCGGCGCGCCCGCCTCGAGGGCCGCGAGGCGTTGTGGCTACCCGGTACCGACCACGCCGGCATCGCCACGCAGACCGTCGTTGAGCGTGAGCTGCGCAAGGAGAAGAAGACCCGCCACCACCTCGGGCGGGAAAAGTTTCTGGAGAAGGTCTGGTCATGGCGTGAGGAGAAGGGTGGCATCATCCTCAAGCAGCTGCAGGCGCTCGGTGCCTCTGCCGACTGGAGCCGCACGCAGTTCACCATGGATCCGCACTACTCGAAAGCGGTGCTGATGGTGTTCACGGATCTTTTCGCCAAGGGCCACATCTACCGCGGCAAGCGCATGGTGAATTGGTGCCCGGCCAGCCTCACCGCGCTGTCGGACGAGGAAGTGATCATGAAGCCGGTCAAGGGCTTCATCTACCAGGTGCGCTACGAGCTGGTGGACCAGCCGGGAAAATTCATCGAGGTGAAGACGACGCGGCCCGAGACGATTCCCGGCGACGTGGCCATCGCGGTGCATCCCGACGACCCGCGCTACGCGGCACTCATTGGGAAGAAAGTCTGGCGTCCGCTCAACCGCGTCCAGATCCCGATCATCGCGGACGCGGCGGTGGACAAGGAATTCGGCTCGGGTGCGCTGAAGATTACCCCGGCGCACGACAAGGTGGATTTCGAGATCGGCCAGCGCCACAAACTGACGCCGGTCGATGTGCTCACATCGGACGCCACGCTCAACGAATTGGCCGGCCCGGAACTCGCGGGTCTCGACCGCTTCGCCGGCCGCAAGAAGGCGATCGAGCTGCTCAAGGAATCCGGCGCGCTGGTGAAGGAGGAGCCTTACGAGAACAACGTCGGCTACTCCGAGCGCGCCGACGTGCCGGTCGAGCCGCGCCTGACGTGGCAGTGGTGGCTGCGCTACCCGAGGATCGAGGAGGCCAAGATCGCGGTGCGCGATGGCCACGTCAAATTCCACCCGGACCGCTGGTCGAAGGTTTACCTGCACTGGCTCGAAAACATCCAGGACTGGTGCATCAGCCGGCAGCTCTGGTGGGGCCACCGCATCCCCGTCTGGTATGCCAAGGGGCTCGACCGGGAGAGGCTCACCGAGGCCGACCTGCGCGACCCGAAGAAGGTACACGTCTCGCTCGAGGGCCCGGCGGACAAGGACAGCTGGGTGCAGGAAGACGACGTGCTCGACACCTGGGCGTCGTCGTGGCTCTGGCCGTTTGCGACCATGGGCTGGCCCGACCAGGCCGAGATGAAGAAGTCCGGCTTCGATTATTTCTACCCGACCACGACACTCGTGACCGGACCGGACATCATCTTCTTCTGGGTGGCGCGCATGATCATGGCCGGGCTGGAGTTCGTCCGCCCCGGTGAACCGCTGGAGCGCCGCATTCCGTTCAAGCACGTCTACTTCACCGGCATCATCCGCGACGCGGCGGGCCGCAAAATGTCGAAGTCCCTCGGCAACTCGCCCGACCCGCTCGACCTCATCGCCAAATACGGCGCGGACGGCCTGCGCTTCGGCATCATTTCCATCGCGCCCCAAGGTCAGGATATCCGTTTCCAGGAAGATCGCATCGAGGGCGGCAAGAACTTCTGCAACAAGCTGTGGAACGCCTGCCGCTTCCGCCAGATGAACGGCGACATGGCGGACAACGCCACGCTCGGCGCCATCCTCGCGCGGCTGGAGCCGCCGAAGTTCGACGCCGACGATCACGCCATCCTCGACCGCCTGCTCGCCACCACGCGTGAAGTGAACCACTGCTTCGAGGCGTTCGAGTTCAGCGCGGCGGTGCAGGCGCTCTACGGGTTTTTCTGGAACGATTTCTGCGACTGGTATGTGGAGGTCTCGAAGTCCAAGCTGCAGGATGCGGCGACGAAGTCGAACTGCCTGGCCATCCAGGACCTCGTGCTGCGCCAGACGCTCCTGCTGCTGCATCCGTTCACCCCTTTCATTACGGAGGAACTCTGGCACCTGCTCGGCTACGGCACCGAGGGCACGTTCCTGATGCGCGACACACGCCTCGACAACCCCTCCCAACTTGCCGGGCGCGGCCTGCAACTCGATCCGGCGGCGGCGGCGCTCGTGGGCCAACTCAAGGTCGTCGTGTCACAGGTGCGTGCCTTCAAGGCCGACCAAGGCGAGGCCGCCAGCAAGGTTTCGGAGTTCATCGTCGAGGCCAACGACGCCCACTGGGCCGTGCTCGACACGAACCTCGCCAAGCTCAAGCGCATGACCGGCGCCGCCGTGATCAGCCGCGGGGCGATGTCCCCCGAGGCGCCGGCGATCGTCACCGCGTATGGCACGTGGAATCTCATCAAGCAGTTGAAGGGCGATCCCGCGGCCGAGAAGGCCAAATTGAAGAAGGAGCTGGAGACAATCGCCCGGCACATCGCCGGCACCGAGGCGCGGCTGGCCAACGAGGCGTTCGTCAGCAAGGCCCCGCCGGCCGTGCTCGAAGGCGCCCGCAAGCAGCTCGCCGACCAGAAGGCGAAGCAGGCCGAGCTTTCGCGCCTGCTGGCCAGCCTGGGTTGACGTTCCCTGATGCATCCCGCCCACGGCATCGTCCCCATCCACCATCCCGCCGCGCCGCTCAGCGGCCAGGCCCTGCCTTTCTCCGAGGCCGTCCGGGTTGGTAGCCTGCTCTTTGTCGCCGGCCAGCTGGGCAACCAGCCCGGCACGCGCACCATCGTGTCCGGTGGCATTGTGGCGGAGACTCGCCAAACGATGGAGAACATCAAGGCCGTCCTCGAACGCCACGGCTCCTCGCTCGACCAGGTGGTCAAGGTCACAGTTTTCCTCGGCGACATCCAGGAGTGGTCCGCCTTCAACGAGGTTTATGTGCAGTATTTCACGGGAAAGCTGCCCGCCCGGAGCGCACTCGGGGCCAACGGCCTCGCGCTCGGTGCCAAGGTGGAGATGGAGTGCATCGCCGCGGTGCCCGGGGCCGCAAGCTAGCGGCGGGCCGGACGGGGAGAGTTTTGGGCTTTTGCGACTGGCGAGAACGCACTAGGTTGCGGGCATGAAACGATTCATGTTGGGGCTCGGCCTCGCCGTTGGTTCCGCCTTGCTGGCCGGGGACTATCCCGCGCCCGTCGAGGGCGATTTCGTCATCAAGGACTTCGCGTTCCACGCCGGCGGGACGCTGCCGCAGTTGCGCATCCATTACCGCACCCTCGGCACCCCGCGGTGCGATGCGAACGGCCGGACCGTCAACGCGGTGCTCATCACCCACGGCACCACCGGCAGCGGCGCGCAGTTCATCCGGCCGGAGTTCGCCACCGAACTCTTCGGCCCCGGCCAGCCGCTCGACGCCACGAAGTATTTCATCGTGCTGCCCGACGGCATCGGCCACGGCCGATCAAGCAAGCCCAGCGACGGCCTGCATGCGAAGTTTCCGAACTACGGCTACCTTGACATGGTCGAGGCGCAATACCGGTTGCTGACGGTGGGACTCGGCGTGAACCATGCCCGGCTGGTCATGGGCACGTCGATGGGCGGCATGCACACCTGGCTGTGGGGCGAGTTGCATCCGGATTTCATGGATGCCTTGATGCCACTGGCGTCGCTGCCGGTGCAGATTTCCGGTCGCAACCGGGCCTGGCGCCGGATGGCCATCGATGCCATCCGCCACGATCCGGAGTGGCAGGGCGGGGAATACCGGACTCAGCCGCAATCGCTACGCACCGGCGCGCAGATGCTCTACCTGATGAGCAGCAATCCGGTGATCCGGCAGGCTGAGGCTCCGACCCTGGCGGCCGCCGATGCGGCGCTCGATGCGTTCGTCGCGAGCCAGGTGAAGACCGGCGATGCCAACGACTACCTCTATGCGCTCGAGGCCTCGAAGGATTACGACCCGAACCCGGACCTGGAGAAGATCACCGCGCCGCTGCTGGCGATCAACAGCGCGGACGACCTGATCAATCCGCCCGAACTCGGCATCCTCGAGCGCGAAATCAAGCGCGTCGCGCACGGCCGGGCCGTACTCATCCCGTTGAGCGACCGGACCCGCGGGCACGGCAGCCACACGGTGGCGGCATTGTGGAAGGACGAGCTGGTCCGCCTGCTCGGCGCGACGGGGAAATAGTCCCTGCGGCAGGGCTTGCATGGGAGCAAGAAATGCCTGTAGTGACACCTCCTTATCCATGAAAAAAGCCCTGATCACCGGCATCACCGGACAGGATGGTTCCTACCTCGCCGAGCTGCTGCTCGAGAAGGGTTACGAGGTGCACGGCATCATCCGCCGCGCCTCGACCTTCAACACCAGCCGCATCGACCACCTGAACTTTGACCGTCATGCCAACGGGGCCAAGCTGACCCTGCACTACGGCGACCTCGCCGACGCCGTGCAGATGGTGAAGCTGCTCTATCAACTCCAACCCGACGAGATCTACAACCTCGCCGCCCAGTCGCACGTGCGGGTGTCGTTCGACGTTCCCGAGTACACGGGCGACATCGACGGCCTGGGCGCGCTGCGCATTCTCGAGGCCATCCGCGAGGCCGGCCTCATCAAGAAGACCCGTTTCTACCAAGCGTCCTCGTCGGAGATGTTCGGCAAGGTGCAGGAGGTCCCGCAGGTCGAGACCACGCCGTTCTGGCCGCGTTCGCCCTACGGCTGCGCCAAGGTCTACGCCTACTGGCTGACGGTGAATTTCCGCGAGAGCTACAACCTTCACGCCAGCAACGGCATCTTGTTTAACCACGAGTCCCCGCGCCGGGGCGAAACCTTCGTGACGCGCAAGATCACCCGTGCCGCCACGCGCATCAAGCTCGGCCTCCAGGGGTCGCTCTATCTCGGCAACATCGACGCCAAGCGCGACTGGGGCTACGCCAAGGAATACGTCGAGATGATGTGGCTGATGCTGCAGCAGGACAAGCCCGACGACTATGTCGTGGCGACCAACGAAACGCACAGCGTGCAGGAATTCTGCGAGGTGACCTTCGGCCTGCTCGGGCTCGATTGGAAGGAATACGTGAAGCATGACACCCGCTACGAGCGCCCCGCGGAGGTCGACCTGCTCATCGGCAACCCGGCCAAGGCCAAGAAGCAGCTCGGCTGGCAGCCGAAGGTGCTCTTCAAGGACCTCGTGAAGATCATGGTCGACCACGATCTGGAGCTGGCCAAGCGCGAGGCCCAGATCGCGAAACTGCCCGCGCCGACCCGGACGCCGTTCGCGTGAGGCTCTTCATAGCAGGCCACAACGGCATGGTGGGCGGCGCGCTCGTACGCCGCTTCCAGGCCGAACCGGGCGTCACGTTGCTGCTGCGCACCCGGAAGGAGCTCGATCTGACCAGCCAGGCGGCGGTCGCGGGGTTTTATGCTGGCGAGAAACCCGACGGGGCGATCATCGCCGCCGCGAAGGTCGGCGGCATCCACGCCAACGACACCTATCCGGCGGAATTCCTGTACGAGAATCTCGCCATCGCGACCAACACGATCCACGGTGCCTACCAAGCCGGCGTGAAGCGGCTGTTGTTTCTTGGCAGCTCGTGCATCTACCCGAAACTCGCCGCGCAGCCGATGCCGGAGAGCAGCCTGCTCACCGGTCCGCTCGAGCCGACCAACGAGGCCTACGCCATCGCCAAGATCACGGGGCTGAAGCTCTGCGAGTATTACCGCAAGCAGCACGGCGTGCTCTATCACTCGGCGATGCCGACCAATCTTTACGGCCCGGGCGACAATTACCACCTGCAGAACTCGCACGTGCTGCCGGCACTGATCCGGAAATTCCACGAGGCCAAGGAAGCCGGTCGGGTCGAGATGACGGCGTGGGGCACGGGCTCGCCCAAGCGCGAATTCCTGTACGTCGACGAACTGGCCGACGCCTGCGCCTTCCTGTTGAAAATGACCAGCCCGCCCGACCTGATCAATGTCGGCACCGGCACGGATGTGACCATCCGGGAACTGACCGAGGTTGTCGCGTCGGTCGTCGGTTTCGAGGGTCGGATCACCTGGGACACGACCAAGCCCGACGGCACGCCGCGCAAGCTGATGGATGTCTCCCGGCTAACCGCGCTGGGCTGGAAGGCGACGATCGGCCTGCGCGAGGGCGTCGAGAGGACCTACGCCAGCTACCTTGCGGAGAAGGCCGCCGGCACGCTCCGGACATAAGGCACGGCCGCACGATCCTGCGCGCCGCGCCCATCCACCATCATGGCTGACGAAACCATCGAAATCGAGTCCGCCGCCGGAGGCACGCACAAATCCTTCTGGGGGCATCTCGAGGACCTGCGCAAGGTGCTGCTCCATTCCCTCATCGCAGTGGGCGTGGCGCTGCTGCTTTGCCTGACCTTTGTCGACCGGCTGGTGGCCATCGTCGAGTATCCGCTGCGCAACATCGACCTCTTCGAGAAACGTGAGCCCACCGTCAGCTTTGAGATCGGCGGCACGCGTCTCGGCCCTTACGCGGTTACGCGCCAGCAATTCTCCGGTCTGCCCTCGGGCGAGTCACCGCACGCCGTCTACCGGGTGCACGCGGTGAAGATCGGCCAGCAGCAGGTCGCGGCGCTGACCCTGATCCCGGATGCGGCCGGGACCGAGGTCAGTCCGCTACGGGTGCGCCTGCACAATTTCGGCCCGGCGGAGGGCTTCTTCGTGGCGTTTCACGTCGCGTTCTACAGCGCCCTGATCCTGTCGGCACCGTTCTGGATGTATTTCATCGTGAGTTTCATCCTGCCCGCGCTCAAGCAGCGCGAGCGCGAGGCCGTCTTCCCGTGGCTCGCCTGGAGCGTGTTTCTCTTCCTCGCCGGGGTACTCTCGACCTATTTTGTGCTGCTGCCGGTGGCGCTGCGGGCGTCGGTGGCCTATTCCGACCTGCTCGGTTTCGAGGGCCTCGACTGGCGGGCGGATGATTACATCAGCTTTGTGACCCATTTCGTCTTCGGCATGGGGCTGGGGTTCCAGTTTCCGATCGTGGTGCTCTTTCTGGTGAAGCTCGGGCTGATCACCCACGCTCACCTCGCAAAATACCGGCGCCATGTCTGCGTACTTTCCTTTATCTTGGGTGCGGTGCTGACGACACCGGAGGTCATCACCCAGGTGGCCATGGCCATTCCGCTCTACCTGCTCTACGAGATCTGCATCTGGATCGCTTGGTATTGGGAGCGCAAGAAACGTCTTGCCGAGGCTACGGTCGCGACGTGACGGCGGCCCCCGGCTGCTCCGGGGATAGTTTCCGCTTGCGCGACCGGCACTCCTCCCAACGGTGGGGGGCCGCAATGATCGCACCCGAGACCTTTTCCCACCTTGAGAACATAAAGAAGCGCGCCGGCTACTTATGGAGGTTTCTTTGACGTCGAACAAAAGCAGCGCGAGATAGAGGCGATGGAAGGGGAGATGGGCGCCCCGGAGTTCTGGAACAATCCGGAAAAAGCCCAGAAGCACATTGCCCGGCTCAACGGCCTGAAGCGCACGATCGCGGGCGTGGTCGCCTTCAACAAGCGGATCGATGATGCCGCGCTCATGGTCGAGCTCATCGAGGCCGCCACTCCCGCGGAGGAGGAGGCCTACGCCAAGGAGCTCAACGCCTCGGTCACCGCCATGGTGGTGGAACTCGACCAGTTGGAGATCGCGTCATTCCTCACCGGCCAGTTCGACCGCAACAACGCCATCTTCAGCATCCAGGCCGGCGCGGGCGGCACGGAGTCGAACGACTGGGCCGACATCCTCTTCCGCATGTATTCGCGCTGGTGCGAGCGCCGCGGCTTCGCGGTCGAACTGATGGACGTGCAGCCTGGCGACCAGGCGGGCATCGCCAAAGCCACTATTTTGATCAAGGGCGAGAACGCCTACGGCTACGCCAAGGCCGAGCGGGGCGTGCACCGGCTCGTGCGCATCAGCCCGTTCGACTCGAACAAACGCCGGCACACCTCGTTCTGTGCGGTGGACGTCGTCGCCGAGATCACGGAGGAAATCGAGATCAACATTCCCGAGGACGAGATCCGCACCGATGTGTACCGTTCCTCCGGCAAAGGTGGCCAGGGCGTCAACACCACCGACTCGGCCGTGCGGCTGACCCACATCCCGTCCGGCATCGTGGTCGTGTGTCAGAACGAGCGTTCGCAGATCAAGAACAAGGCCGCCGCCCTGAATGTACTGAAGGCGCGCCTTTACGAGAAACGCCTCGACGACAAACGCAGCGAGATGGAGAAATTCTATGGAGAAAAGGGCGAAATCGGTTTCGGCAGCCAGATCCGCAGCTATGTGCTCCAGCCCTACCAGATGGTGAAGGACCTGCGGACCGGCGTGAGCACGAGCGACACGCAGGCTGTGCTCGACGGTGACCTGGACCGTTTCATCTACGGCTGGCTGCGTGCCGGCTGCCCGCGGCACCGCAACAAGGACATCCAGATGGATGATTAACTGCCGAGCACAGATGACAGAAGACAGCGAACAGGTTGAGTTTGCCCAACGGCTGTATTCCGTCCTCCGTCTTCTGTAATTCGTCCTCTGCTTCCGCCATGCCCGATCTGTCCTACGAAACCCTGCGCGCCGCCCTGGCCGGCCAGTCGTTGTTCGAGGACAAGACATGGCAGCTCTCACCGCAGGCCTGGCCGCTGACCCCGGAGCAGGTGGCGCAGCTGGAGCAGATCGGCGCGGCGTGCCTGGAGTTTCACCAGGCGCTGGAGACGCTTTACCTGCGCTCGGTCGCCGGAAAGAACCTCCTGCGCAACAAGCCGTTGCTGGCGCCGTGGGTGGCAGATTATCTCGACCGCGGCAAGCCGGCGGGCCTCGTGAGCCACGCGCGTGACGCCAAGAACCGCGGGATGTTCCCGAATGTCATCCGGCCGGACCTGTTGCTGACGGACGAGGGATTTGCACTGACCGAGCTGGACTCGGTTCCCGGCGGCATCGGGCTCACGGGATTCCTGAACAACCTCTATGGCGGCGAGTCCGATCCGGCGGTGGTGGGCCACGGCAACGCGATGGTGGAGAATTTCTACCAGTCGCTTGCGACGCTGCGACCGACCTCGCGCAACCCGCTCATCGCCATCCTGGTCAGCGACGAGGCGGCGACCTACCGGCCGGAGATGAGGTGGCTGGCCGAGCAACAGCAAAGGCTCGGCCGCCGGGTGTACTGCATGCGGCCGGAGGACGTGTTCCCGCTCGGTGGCGAACTCTTCTTCGACGTCGAGGGCACGCCGGAGAAGATCGACATCATCTACCGGTTCTTCGAGCTTTTCGACTGGGCCAACGTCCGCATCGCCGCGGAGATCCTGGAAGCCTGGCAGAGCGGGGCGGTGACCATCGCGCCGCCGATGCGCCACTTTCAGGAGGAAAAGCTGGCGCTCGCGCTGTTCCACCACCACCTGCTGCCGGAATTCTGGGCGGAGACACTCGGCGGGCGCAGCCTGAAACTGCTGCGCCAGCTGATCCCCCAGTCGTGGGTGATGGACCCGGTGCCGCTGCCGCCCGGCGCGGTGCTCGACAGCCCGCGGATTGGCGGCCGGATGCTGAACGACTGGCGCGACCTTGGCGGTGCTTCGCAGAAGGAGCGGGATCTGATCATCAAGATCTCCGGTTTCCATGAGACGGCCTGGGGCGCGCGCAGCGTCATTCTTGGCAGCGATTGCTCGCGGGAGGAATGGCAGCAGGGCGTCGAGCAGGCCCTCCGGTTGGCTCCGGACAACCTGCATATCCTGCAGGAATATAAGAAGCCGAAGCGCGTGTCTCATCCGCTTTACCGGCACCCTGAAGCCGGCGGACCCGCCTCCGCTGAAACTGCGGCGGGCAGGTTGCGCCTTTGCCCGTATTATTTCGCGGTGGGAGGCCAAGCGCGACTGTCAGGGGCGCTGGCGACGTTCTGCCCGCCGGACAAAAAGATTATCCACGGGATGGTCGATGCGGCCTTGCTCCCGTGTAGGGTTTTATCCTTAACATAGGCTGTGCGTAATACCGCAGCCTTAACGCGAGTCCTCCGGCCCGACAGGGTGGGGCGTAGTCTTCTGGCGGCCGCCATGCTGTTCGGTGTCATTGGCTTGCCGCCCGTCCGGGCCCAGCAGCCACCGGTGGGCAACCTGAACGAGATCCGCAGCAAGGCCGAGCATGACGACCTGGAGGCGCAGAACGCCCTGGGCAATGTCTACACGAATGCGCTGATGGGGGTGCAACAGGATTACGCGGAGGCCCTGAAGTGGTATCGGCTGGCGGGAGACAAGGGATATGCCCCGGCACAATTCAATCTTGGGCTCGCGTATGAGTTGGGCCGCGGGCTGCCGACGGACGAGCGGCAGGCCTTCAAGTATTATCTGATGTCGGCGGAGCAGGGCTTCGCGGCGGCGCAGTTCAACGTCGGCAACATGTATTCCGCGGGCCGTGGGGTCGGCCAGGATCTGTTCGAGGCCAACCTTTGGTATAAACAGGCAGCGGAGAAGGGCGTTATCGAAGCGCAGTTCAACCTCGGGCTCGCTTACGAGGCCGGGCGGGGCGTCAAGAAGGACGAGATGCAGGCGGCGCGCTGGTACAAGCAGGCGGCGGACCGCGGCTTTGCCCGCGCCCAGTACAACCTGGGACTGTTGCTTGAGGACGGTCGCGGTGTGCCGAAGAATGAGGCCATGGCGGCGACCCTCTACCGCGCTGCCGCCGAACAGGGATTTGCCGCGGCCCAGAACAATTACGGACTGATGCTCTCCGAAGGACGTGGGGACCTGCCCAAGGATCCGCTGCAGGCTTATATCTGGCTCAGCCGGGCGGTGGCGAATGGCGCCAATCCCGCGGCGCGCGACTTTGTCGCCGAGACTTTGTCGGCCGAACAACTAGCCACGGCCAACCGCGCGCTCAGCGCGTCGACCGCAGGGAAGGCGGAACCGGCGGTCGTGGCCCAAGCCCTCGCGTCAGCCCGCAGCGAGGCCCCGGTCCCGCCGGTTGCGCCCGAGGTGGCGGCGCCCAAGCCAGCACCGCGTGCGCCCGCCGCCGACAGCCCGGCGGCAACGGCCCGCATCGCCGAGCTGAGCGATGCGCTGACGAAGACCAGGCAGGCGAACGCACAGTTGACCGAAACCAATCTGAAGCTGGAGCAGGCCAAGGCGCGGCTCGAACAGGACCTGGCGCAGGGTCGCGACTCGGCGAAGTTGGTCGAGCAGCTGCGTGACCAGACCCGGCTGCTGACCAGCGAGGTGCAGACCGCCAACAATGAGCGAAACACCGCCCAGCGAGTGTCCGAAGCGCTGGCCGCCCGGATTAAGGAGACGCAGGCGCAACTGGAAGCGCAGAAATCGGCGATCACGAGCGCCCCGGTGGCGGCCCCAGCGGTGGATGTTTCGAGATATGAGAACCAGATCGCCGCGCTCACGGCCAAGCTGGACCAGGCAACCGGTTCTCTGGCGCAATTGCAGCAGGCCAACCAGCGGCTGACCGACGGGAACGCCCAGCTGTTGAAGGAAAAGGAGGGCATGGCCGCGGCCAAGGATGCGGGTGCCACCTCTGCGCGCGTGGCCGAGCTCACCGGCCTGGTCACCAAGGCCCGCGATGCCAACAGCCAGTATGCCGAGACCAACCAGCGTCTGGAACTGGAGAAGGCCAAGCTGGAGCAGGAACTCGCCCAAGGCAGCGAGACGGCGAAACTCGTGGGGCAATTGCGCGAGCAGAGCCGCCGGCTTTCCGAGCAGTTGCAGTCGGCCACGGCCGACCGGGAAGCGGCCCAACGCGAGACCGCCGTGCTGGCCGCGCAGGTCAAGGATGTGCAGCAGGAACTGACGAACCAGAAGGCCGCAGCGGCGAGCACGCCAGCCCCCACGGTGGATGTTTCGAAATACGAGAACCAGATCGCTGCGCTGACCGCCAAGCTGGACCAAGCGACCGGTTCCGTGGCCCAATTGCAGCAGGCCAACCAGCAGCTGACTGACGGGAACGCCCAGCTGTTGAAGGAAAAGGAGGCGCTGGCCGCAGCCGTCAAGGCATCGCCCGCGGCCGGAGCCACGGCCGATGCCGGCAAGCATCCCGTCCAGGAGGCGGACAAGGATGCCATCATCGCCAACCTGCAGCGCGACAACGGGCGGTTGAATGACGAGGTGAAGCGCTCGACCATCGAGCTGCTTTCACTCAACCAACAGGTCCGCAAACTGCGCAGCCAGGAAGGTGCGCCAGCAACGACGGCCAAGGACGACAATGCCGCCAGCGCCGAGATGCGCACGGAGAACCAGCGCGTCGACAGCAACAACACGCGGCTGCTGGCCCAACGTGATGCCGCGGTCAGTGACGCCGAAACCTTGAAAGGCCAGTTGAGCGACGCTCGGGCCGAGATCAGCCGGTTGAACGAGCAGATGACTCGTTTGCGCGCCACGCGCCAGTCGTCCGATGCCGCCAGCGACCAGCTCGCCCAATTGACCGGCAAGTTGACCCAGGCCGCGGAGGAGGCCGGCCGGTTGCAGCAGGAAAACAGCCGCCTGGCCGCGCGGGTTGCCGAATTGGAGAAGCAGCCGAAAGCTTCGCCCGACGACACCCTCGCCCCCAAACTGGCCCAGGCCGAGCAGACCGTGGCCCAATTGCAGGAGCAGGTGAAGGCGCTGCAAGCTGACAAGGCCGCGGCCGACCAGCTGAACCAGACCCAGGAGAAAGTGCTGCGGGAGTCGGCGGCAAGCACGCAGGCCGCGGGCGCCGAGGCGGCCGATTTGCGGCAGAAGCTGGCGCAAGCCCAGAAGCAGATCGAGGAACAAGGTTCGGCTCTGGCGGCCCAGGAGAAGAACGCCGGAAAATTTGAGCGGGACAACCGGACGCTGGCCGACAAGGCCGCAGCCGAGCATGACAGCTATGTGCTGGCCCAGGCCCGGATCGCGACCCTTGAGAGCGATGTGCGGACCGCCCAAAAGAAGGCCGCGAGTGTTTCCGGGTCCGAAGAGCTGAAGAAACAGCTGGCCGACGCGAACCAATCATTGGAAAAGAGCTCCGCCACCGTGGCCGAGTTTGCGGCCACGGCCCAAGGCGTGCAGCGGGAGCTCACGCAGGCCCGATTGCAGCTCACGGATCTGCAGCAACAACTGGCGACCGCCAGACAGGCAGCCGCCGACGCCGGCGCCATCCGCGACGAGCTCGACAAGTTCCGGCGCGAAGCGGCGGGCACGGCAACCCTGCGCGAGGAGCATCAGGCGCTGTTGGCCGAGGCGGCGTCGCTCCGGACGAAGAACGAGCAACTCACCCGCGACAGCGAACAGCAGGCCGGCCTGGTGTCCGGCAGCCGGCACGATCTTGAACAGACCCAAGCCCGGCTGGCCGACCTCCAAAGGCAGTTGGACGAGGCCCGGGCCGCTGGCACCAATGGCGCGGCCGACACCGGGAAACTGCAGGGGCAGATTGCCGATCTGACCGCCGCCAACGCCCGGTTGACACAGGAACTGGCGACTTCGAAACAGGGCGCCGCCGATACGGGCGCGCTGCGCGACGAACTCGACCGGCTCCGGCACGAGGCGAGCGACACAGCGGCCCTGCGCGAAAAGCACGAGGCACTGGTTGCGAAGGCGGCGGCCGAGCACGACATCCTGATCCAGGCGCAGGCCCGGGTGGCGGCCTTGGAGAAGGACCTGCAGGCCGCACAGAGCCGGCCGGCGGGCGACACCGTCGCGCAGGATGAATTGAAGCGGCAACTGGCGGAAGCCAGCCAGGCACTGGAAAAGAACGGCGCTACGGTCGCCGAACTGACCGCGGTCAATGACCGGCTCGGAAAAGATCTGGCTGCGGCGAAGCAGGATGCCGCCGAGGCCGGCTCGTTGCGCGCGGAACTGACCAAGCTTAGGCGTGAAACCGGCGACACGACCGCCTTGCGTGAAGAGAACAGCCGGTTGCGCAAGGCGGCGGATGATGCATCCGCCTTGCGGGCCAGAAATGAGCAATTGACGCGTGACGGCGAGCAACTGGCCGCCGCGGTGGCGGCCAACCGGAGCGATCTTGACGCGGCGCAAAGCCGGGTTGGGGAACTGGAGAAGCTCCTGGAGGAAGCCCGCACCATCCGCACCCGTGGCGGCGACGACACCAAGAAACTGCAGGATGAGCTGGCTGAGGCGAACCAGAGCGTCGAGAAGCTCAACGCCACCGTGGCAGAGCTGACCGGCACGAACGACCGCCTCGAGAAGGATCTGGACACCGCCCGGAAGTCGACCGCCGCCGCCCTGGCCGCGCAATCGCAGGCGGTTAGCGCGGCGCAGCCCGATGCCTACAAGATGGAGATCAGCACCCTCCAGGCCCACATCAAGGAACTCGAGGGCCAGAGCGAGGAGGAGCGCAACAACACCGCGAAGGAAATCGCCACGCTCGCTTCACAATTGCAGCGCACGCGCGAGACGAACAAATCGCTTACCGAGGCCAACCGGGCGCTGTTGAACGCGAAGCAGTCCGAACAGCCTGTCGTCGACAAGGATCAGTTCGACCAGCTGCAGGCCAAGGTCCGCGACCTCACCACCGCGGGCGAGGAGATGAAGCGGCAGAACGAAAAGCTGGCTGCCGACACCCAGACCCTCACCGCCGAGCGGAACACCTTCAAGCAGCAGCTGGAGGACGCACGCAGGGCCGTCACTGTCCTGCCCGGGCTGTCCGAGGAAAAGGCCGCGTTGCAGGAGCGGCTTGAGGCGGTCGGAGCGCAGCTGGTGAAGGCCCAGCAGGAGATCGACACGCTGCAGAAGGACAACGCCGACGCGACCGCCCTGGCGGCGACCAGCAAGCAGGCGGCCGACAAGGCGCAGGCCGACCTCGCCGCGCTGCAGAATCGCGCGACGGAGGCGGAGAAGGCGGCGGATTCACACAGCGCCTCGGCGGCCGAGCTGACCCAGGCCAACGCCAGGCTGGAACAGGAACGCGAGGATATGCGCCGCTTGGTGGAATCCTACCGGGCCGATATCAGCCGGCTGAACCAAAACGTGCGGAGCGCCGAGCAGCAGAAGTCCGAGGCCGAGCGCGGAGCGCAGCAGAACATCGACGCCGTCACCGCCCAGCTGGGTCAGTTGCGGCGCGATCTGGAGAATACCCGCGCGGCGCAGGCCCGCCTGGCCGAGGCCAACGCAGCCCAGGAACGCGAACGCGCGGCGATCATCACCCAATTGCGCACCGAGAACGGCGCCCTGGCCGCGCGGCTCAACCAAGCCCAGGGCACGCTGGACCAAATCGCCGCCGCAGCCCGGCTGGGCACGCCGGCGGCGACCATCGCTTCGGGCGGGGTCGGGCCGGTGCGTCCGGTGCCGGTGGCAGGCACCCCACCACCCGCCGACGTGCGCTACCATACGGTGGCGGAGGGCGACTCGCTTTCGCGCATCAGCCTGCGCTATTACGGGACGGCCAACCGTTGGCAGGAGATATTCCAGGCGAATCGCGACGTGTTGCAGGGTTCCAGCGCCCTGCGGGTCGGGATGCAGCTGAGGATTCCGTAAGGTGGGACGCGTCGGTCCGTGCCGCCGGCTCCGCGGGCGGCACGCGCCAAGCACCGCGATCGTTTTGGACAGAAAGGAGGCGCGCCTCGCGGCGGGCCTCGGTGGGGCGAGTTGGTTAGGGTTGACGCGCGATCAGGCGACGGCGACCTGGCCGGAGGTCACTGGGCTGGCACTCTGCTTGGCCAGATTGCCGAAGAACTGGTCCCGTCGTTCGCGGGCGACGTTGACATCCTTGGTGCCAAGGGAGCGGCGGATGCGCTCCTTGGTGAACGGAGTCGGATAGACCGTGTAGTGGAGAAACCACGTCCCATTGTTGTTCCAGAGATGGTGGTTGGGGTTCGCTTCGCTGATGCGAAGAGAGGCGAGGGTGATGAGGTTGGACATGATGCGTGAGCGGTTGAGGTTTAATTAATCGTTCGCGCATCAGGGTTTTTCCGGGAAACGAAAAGCCGCCTGAGGGCATCAGGCGGCTTTTTCGCTTTTTGGAGGAGTTTTTTGTTAGAGGGTTTGACCCCTCTCACATCCGGGTGACTTGCGTCACTCGAAACCACCGTGATCACTCCTAGACCCGGTTGGCAGAACCGGCTGCTTTCAGCCGATCCTTTCCTGATGCAGTGAGCAGCGTGCAAACTCTGGCTCGTTACGCCAGAAGATTTTTTGACTATTCACTGGCGTTGTCGGATCGGGTACGGCAACCGGCTGATTTTTGTGCAGTTACGCACGATGAACGGACCGAAGATATTCCGACGAGAACGTGGCCGGTACCGCAATGGCAGCTTCAGACGGCATTACGCCTGGATTGAAGGTTTCGCTGGAACCCCCGGGACATTCGCGGATTGGCCAAGGTCCCTGGCCCGGCGACGTCAAGGCGAGGACGACATCTCCAGGTCATGCAGTTGGGGCCCGATCAGTTCTCCGAGTCGATTGCCCGCGGTGATTAGTGCCCAGCCAAAGCCACCCAGCGTCACCAAGAGGATGAAAAATCCCCAGAAGTGGCGTGCTTCAAGGCGGGTGATCGACCGGGCAAACGCCACGAACCCGAAGAGCGCGCTGATGACGATGACGGCGTCAACGCTGGCCCTCTGCCAGTAGCTTCCGCCCAGGTGCAACCACATGCCGAATTCATCGAAGGTCAGGGCCATCGCAAAACCATAGGCCAGCGCCACGATTTCCGCCATTCGCCCCACCGGACGGCGGAAGACGCTGTATCCGCCCACCGCCGCCAGCAGGAATATCCCGTAGTTCAGATGGTGAACGTGGGTGCCCTGCATGAAGAGATACAGGTTTGGCATCTGGCGTGACATGATCAGGAACACACAGACGCGTGCCGCGACAAAGGTCACGATAAAGCCAAGCAACGCGAGCCGAGCCAAGGTATGCGCCTGAACCCGGGTAATGGTCGTGTGATCGGAGTTCATGCGTAGGGAAGACCCAACGCGTCAGTCCACGGTCATCCCAGTCCCCGGTTTACGCCAGTTTCGCACTGCGGGTTTGGGCGGCGCGGATGAGCGCGTCGGCCATGTCGGAGGGCGTCACAGCCACCTCGACGCCGCATTCCTTGAAGACGGCGATCTTGGCGGCGGCGGTGTCCTCGGCCCCGCCG
>CAZZDB010000021.1:0-30659 GCA_964652485.1 uncultured Oleiharenicola sp.
GGACAGCAGCTTCATGACCGCCAGCGAGGTCGCCGTCGACGGCGGCCTAGCGCAAATCTGACGCGCTACGCCCGGCCGGACACTCCATTCGATATTCGGAGTCCGCAGGGAACCGAGCGCTATTTTTGATACATACCCCTCATTGGAACCATCTGCCTGGCGGGCCCGAACCAATCCCCGCGCAGTCTTCCTTTGCGGTAAATCTCTCTTCCCAGCGAGCCGGACGGCGCGCCCCGCTGTCACAAGCACAAGCTCCATGCGAACAGCAATTCTCAAGCCCCCCGATTCTTCCTCCCAACCTCTGTCCGCGGATCAGGCCTGGGACGAGGCGTTCCGGCGAGTCGAGAGCTATCTGGTCGCCCACCATTTGGAAAGCCGGGTGCAACTCAATTACCTCGCGACCGAAGTCATCCGCGACGCCCGGACGCGGGCGTCCGCCGAGCCCGCGTTGGCCCCGGTGGTTGCCGCCATGCAAGTCCTGCAACTGCGGATTGGCGCCTGGTTCGCCCGGGCGGGCAACGTCGGCGACTGGTCCGACGAGCGCGTGCGGGCCCGGGCCCGGCTTGCGTTGTTGACCGCGGAATTGCCCGAGCATTGCGCCGATCTTTTTCTCGCTACCGGTCCAGTGCCGCCGCAACTCGCCGCCGCCCTGGCCGCCGGCGCGCTCGAGCCGGGACCGAAATTGCACCTCAGCAGCATGCCACCGGCACCGTTGGAATTCGGCTTTGCCGACCCGGTGCAGTCGGCGAGGCCCGGCCGCAGCGGCTGGACCAGGTTGCGTGAAGCAGCGAGTTGGCTGCTGGCCCTCGGGCTTTTTGGCGCGGCGTGGGCCGCCTCGCACTGATACACGCGATGAGTTTCATCGGCTTTGATCCGATCGGGCTGGACCCGCGCGAGGCCAACCGGCGCCGCCACCGGCTGGCCACCCTCGTGGTGCTGCTCGCCGGCCCGGGCGTGCTGGTGATGGCGGACCTTCACTGGCGCACCGGCTACGATGCGTGGAAGATGCTTCACCTGGCGCTCTTCACCGTGCTCTTCTCCCTGGTTGCGCTCGGCGCGGCGCAGGCGCTGATCGGTTTCGCGCTACGGCGCCGCGGCGGCGACCCGTGCCGGATTGCCACCAGCCTCAGCCCCGCGCAAGCCGCGCAGCCCGTGACGGCGCGTATTGCCATCGTAATGCCGGTCTGCAACGAGGAGGTGGGCCGTGTGTTCGAGGGATTGCGCGTGATGTTCGAGTCGGTCCGGAGAACAGGCAAGCTGCCCGACTGTGATTTTTTCCTTCTCAGCGATTCCAGCGACCCGAACCGCTGGATCGAGGAAGAGGCGGCCTGGCTGGCGCTGACCCAGCGGCTCGGGGCGCAGGGCCGGATTTTCTACCGGAAGCGCCGCGGCGGCATCAACAAGAAGGCCGGTAACGTCGCGGACTTCTGCCGGCGCTGGGGCAGCCAATATCGCTACATGGTGGTGCTGGACGCGGACAGCATCATGACCGGTGAGGCCATCGTGCGGCTCGCGCAGCTGATGGAGCGCAATCCTCGTGTCGGCATCATCCAGGGTGTGCCGCTCCTTGTGAACGGCGAGACCGCGCTCGCGCGGCTGCAGCAATTTGCGAGCCGGCTCTTTGGCCCCATATCCGCCGCTGGCCTCAACTACTGGCAGCTCGGCGAGGCGAACTACTGGGGACACAACGCGATCATACGGATCGACCCGTTCCTCCGCCACTGTTCCCTGCCGGAACTGCCTGGCGCGGGCCCCTTCGGCGGGCGGATCATGAGTCACGACTATGTCGAGGCCGCGCTGATGCGGCGGGCCGGCTGGGAAGTCTGGCTGGCGACCGACCTCGCGGGCAACTACGAGGAGTGCCCGGGCAACCTGCTTGAGTTGGCCCAGCGTGACCGACGCTGGCTGCAGGGCAACCTGCAGCACGCCCGACTCATCGGCGCGCGGGGTTTCCACCCAGTCAACCGCATGCATTTCGTTCTCGGCATTCTCGCCTATCTGGCATCGCCGCTGTGGCTGGCCTTTCTCGTCGTGTCGGTGGTGATCGCCTGGCGATGCGGCCCGGGCGGCGGCTTGGTGCCGCCCGGACCGAGCTTCGCCGGCTTCCTGCCATGGAGCTTCCACCTGCAAGCGGTGGGCCTGGCGGTGTTCACGCTCGGGTTGCTATTCCTGCCAAAGGTGCTCGCCCTGCTCGATCTGCGTGGACGACCGGAGGAGATCTTGGCCTTCGGCGGGTGGGGCAAACTCGGTAGCGGGGTTTTTCTTGAGACGTTCCTCTTCACCCTACTTGCACCGGTGCTGATGCTCTTCCACTCCAAGTTCATCGTGCTGACCCTGTGCCGGCGAAAAATTGCCTGGGGCACGCAGCGGCGTGGCGCGGCCGGCGTGTCCGTGCTCGCGGAGACGATCGCAGCGCACTGGGGGCACACGCTGGTCGGAGTAGGTGGCCTGATGCTCCTCAACCGGATAGATTCTGCCCTCGCGCTCTGGATGTTTCCGATCCTGGCCGGGCTGGCCTGCGCGATTCCGCTCTCCTTCTTTACCGGTTCACTGGCCGTGGGTCGTGCGCTGCAACGCAAAGGACTATTCAAGACCCCGGAAGAGAGCCGGCCCCTGCCGGTGCTCACCGCCCTCGCCGCCGGACTGGCCGCCCGCGGCACCAGCCCGATGCCGTTGCCCGAGCTGGCGGCGGACTACGGGCTGCTGCAGGCGGTGCTCGATCCCTATGTGAACGCGGTGCACGTTTCGCTGCTGCGCGCGAAGGACGAACAGCCGGTCGCCAGCGAAGCGCGATTGGTGAGCCTGCGCGAGCTACTGCTGCACGCCGGACCGGCGGCGTTGAGCCCCGCCGACCGGCTGGCTCTGCTAATGGATCTCGACTCAATGAACGAACTGCACGCCCGCGTGTGGGCGGCGCCGGCCGCAGACCTCGCCGAGTGGTGGCGGCTCGCGTTGCAGCATTACAACGTAATCACACGCGGGCCGGTGACGGCCTTCACCCGCAAAGGGGGGTAGGCTGTCCTCGCCATGGCTGTGCGTTGGTCATGGACATGGCCTACGAAGGCGACGGGACTCGTGGCCTGGCCAGCTTGCTCGGCTTCCACCCGGTGGTCCCGCCCAATCCCCTGCGGCTTAAACCGTGGCGCTTTAATCGCCGACTCTACCGCCGTCGCAACCACATCGCGCGTCTCTTCCGCCGACTCAAGGGCTTCCGCCGCGTTTTCACCCGCTACGACAAGCTCGATGCGCTTTTCCGCGCCTTTGTTCCTATCGCTCTATGCTGGATTAGGGAGTGTCTTCAAACCGCAATGGGGACGCAGATTTGCGAAGGCGCAGGACGGCCGATCCTTTTTTGACCACGAATGCTTCGCCTAACGGCTACACTTCAGGGTGCGCTCCGCCAAATCGGCTCCGCAGTAGGTTTCGGGGGTCGGCTGATCGCCGACGAGAGACCAGACCATTATCTCTGCGGCGAATAGCGGCTTGCCGCATCGGGGGCTAGGTCGCCGGCGCGAAGAAGGCCCCGCGTCGCTGTGCCGCGCGCAGCAGCAACACCACCGCGACCGTGGTCGATGCGATCACGAGCCACGAACTCTCCGGACCGAACATTCCGCCGGTCAGCCAGTCGGGCCCGGCAAAGCGGCTTTCGAGTGGCGCCAGCTTTCGCCAGTCCTCGATGCCCGAAAGCGGCAGCCCGCTCAGCAGGATGGCAAAGTTCCAGGCCGCATGGTGGGCGGCCACGACCCACAAGTTGCGCGCGAGGATGAAGACCGCGCCCCACAGCAGGCCCAGCAAAGTCACCGCGATCAGCATCGTCACCGCGTCGCAGATCCCGCCTTTTTCAACGTTAGCCAGGTGCTGCAGGGCAAATATCACCGCCTGGACTGCCAACGCCCACTTCGTTCCCCAGGTCCGTTCCAGGATCCGGAACAGCAGGCAGCGGTAAGTCAGTTCTTCCAAGGTCGCCGCGATGCCGATCACAACGGCCACGCCGAGCAACGCCGGTGACGCGCCGCGAAACAGGACGCGTTCGTAGACGCCGAAAGCGAAGAGCACGGCCATCGGCAGCGCCACCATGGCAGCGCCGCTCGCGCCGCCCAGCAGCAGGTGAAGCGGCCGCAGGCGCAGCTCGGCCGCTTGGCGTTTTTCATGCCAGTGCACGAAGGCCCAGTAGCCGCCCACGGCGGTCAGCAGGATGCCCGCGCGCCGGAACACACTGAGCCATTCGGGTCCGGGATGGAACGCGCCGTCGATCGCCGGCAGCAGGCCTTTGCGGAAGATCAGGATCGAGCCCAAGACCGCCACCGCACCCAGCAGCAAAGAGCCAAGCATCCGCCCGGCGACGCGCATCCGCCGCCGCGCGGTCGTTTCATTTGCCGGCGGATTCTTCATGCCCTGCCATAACCCTGGAACCCGCTGGAAAGTTGCAGCCGGACTCCATTCCAGACCTAAGCCCGGCGATGGTTACCGGATACGAGCTTCGCCCTTCGGGGTGAGGGCGTAGAGTTTTTCGGCGCGGCGATGTGCGATGAGGCCTTCCTTGATCCAGGCGGCCAGCTGCTTTTTTTCCACGGTCCGGGCGTAGCTCTCCGGGATGGTGCCGTCGGAGCCCATGAACAGCGTCTTCAGCTGGAAAGCCAGTTGGGATTTCGGCGGCGTCATGGGTGGAGGGAGATGGGCGAGACTGGGCAGAGGCCGGCCCGGTCAGTCAAGAGTCAAGACGTGACGTATTCGGCTCGGCCTTCTGTGCGGCCCGAGGCAGTAAAGGCCCAGCTTCTTCTATTAGAGAGTGTTTTCAAACCTCATGAGTAAGCCAATCGAAGATAGCGGCGAACTGCACGAAGCCGAGGAAGGTGACGGCAAGTTTGTCGTAGCGTGTGGCCACGCGGCGGAAGCGTTTGAGTCGAGCGAAGAAGTTTTCGACCCGGTGGCGGCGACGATAGTAGCCGCTATGGAAGGGCATAGGCTGGCGACGGCAGCGCAGCCAGGCAATGCAGACTCGCGTGCGTTGCCGGTGCAGTTGCGCCCGGAAGTTACCTGCATCAAAGCCTTTGTCGCCGACGACCCGCTTGCGGCCGAGCGCGGGCACCAGCGGCTCGATCGCTTTGAGATCGTGGCGATTGCCCGGGGCCAGACACAGCGCCACGGCGCGTCCGTAAGCGTCCACGACGGCCGCCAGCTTGGTATTGATCCCGCCCTTGCTCCGCCCAATCGCCTGCTGGGCCTGGCCCCCGCAGGGATTGGTGCCATGGTGGTGCACCTTGATGTGCGAACAATCGATGTGGCGCAGCTCACCGCGCGCTCCGCGGGCCAGCCCCGCCAGCAGCTTGGCCCACAACCCACTCGCACACCATCGTCGCCAACGAGTGTAGATCGAACCCCAAGGGCCGAACTGTCCGGGCACATCGCGCCAGGGACATCCCGTGCGCAAGTCATACCAGATCGCCGTGACCATGAGCCGATCATCCTTAGGGGGCCGGCCCCCACTGTGCCAATCTGCCCTCGCCGCGTTCCGCGACCGCTTAGCTTAATTTTTTTAGCCGAGCCCACAGCGGCTCCGGCAACTCCATCCGTGATGTAAATGTCATGGTCCACGCTATGATCTATTTTGTATTAAGCTGTTCCCTCAGGTTTGAAAACACTCCCTAGTGTTAACAGGCCCTAGAGGAATCGAGCGCAAGGGGTATGAAAAGCTCGTCAAGCGTCCGCTCAACCAGAACCGAGCGTAATTTTTGATTCACACCCCCCCACTGGAACCGAGCGGAATTTTGAATTAGCCCGTGGAGTGGCTCGCCTACAGAGGGGGACGGTCCGGCCGTCAAAACCGAGCGTAATTTTCACCCCAACCGAATCATGTAGGTCAGGTGCGGCACTTCGCGGGTGATTTTACCGAGCAACTGGTAGACCTCCAGCCCGGTGCGTACCGCGCCCATCTTCAAATAGAAGAGTTCGGCATTGGGATCGGACCTGATTTGCAGCTCTGTCGCCCCTTCCGCCCGGGCGAGGTGCACGGCCTCCGCGAAAAGCATGCGGCCGAGTCCCTGCCGAAGGAAGACTGGCCGCAGCCAGAGATGTTCGAGGTGCCATTGGCCTTCGGTGTATTCGAGCCCGAGGAAACCTGCGACCGCGCCATCGATTTCCACGACCCAAACCGGTTGCTGCCGGATATAGTTGGCCGAGAGCGTGAGATCGGGGCGCCAGGCGGCCAGCCATTCGTCCGGGTAACCCCACGACTGCTTCGAGGCCAGGGCGATTTCGCTCAGGACCGGCGCTTCTTCGGGCCGGGCGCGACGAAACACCGGGGTGGGGTTCATGCCGGCACAGTCAGGCGGTTTCTCTCCCGGCAGTCAAAATTTCCGTGGCTTCCGCCGGCTCCGTCGCTTCAATTGGTCCTGCCCTATGACTTTTGATTTCGACACCGTCATCGACCGCGCGAACACCGACAGCCGCAAGTGGCGCAAGTTCGCCGGCCAGGACATCATCCCGCTCTGGATTGCCGACATGGATTTCGCCGTGGCGCCCGCCATCACGGCCGCGCTGCACCGCCGCACGGACCAGGCCATCTTTGGGTATGGCATGCCGTTGCCGCCGCTCACGCAGGCGGTGGTTGATTATTGCGCAACGCATTACGGCTGGCCGATCGACCCGGCCTGGCTGGTGTGGCTGCCCGGCCTCGTCACCGGCCTCAACGTCGCGGCCGGTGCCTTCGGGGAAAAGGGCGACGCCGTGCTCACCTGCACGCCGGTCTACCCACCTTTCATGAGCGCCCCGCGGAACATGGGCCGTGAAACCGTCATGGTGCCCTTCGCCCGCCACGGCCTGCGCTACGAGTTCGACTGGGCGGCTCTCGAGGCGGCGGTCACGCCGCGGACGCGCACTTTCTTCCTCTGCAGCCCGCACAATCCCATCGGCCGCGTCTTCTCTCGCGCGGAACTGGAACAGGTCGCCGCCTTCTGCGAGAAACATAACCTCGTCCTCGTCTCGGACGACATCCACTGCGACCTCATCCTCGACGGCACCAAGCACATCCCCGTGGCCGGGCTTTCCCCCGCGATCGCCGAGCGGACGATCACGCTGATGGCCCCGAGCAAGACCTACAACATGCCGGGCCTGGCCTGCTCGTTCGCCATCATCCCCGACGCCAGACTGCGCGCGACTTTCACGCGGGCCATGTCCGGCATCGTGCCCGAGATGAACGTGCTCGGCCTGGCGGCGTGCGAGGCCGCCTTGCGCGACAGCGAGCCCTGGCGGCAGGCGCTGCTCGCCTACCTGCGCGGCAACCGTGACCTGATCGCAAGCTTCACCGCAGAGCACCTGCCTGGCGTCACCCTGCTGCCCTGCGCTGCCACCTACCTCGCGTGGCTCGATGTCTCCGCGCAGCAGTTGTCGAACCCCGGCGAATTCTTCGAGGCCCATGGCGTCGGCTTGTCCGACGGCACGCAGTTCGGCGCGCCGCCCGGCCAGTTCGTGCGGCTGAACTTCGGCTGCCCGCGCGCCACGCTCACCGAGGCGCTCATCCGGATGAAGCGCGCCTTGGCCGCGCGCTGACCCCCAGCCGTGAAGCAGGCGCTCCAAGTTGCCTTTTTCGCCCTCGTGCTCACTGCGCTCGCGCAGGCGCTCTGGCAGCATGGGCGGATGCCGGACCGGGTCGCCCTGCACTTCAACGGGTCGGGCTGGGCCGACGGCTGGGGTGCGCGCCGCACGCACACCGCACTGCAAATCGGCACGGTGCTGTTTCTCGCGGCGGTCATCCAAGGCATCACGCTGGTGCACGCCCGGCTGCCGAAGGAATTCGTCAACCTGCCGCATCGCGACCTCTGGCTCGCTCCGGAGCGTGCCGCCGCCTCCCGGGAATGGATCGCGGGCGCGGTGCTGCTCATCGGCTGCGCCCTGCTCGGCTTCTTCATCGGGTTGTTTCATCTCGTCTATCGGGCCAACCTTGTTCCTGCGCCGCAACTTTCGGGCGCCGTCTGGTGGCTCGCCGGCGGGCTCGCCGCCCTGGTGACCGTGGTGATCGCCGCCCTGCTGGTGAAGTTCGGCCGGAAACCCGCCAGCTGATCCATGCGCATCGGGCCTTACGAGTTCGGGTCGAACCTGTTTCTCTCGCCCCTGGCGGGCTATACCAACCTGCCCTTCCGCCTCGTCGTGCGCGAAATCGGCGGCCTTGACTGGGCGACGACCGACCTCGTCAATGCCCGTTCGCTCATCGAGAAGAACCCGCGCGCCCTGTCGATGATCCGCACCAGCCCGGCCGAAAAGCTCCTCGCTGTGCAGCTTTTCGGCGCCGTGCCCGAGGAGATGCGCGATGCCGCGCTCATGATCGAGTCGCTCGGCATCGCGTCGGTCGACATCAACATGGGTTGCCCGGTGAAGAAAGTCACCGGCATCGGCGGCGGATCCGCCATGATGACCGAGCTGCACAAGACCGCGACGCTCGTCCGCGGCATGGTCGCGGCCGTGAAGATCCCCGTCACCGCCAAGATGCGGCTTGGCTGGGACGACCAGAACCTGACCGCACCCGACCTGGCGCGCGTGCTGGAGGACGCCGGCGTCGCGGCCATCTTCGTGCACGGCCGCACCCGCGCGCAAGGCTTCGGCGGCACGGTCAACCTCGCCGGCATCCGCGCCGTCGTGCGGGCGGTGAAAAAGATCCCCGTCATCGGCAACGGCGACGTCACCACTCCCGCCGCCGCCAAACACATGTTCGACGAGACGGGCTGCGCCGGCGTCAGCATCGGCCGCGGGGCGTTCTACAACCCGTGGATCTTCGCCCACACGCGGCAATTTCTGAAAACCGGCCACACGCCGCCCGAACCGGGTTACCCCGAACTGGTGCAGGTCATGCGCCGCCATCTCGACCTGATGATCGAGGTTTTTGGAGAAAACCACGGCTGCCGGCTCTTCCGCAAGCCGGCCTCGTGGTATGCCAAGCGCTTTGGCCCGGCCAAGGAGTTCAAGAAGGGCGTGACACAGTTCGCCACACGCGCCGAATTCGAGGCGTTGCTGGCCGGCTACGAGAAATGGCGTGCGGCGTTCCTCGACGAGAACGGCGAGCTGCGTGAGGCGTACCGACCCGCTCCGATGCTGGCGTCCTTCATGCCGGGTGCGAATTCCCCGGCCAATCAACGGCAGGCCATCCCGGTGCCCAAGGGCCCGGTCGACGTCTGGTAGTCACGGCTCGCCAAGCCGTCCTCCTCCCGCCAGCTTTTCCGCGATGTCCCACGTCATTCATCTCTGGGCGATTTTTCTCGGCACGATCATCGGCCTGCTGCCGATCATCAACCCGCTCTCGGCCGGACCGACGTTCCTTGCCATCACCGAGGGTGACAGCGAAGAGCGCCGCCGCGAGCAGGCACGCAAGGGCTGTTTCTACATGGTGGGGATTCTGGTGAGCTTCCTAATCGGTGGCACCTTCATCATGAATTTCTTCGGCATTTCCATCCCCGGGCTGCGCATCGCCGGCGGGATCCTGCTGACCGGCATCGGCATGGGCATGCTCGCCCCGCGCAAGCTGGAGCCCGCAACCGAGGAGCAGGAAGCCGCGCGCAAGAAGATGGATATCTCCTTCTCGCCGCTCGCCATGCCGATGCTCAGCGGACCGGGGTCGATTGCCGTCACGCTCGGTTTCACCTCACTCGCGACGGGCTGGCTTGACTACGTGGCCATCATCCTCGGCATCGTCTCCGTTGCGCTCGTCACCTACGCAGTGCTGCGCCTGTCCGGCCGGTTGGTGCGGATCATCGGGCCCGTAGGGGTCAACGCCATGACCAAGATCATGGGTTTCCTCATCATGACCATGGGCGTACAGTTCGTCGTCAACGGCATCACCGACCCCGAACTGTTGCACGCCATCAAGGCGGCTTTCACGTCGAACTGAGGCAGCGCCTTTCTCTTGTTGACAATCTACAAGAGCTGATTCTCCTGTCGGACGTCTACAAGAACCCCATGCCCGACTTCAAAGGCGAACTCCTCCAAGGCACCCTCGATTTGCTCATCCTCCGCACCCTTGCCGGGGGCGACATGCACGGCTGGGGCATTGCCCAACGTATCCAGTTGCTGTCGCGCGACGCTCTCGTCGTGAACCAGGGCTCGCTCTACCCCGCGCTGCACCGGCTCGAACATCAGGGCTGGATCGAGGCCGAGTGGGGCGTTTCGGAAAACAACCGCCAGGCCAAGTTCTACAAGCTGACCCGCGAGGGGAAGCAGCAGCTCGCCGATGAGACGGAATACTGGACACGATTCACTTCCGCCGTCGGCCTTGTGCTCAAGGCCGGGCCGGCCTGACTCGTTCCTCCCATGAAACTCCACGCCCGCCTGCGCTCTCTCTTCGGCCGCACGAAGGCCGAGAGCGATCTGGCCCGGGAGGTCGAATTCCACCTAGAGATGGAGACCCAGGCCAATATTCGGGCCGGGATTGATCCTGCCGAAGCCCGGCTGGCCGCGATGCGCAGTTTTGGCGGCGTGGCGCAGGCCCAGGAGGAATGCCGCGATGCCTGGGGCGTGCGTTTCGCCGACAATCTGAAGCAGGATCTGGCGTACGGCGTGCGCGGTCTGCGGCACAATCCCGGGTTCGCCCTGGTCGTCATCCTCACGCTCGCGCTCGGTATTGGCGCGAACACAGCGATCTTTTCCGTCGTGCAGGGCGTGCTGTTGCGCGACCTGCCCTATGCGGCGCCCGACCGGCTGCTTATGCTGAACCAGGCGGCCCCGAAGGCGGGCCAGCCTTCGCTCGGGTTTTCGGTGCCGGACTTCATGGATTTTCGCTCCCGCAACCGCGCGTTCAGCGCGCTCGCGGAATATCACTCGATGTTTTTCATCCTGCTCGGCCGGGCCGAGCCCGAGCGCGTGCAGACCGGTGTCGTGTCGGACAATTTCTTCGACTTGCTCGGCGTCAAACCGCAGCTCGGGCGCGCATTCCTGCCGGGGGAGGACAAACCGGGGGCGGCCCCGGTGCTCGTGCTGAGCTATGACTACTGGCAGCACAGCTTCGGTGGGGACCCGAAGGTGGTCGGCCAGGTCTTTGAAATGAACAACAAGCCGCACACCGTGGTCGGCGTGCTGCCGCCGCTTCCGGCGTTTCCCAACGCCGACCAGGTCTTCATGCCCGCGAGCGCCTGCCCGTTTCGCGGCGCCGAACGGGTGCTCACCAATCGCAACGCTCGCCTCCTCTCGAATGTCTTCGGCCGCCTCAAGGACGGGGTGAACCCTGTCCAAGCACTCGACGACGCTCGACGGGTGGGCGTCGAGTTGTGTGGCGAATTTCCAAAAGACTATCCGCAGGAGGACGGCTACACCGTCGAGGTGCAGGGGCTGGCGAGCGCGTTCACCGGCGGCGCCCGCAAGCCGCTGCTCGTGCTGCTGGCCACCTCCGGCTTCGTGCTGCTCATCGCCTGCGCCAACGTGGCCAACCTCACCCTTGCCCGGCTGGTGCGCCGCGATCGGGAACTCGCGGTCCGCGTCGCCATGGGCGCCAGCCGCGCGCGAATTTTCCGGCAGCTGCTGACCGAAAGCACGCTGCTGGCGCTGCTCGGCGGCGCGGCGGGGTTGCTGCTCGCAGCGGGTGGACTGCGCCTGCTTGTCGACTACGCGGGCCATTTTCTGCCACGCGCGGACGAAATTCAGATCAACGGCCCGGTGCTGGCCTTCACCCTCGTCGTCACGCTGCTCACCGGGTTGTTCTTCGGCTCGCGCGCGCCGCTGCCCGCCGGCGACGCCCTCGTCCACACCCTCAAGGACGGCGCACGCGGCGCCAGCGCGGGTCGTCACGGGCTGCGTTCACTGCTCGTCGTGGGCCAGGTCGCGATTTCGGTGCCCTTGCTGGTCGGCGCGGGCCTGGCGGCGCGCAGCCTGTATAACCTGTCGCGCGTCGACCCGGGGATGGACACGGGCCGCGTGCTGGCGGCGAACATCAGCCTGAATTGGACGCGGTTGAACGATTTCGAAAAACGCTTCGGTTTCTGGACACGCGCCATCCAGGAGGTGCAGAAGATCTCGAGCGTGCAGGCGGTCGCAGTTTCCGGATCCGAGCCGCTGAACGGCGTCGCCAATAATATCACGAATTTCCGGCTCGAGCACCAGGCGCTTGATGCCAACACCCCGTCGCCGCACGCCATCGGCCTCGCGTCGACCGAGGACTACTTCAAGACCGTCGGCCAGTCCTTGCTACGCGGCCGTTTCTTCCTCGCGACCGACACGCACACGTCTGCGCCGGTGGCCATCATCAACCAGTCGCTCGCGAGCCACTTCTGGCCTGGCGCGGATCCCGTCGGTCGGCGCATCACCTTCGACAACGGTACGACGTGGACGACCATCGTCGGCGTCATCGCAAACGCGCGCCAGCAACTCGATGCCGAGCCGCAGGACGAGGTGCACGTGCCGCTTTCCAACACCCCCGGCCTGATTGCCGCCACCTTGTTGCTGCGCACCAACGCCACGCCCGCCGTGCTCACGCGCGAACTGCGCGACGCGATTCACCGCGCCGACCCGGCGCAACCGATAACGTCGATCGAGTCGCTCGAGCAGGTCCGCAACAATGCTCTTTCCTCGCCGCGGCTCATGGCGACGCTGCTCGCCCTCTTCGCCACCCTGGCCCTGCTCATCACTGCGGCCGGCATCGGCGGTGTGCTCGCGTTTTCCGTGAGTCAACGCACCCAGGAGATCGGCATCCGCATGGCGCTGGGCGCGGGCCGAGGTGATGTGCTCTGGATGATCTTGCGCCAGGGGCTTGGTCTGGTCGGCGCCGGCCTCGTGCTGGGCACCTCGGCGGCTTTCTTCCTTTCAACCCTGATGACCACGATGCTCTACGGCGTGCCGCCGACCGATCCGCTGACCTTTGGCGCCGTCGTGCTGGTGCTGCTCGCCGTGACCATCGGGGCCTGCCTGCTGCCGGCGCGCCGCGCCACCTCGGTCAATCCGGTGACGGCGCTCCACGCCGCTTGAACATGAACCGGCGGCTTCGTCTGTCGAACGGCCTAGCCGCCGCGGCCCTGACCCAGGAACGGCGCAATGTCGCCATACTTGGCTGGCCGGGCGCGGAACTCCCTGATTCTTCCGGCCCGGCCAGGGTGTTCGCCGCCGCCGGCCGGCACCGACTCTTCCGGGTTTATCTTGTCGGACTCGACGATGATCCGATGCGCACCCAGACACCGTAACCGTGCAGCCCGAGTTCACCCTCACCGACTGCCCGCCCCCAGACGTCACCGTGATTCCCGGCGGAAACATGCAGCCGGTCGCGCGGCGGAATGGACCTCCGGCAAATGGATGGAATACCGCGGGACCGGTTGCGGACTCCGCCCTGGCGACCCCACCGGGAAGCGATCAGTTCCGCCGCTCGACCTTGGCGCCGCTCGTGTCCTTGAAGATAATCATGCGCGTCTCCGTGTTGTAACCCACGAAGCTGACGCCGAGCTGCGGATTGACGAGGTCGCCGGGCGCATAGGCCGTGCCGCCGATGAAGACCTTCGGGTTGGAACCGGCGCGCACGCCGCTGACCTTGAGGTTCTCGACCCAGGCCTTGAACGCGGGTGAGGCCGGCGGAGGCGGGGGCGGCGCCGCGGGAACCACAGGAACCGGTGTCTCCGCCGGCTTGGCCACCTCGGGCGCGGGCTTCGGGGTCTCCGCCACGACCGCCTCCGGGGCCTTTTCTACAGGCGGTGGGGGCGGCTTCGGCTTGGCGACGATCTTGGGCCGGGGCGGAGGCGGCGGGGGTGGCGCCGTGAATTTCAGATAGGCGTAATATCCACCGCCCAGCACGACCACCGCGGCCACGGCACTGCCGGCCAGCAGGATAAGCTTCTTGGCGGACCCGGGTTTGCCGGGGGCCCTCTTCCCGGCCTTGGCCGTCCTCTCGGCCGCCGCGATGTTCCTGGTCAGTCCGGGCGGCGGGGGAAAATTGCCGGCAGGCGGCGGAAACGGCGCGCTGGACGCCTTGCGCATCGCGGTGATTTCGCCGGGTTCGCCTCCGGTGCCGGTATCCGTATCGGTCGGTGCGTCGACCGGGGGCTCGCCAGAAGGTATTCCGGCCGGATGTTCGGGCACATCCTCAGGGAGCGGTTGGGCGGCGACGGGCACCGGTACGGCGGCTGGAGCGGGCGCCGGTGCGGCCGGAGCGCCGGCTTTGGGTCGGAGACTGAACTTGCCCGCCGACTTTTCCGGGGCCGCGGCCGGCGCCGCCGCTGGAGCCGGGGGCGCGGAGGTGGGCGCCGCAGCAACGGGGGGTGGCATGGGCGGCGTGGTTGCCGGTTTCGCCGCCGCGGGCTGCATCGGCGGGTTCGAAAGGCGCGGCTTGAGCCGGACTGCCGAGGATTCCGCAGGCGCGGGCGTGGTTGGTTCGGACGCGGGCGCAGGCGCGACCGGTGGGTTTGAAACTGGAGTGGCGGACGCCGTTTGCACCGGCGGATTAGAAAGGCGCGGCTTGAGCCGGATGGCCGGGGCCTCGACGGGTGAGGCAGGCGCGGGAGCGGACGACGGTTCGGGGACGGCCGGAGTAGTGGCGGAAGGTTGCGGAGCGGTCGCAGGATCGGCAGCCAGCTTGGGCTTCAGGCGCAGCTTGGGTGCGTTGTCTTCGCTCATGTCGGATTGCCTAGCAGTTTCACGCGACGTCGGAAACAAAAAGATTCGGCCGACCGTGCCATCAGCCTTGAGGCCCGGCCCCCGCTCCTTTACAAGCCCACTCCATCGATGAAGCGCACAGCGGGCAAATACGGCGGGATCAGCTCCGCCGCAGTCAAGAAGGCCACGGGGCGGTCCTGGGCCGAATGGCTGAAACTGCTGGATCGGGCCGGGGCGCGAATACTGCCCCATCGGGACATCGTCCGGCTGCTCCAGTCCCGATACAAACTGTCCGACTGGTGGCGCCAGATGGTTGCGGTCGGCTACGAACAGGCCCGCGGGTTGCGGTTGGCGCACCAAAAGGCCGACGGCTTCGAGATCAGCGTCAGCAAGACCATCGCGGCCCCTGTAGACCGGGCCTTCGCCGCCTGGCGGGACGCGGGGCTCCGCGAGAAATGGCTGCCCCACACCCCTCTGGCAGTGCGCAAGGCCACCCCCCACAAGTCCATCCGCATCCTCTGGCCGGACGGCACCAGCCTGAGCGTGAATTTCTGGCCGAAGGGTCCGCTCAAATGCCAGGTGGTACCCGAGCACGGCAAGCTCACCACCCCCGAGGCCGCCGAGGACATGAAGGCCTACTGGACCGAGAAACTCGAGATGCTCCGCGTCTTCCTGGAAAGATGAGCCGCCGGATCCTCCTGCTCGTCGCGCTGGCCGCAGCCCTCGCCGCCTCCGCCCAGGAGGCGCCGCGGCCCGGCCTGGTCTTCGAGAAATGGGTGCGCGACACGTTCTTCGACGGCTACAAGCCCGCCAGCTACACCCAGCGCTGGGACATTCCCGCCGCGGAGAACAAAAGCCACGGTGGCATCCCGGTGAACGCCAAGACCGTCCAGTATGGCGGCGCCATCGATCTCGGCGACGCTCTCTCGCAATATGAGATCGACGAACCCTTCATGCTTGTCGTCGGATTCTGGCAGGAGGAGGGCGAGGAAAGGCGCCTCGTCAATTTCACCGCGCCCGTGATCCCGCCGGAACTCTGGCGCAAGCTCTGGGGGCCGGTCACCTACGCCGACCTGCTGCGGTTCGACGCGCTCATCAAGGACATCGGCCCGCCGGTCGAGGAGCTGCGCAAGGTCGCGCTCAAGGTGAAGAACTCGCCGCCGTTTTCCGACGCCGTTATCCAGGTGAACCCCAAGATCGACACGCACGGTCTGCGCCGCCTGCAATGCAGCATCCGTTTCGCCGACTTTTTCCGATACCTCCTGCCGGGCGCCGACAGCCGGCCCCAAGCACACCCGACGCTCTTCGGCTTGGAGTATCCCCGCCCGATCGCAGCGAAGCCGCGCGAGCCAAGGTGACGGCGGCCGGGGGAGGCTTTACCCCGGGTCTGCCGCCAAAAAAAGCAGCGGCCCGGACTTCCCTGCGGAAGCCGGGCCGCGGCAGACACACACTAACTAATGAACGACTCCAAATCAGCCGGCCGGCGCGCCACCGTCAAGACGCGTGCTTGGCTTATGACCCTTTTAACCTGTCTGTGACGCAAACGGCACGATTGTCCCCCTTCCGCTTGTCATCGCGAGGTGCGCGAAGCGCTCCGTGGCGATCCAGCTAGATCGATTGCCTCGTCGCCCCGGCAACCGGGACTCGTCGCAATGACAAACCCAAAATGCCATGGTTGCCATGGGCGGAGCCCGCTGTTCTGCTGCCCGGGATGCCGCTCTCCAAAGCCGAATCGACCCGCCTGCGCACCCTGCGCGAGAAGAAACACCGCGAGGAGGCCGGCCTGTTTGTCATCGAAAGTGAAAAGGTCGTCGGTGAACTGCTCGCGGATGGCTATCCTCTGCTGGAGATTTACGCGACGGCGGCCTGGTCGGGCCCAAGGGGCCAGGTTACCGTGCGCGAGATCACTGAGGAAGAAATGGCCCGGGCGAGCCATTTTCCCACCCCGTCCAGCGTACTGGCCGTGGGAAGGATCAACCGCGTCCCGCTGTCCGCCGGTGCGCTCGACCGCGGGTTGACCCTGGCGCTCGACGGCATCCAGGACCCGGGCAACGTCGGCACGCTGCTGCGGCTCGCCGACTGGTTCGCCCTCGACCGAGTGCTGCTCTCGCTGGATTGCGCCGACCTTTTCTCCCAGAAAGTCATCAACGCAAGCATGGGGTCGTTCGCCCGTGTAACCGTCCATACGGTGGCGTTGGCGGAGGCACTCGCCGGGACGAGAACTCCCGTGCTGGGCTGCGAGCTGCAAGGCGACGATGTCCATCAGCTCAAGCCGCGGCGCGATGCGATCATCGTCATCGGCAGCGAAGGCCACGGCCTCTCGGCCGCCGTGCAGGCGCTCGTGAAGCAACGAGTGACGATCCCGCGGTTGGGCAAGGCCGAGTCGCTTAACGCCGCCATCGCCGCCGCCATCGTGTGCGACAACCTGCGGCGGGTTTCCGGCTGAAGGTCACAGGCGGCGGTGGCTTTCCCCGGGCAATTGACGCACATGGTTGCCTCAAGGCCCCTTTTTCATCAGACTACCGGCATGCGAATAATCTCCGCCCTCCTGCTGTCAGTCCTTGCGGCCGCCCATCCGGCCTTCGCCACCGACTCCGAACTGTTCAGCTACGACAAAGCCGCGTCGCTCAATGTCGTCGAGGTCGGCCAGGAGCAGCGTGGTGGCGCCACCGTGCGCGACATCACCTTCGTCGGCGTCAAGGATCCCATCAAGGCCTACGTCGTGACCGCGGCCACGCCGGGCCCGCACGCGGCGATCCTCTATGTCCATTGGCTCGGCGACCCGGCTACGACCAACCGCACGGAATTCCTGGACGAGGCCGTGACGCTGGCCGGCCGGGGCGTGGTCTCGCTGCTGGTCGACACCATGTGGGCAAAGCCAAAGTGGTATGAAGACCGTGTGCCTGAGCAGGACTTCGACTCTTCGGTGCGGCAGGTGATCGAACTGCGCCGGGCCATGGACCTGCTGCTGGCCCAGCCCGGGGTGGATCCGTCGCGCGTCGCCTATGTCGGCCATGATTTTGGCGCCATGTATGGCATGATCGCCGGCGGACTGGACCGACGGGCCAAGACCTATGTGTTCATGGCCGGCGTGCCGCATTTCATCGAGTGGGCGCTCTTCGCCCACCAGCCGAAGGACCTCGAAGCTTACAAGAAACAGATCACCCCGCTGGATCCGGTGAACTTCGTCCCCAACCTCGCCCCCGCGACGGTCTTCTTCCAATTCGCCAACAAGGACGAATACGTCAGCGCGACCCAAGCCGCCGAGGCCTACGCGGCCGCCCCTGTGCGCAAGCAGCTGGTCACGTATGCCGACGGGCACGCCCTGCACACCCCTGCGGTCGCCGCCGACCGCGTCGCCTGGCTCGAACGCGAACTGGGCCTGACGAAGTAAACCGATCTCAGGACTTTTTCCGGGCGATCCAGGCGCGGACATTTTCCTCAAGGATGTCCAGCGGCACGGCGCCGTCCTTCAGCACGAGGTCGTGGTATTCGCGGAGGTCGAACTTCGGGCCGAGCTCCTTCTTCGCCAGCTCCCGGAGCTGGAGGATCTTGAGCATGCCGACCTTGTACGAAGTCGCCTGGCCGGGCCACACGATGTAGCGGTTGGTCTCGGTGAAGATGTCGCGCTCGGGATTCGGGGTGTTGTCGCGGAAATACTGCATGACCTGCGCGCGGGTCCAGTGCTTCGCGTGGATGCCGGGGTCGACCACGAGCCGGACGGCGCGCAGCAGCTCATCGTAGAGCCGGCCGAAGTCCTGGTAGGGATCGGAGTAGAAGCCGAACTCCTTCGGGAAATACTCGGTGTAGAGCGCCCAGCCCTCGACATAAGCGTTGTTGCCGCCATACATCCGGAACTTGGGGATGCCCTTCAATTCCTGCGCGATGGCGATCTGCATGTGGTGGCCGGGGATCGCCTCGTGGTGCGCGAGCGTCTCCATCTCAAAGATCGGCACGCCATGCATGTCGACGGTGTTGACGTAATAGGTGCCGGGGCGCGAGCCGTCGGCGGACGGCTGCTCGTAGAATGCACCGGCCGCGCCCTGCTCGCGGAAGGGCTCCACGGGCTTCACGATGAGCGCGGCCTTCGGTTTCGTGATGAAGAATTCGTCGAGCCGCGCGCGCATGTCGTCGATGATCTGGTTGGCCCTCTTCAGGTAGGCCGCCTTCCCCTCGGGCGTCGTGGGATAGTAGAACTGCGGGCCCTCCTTGATGTACTTGAAGAACGCCTGGAGGTCGCCCTTGAAGCCGACCTTGGCCATGATGGCCTGCATGTCGTGGTGGATGCGCGCCACCTCGCTGAGCCCGAGCTGATAGATCTCGTCCGCCGTCAGGTTGGTCGTGGTCGAGGCGCGCAGGCGGAAGGCGTAGAATTCGCCGCCGTCGGGCAGCTTCCACACGCCGTCGTCGTCGGTGGCCAACTTCTCCTCGGCCGCCAGCAGCGCAAGCAGGCGCTCATACGCCGGCTGCACCGTGCCGGTCAGCGCCGCGCGCGCATCGGCCAGCAGGGCGTCCTTGGTGGCGGCATCCACCTCCTTAAGGGCGCCAACCTTGCCGGTGAAATCCTCCCACAGCGCGCTCTTCTTGTCCGACTGGTCGAACGGCTGGCCGCGGATGACCTCCTTCACGGAGTCCATGACGAGCGGGAAGACAAAGCGCGGAGGCAGGATGTGCCTGGCCTCGCGGACCTTGACGTCCGTGATGAGCTGGTCGAACAGCGCGCCCATGCCCCGCAACCGCGCGACGTAGGCGCGGGCGTCGGCGACGTTGTCGACCGGATGGTAATTGATGATGAACGCCGGCGCCTCCGAGTGCAGTCCCGACATCTGGTTGAGCGGGTAGCTGTGGTAGCGCCACCGCCAGCCCTCGATGGAGCGCTCGGCGTCGCCGACCCACATCCGGTAGCTGACCTTGGCCTGGTCATCCAGCGCCTCGAAGTTGATCGTACGCTTCAGCTCGTCGAGGTTGCGGACGGTGATGAGCAGCTCATCAAGCGCATGCTGCTCGGAACGGTCGTCCCACTTGTCCATGTCCTTCTTGATGCCGAGCTGGGCCATGGTCTCGGGACTGCGGGCGACATCCTCGTCAAAGACGCGGTCGAAGAACGCGTTGGCCTTGGCGGCTTCGGTGGCAACTTGTTCGGGTGTTGGGGTGGCGGACAAGGCGGTGGCCAGCGTGGCGAACAGCGCCAGGCCGGGTAGGAGGCGGGGATTGAGCGCCGCCCTTTTGACTGCGTCAATCAGCGAGGGGGATTCTGCGCGCGGTCTGCATGGCCTCACTGTCACGGGGCTGGCGGGGCGGCATCCTAATTTCACGGGGAAACCCCCGCAACAAACTGCGGGAAATGATTCAGCATTCATGTTGGGCGGAAATTGCACGGGTTCGCGCGCCGCGGCAAGCGCAGTGCGGCCAACAGCCATATTCCGACGACGGACGGCGCCGCTCACACTCCGTCGTAGTTCACGCCTGCCGCCGCCAGCCACGCGTCAAGCATGGCCGTGTTGTCGAGCGTGTCGGCCCAGGTCATGTTCGGCACCTCGCGCTCGCCGCGAGCGAGGGCGTCGGCCACGGCGTCGGCCTCGTAGGCGTAAAGGCCGGCGGGACACGGGAAGGCAAATTCCTCCGGCGCGCCGCCACCGTTCCGATGCAGGAAGAACCGGTCGGTCTTGCCATCCAAACCGGGAAAGAATGGCGTCGGCACGTCGATCCATCCCGTGCTGCCGTAGATGCGCGCCCAGATGTCCTGGATCACGGTCGAGCCACAGGAGAGTTCCGCGATGACCTCACCGGGATACTTCACCACGGCCGCCGCGTAGTCGTCGGTCTGGGTCGCTGGGTGCAACCGGCCGGTGGCGTGGAAGCCCACGGGGGTGGCGAACGGCTTACCCAGCGCGGCGCCCGCGATCAGCCGCGAGAAGGACACGGGGTAGCAACCGAGATCGAGGATGGCGCCGCCGCCGGACGAACGCTTGAAGATGCGGTGCTCCGGATCGAACTCGCGGTAGATATTGAACGTGGCGCGGATCATCCGCAGCTCGCCGATGGCACCCTCGCGGATTAATTCGGCCAGCTTCAGGGTCTGCGGGTGGCAGCGATACATGTAGGCCTCCATGAGCAGCACGCCCTTCGCCTTTGCCGCGTCGATGATCTCCTTCGTGTCGGCGAAGTTGAGCGTGAGCGGTTTTTCGCAGAGCACGTGTTTGCCCGCCGCAAGGGCCTTCAGGGCCCACTCTTTGTGCGCCGGATGCAGCGTGGCGATGTAGACCGCCTCCACCTCCGGGTCGGCCAGGAGCGCGGGGTAGCTGCCGTGGGCGCGGGCCCCGCCGAAATCCGCGGCGAACTTCTGTGCGTCGGCCAGCTGGCGTGCGCCGACCGCCACCAGCCGGCCCGTGCGCGACTTCAGCAGGTCAGTGGCAAATTTGCGGGCGATCCAGCCCGTGGTGATGATGCCCCAGTTCAGTTTGGCGGTCATGGCAGTATTGAGATCAGGGATTAGGGTTGAGAATTTGGGGTCTTGAAAAATCAGCGCTCCCACTTGTCGCGGGCGTCGTCCAGCAGTTGCTGCAGGACGGAAAAGCGGATCTCGCCGTAGTTGAAGGCCGTGCGCAGCCGGCCCTCGCGGTAAATCCACGTCGTGGGGATCCACGTGACGGGCAGCCCGAGGAAGGTGCCCAGCCGGTCTGCCGCCAGTTTCGAGGGATTGGGGTGTGTCAGCAGCCGCAGGTTGGGTTGCGCGCCGAGGCCGGCGGCAGTGAGCATCGGCTGCGGATTTTGCCCCTTGTGCCAGATGTCGATGAACACGAATTGCACGCCCGGATTTGCGGCGATGAACCGCGCCCAGCCGGCGGGCTCCATCTCCGCCTTGCAGTTGGGGCACCACGGCGCCCAGAAATGCACGACCGTCGGCTGCGGGCCGGCGACTATGTCCGCCACCTCCCGTTCGAGCGGGGCGTCCGCCGCGCACAGGCCGACGGCGGCCAACAGGGCGAGCAACAGGGGCAGTCCTTTCATTGCCACCAAGATGCGCGGCACCGCGACTTATTCCAGTGCTTTTCTCCGGGCCGCCGCCGTTATGTCACGGCGGCGCCTCAGGGGGCGCCGGCCGGCTGCGACTTTTTCCGCAACCGGAGGTTCAGCAGCTCCACGGCGAAGGAGAACGCCATGGCGAAGTAGATGTAACCCTTGTTGACGTGCTGGTGCGTACCCTCGGCCACGAGCGCCACGCCGATGAGCAGCAGGAAGGACAGCGCGAGCATCTTCAGTGTCGGATGCCGATGCACGAAGTCGCTGACGGTCCCGGCGTACCGGAGCATGACCAGCAGGGCGAGCACCACCGCCGCGATCATCACGCCGAGATTGGTGGCCATGCCGATGGCGGTGATGACCGAGTCGAGCGAGAACACGACATCGAGCAGCAGGATCTGCACGATGACCGCCGCGAATTTCGGCGCGCCGCGCCGGGCGGCATGCTCCTCGCCGCCCTCGAGCTTCTCGTGAATTTCGCTCGTGCTCTTCCCAATCAGAAACAGGCCGCCGCCGAGCAGGATCAGGTCGCGCCCCGCTATGGAGAAACCCAGGACGGCAAAGAGCGGCGCGGTGAGTTTCACCATCCAGGCCAGGCTGCAGAGGAGCAGCACCCGCGTGATGAGCGCCAGCATCAGGCCGGTCTGCCGGGCGCGGGACTGCTGGTCACGCGGCAGCTTGCCGGCGAGGATCGAGATGAAGACGATGTTGTCGATGCCGAGAACGATCTCGAGGACCGTCAGCGTCACGAGGCTGATCCAGATTTGCGGGTCGGTGATCCAGTCCATGGGGCGCGAGTGAGGCGGGCCGCGCTGGGTCCGTCAACGAGACCCGGGGTGCAATTTTCCGGAAAGTTTCCAACCGGTCAGGGTGCGAGCCCGGCGAACGACAGCCCGAACCGGATCCAGAACGGAATGGTGAACAGCGCCAGCGCCGTCGTGCCGACAATGATCTGCACCGCGACCAGCGGCTTCCCGCCGTAGACCCGGGCGATGATGATCGAGATGACCGCGGACGGCATGGCCGCCTGCACCACAAGCACCCGTTTCAATTCCACCGAGCACGGCAGCCACCGCGCCACCAGCAGGAACAGCCACGGCAATACCACGAGGCGCACCAGCCACGCCGTGAGCGTCACGCGGGTGTCCACCAGCTGCTTGGGATCATCGAGGTGCGGCTGGACGCTCACGCCGGTCATGAGCAGGCCGAGCGGGATGGCGCAGACGGCCAGGGCGTGGACGAGGCTCCACGCCGCCGCCGGCACGTGGTCCACCACCCCGGTCAGATTGGCGGCCAGGCCCGCGACGAGCCCGATGACCGGCCCGTTGACCAGTTTGCGCCAGCCCTGCAGGGGCGACACGCCCGTCACCACCAGGATGCCCACCGTCCAGAGGGCCGCTTCCACGCCGGCATTGTGGACCAGCAAAACGGCGCGGCTCGGCGGCCCGAACATCGCGTCCATGATCGGAATTGGCAGGTAGCCGTAGTTGGTCAGACCCACCGCCAGCGCGAAGGTGCGCAGGCCGTGCCCGATGGTGAGGCCCAGCGCCCGGGCCACGTACCAGCCGAGGCCCATCGACAGCACCGTGAGCACAAATCCCGCCAGTGGCGGCAGCACCAGGTTGCCCGCGGTGCGGAGCGACGCATTGCCCGCCACCGCCTCGAAGATCAGGCACGGATAGGTCACGTTCACAACCAGGTTGAACAGGCTTGCCTCGGCCTGCTCCGTGACCCAGTTGAAATGCCGTAGCGCGGCGCCAAGCGCGATCAACGCGAACACCGGCACGAGCGCCACGAACAGCTCGGGGTAGGACATCATGCGGCACCTCCCGCCATCGCCCGGCCCGCCAGCCAGCCCCCGGTCCACGCCGCCTGGAAATTGAACCCGCCGGTGATGCCGTCCACATCGATCACCTCGCCCGCGAAATGCAGCCCCGGCTGGAGGCGGCTCTCCATTGTCCTGAAGTCAATCTCGCCCAGCCGCACGCCGCCGCACGTGACGAACTCCTCCTTGAACATGCTCTTGCCCGTGACGGCGAACTCCCCCGCGCCCACCTGCACCGCCAGCGCACGCAAGGCCGCGCCGGGCACCGTCGCCCATTGCGCCTCCGGCCTGAGTCCCGCCGCCATCAGCAGCTGCTCCCACAGGCGCAGTGGCAGGCCGACCGGGCACCAGGTGCCGAGCTGCTTCCTTGGATTGGCTGCCCGCGCCTTTTCCAGCTCGGCGCGGAGCGTCTCGAAGTTGAACGCCGGCGCCCAATTGACCGTGAGCGTAAACTGGTAGTTCCGGTCGTGCAACTCGCGGGCGCCCCACGCCGAGAGTTTCAGGACGGCCGGACCGCTCAGGCCCCAGTGTGTGACCAGCAGCGGTCCGCGCTCCTTCAGCCTCGTGCCGCGCACGGTGGTCACCGCGTCACCGACGGACACGCCGGCCAGCTCCCTCAGCCGTGGATCGCCGACGTGAAAAGTGAAGAGCGACGGCACCGGCGATTCGATCGTGTGGCCGAACTGCCGCGCGATTTCAAATCCCGTGTTGGTCTTGTTGCCGCCGGTCGCCAGCAGCAACCGGTCGCAGCGGACCGAGTCGCCGTTCGTCAGCGTGACCTGGAACCCATCGGGGCTCCGACTGACCGATTTCAATCCCGTGCGCAGCACCAGCCGCATGCCTGCCTCCTTGGCCGCGTTCTCCAGGCAATCCACGATGGTTTGTGCGTCGTCTGTGACCGGAAACATGCGTCCGTCGGCCTCGGTCTTCAGCGCCACGCCGCGCCGTTCGAACCATTCCACGGTGTCGCGCGGCTGCCAGCGATGAAACGCGCCAAGCAGCTCGCGGCCGCCGCGCGGATAGCGCTTCACCAGCTCGCGCGGCTCGAAGCAGGCATGGGTCACGTTGCACCGGCCGCCGCCGGACACCTTCACTTTGGCCAGCGGATGGGCGGTGGCCTCGTAGATGGTAACGGCACATCCCGCCTCGGCGCAGGCGATGGCCGCGAAAAATCCCGCCGCACCGCCGCCCGCAATGATGATCTCCCGCCGGTTCATGACCGGACAGCGTGCGCGGGCGTGCGCCTGTTGTCCAAAAATAAAAGCGCCGCGACCCGGTGGGGGTGCGGCGCGCGATTTGCGGATCAGGCTGTCGTTCAGCTCTCGTCTTCAGGCAGCGGGGGCGGGGCGAAGGCGTTCGCGTCCTCGGGGCCGCCGTTCAGGCCGACCAAGGGCGGATGTCCGCCGCGCGGGCCGCCGCGATGCGCCTGCTTCATCCCCTCGAACTTCTGCTGCTGTTCGGGCGTGAGCACCGCGCGCATTTCCTCCAAATGTTTCTTCGCCGCGTCGCGCTGGGTGGCCCGGTAGGCGCGGCCAAGGTGCTCCAGTTTGTCCTGCTGGTCATCCGTCAGCTGCAATCTCTCCGCGATGCGGTCCTTGATGCGTTCGCCCATGGCGACGATCTCCAGCGGATTGGCGGGAGGCTCGGACCGCGATTGCATCGCCGGTCCGCGATGTCCATCCCGGTCGCCGGACCGATGGCCCCGGGCCGGGCGCTGCAGATGTTCCTCAAACTGTCCGCGCATCTCCCCGGCCATTTTCTGCTGTTCGGGCGTCAGCAACGCCATCATCTCGTCATGCTGCCGGGCGCGCAGCTCCTCGACGGCCTTGCGCTGTTCGACGGTCAGACCCAGTTTTGCGGCGATGCGGTCGCGGATCTCATCGGCCGGGCCCGAAGGGGGCGGCGCAACTGGCGGCGGCGGTGGCGTGGACGTGGTGGCGGCGATCGCCAGGCTGCTAAGCAACGCAAGTCCGAGCACTGTGATCACGACGGGGAATTTGGCATTCATCTTAGGATTTTGGTTGGGGGTGGTGACGGTGTGTGTTCCGGACAGTTACCAAGAAAAGCGCCGCGGCCCCACGCCGCGGCGCTTATTGTACTCACTGCTACCCGGTAGCAGAAAGGTTACTCGTCCTTGGGTTTTCTCGGACCACGTTCCTTCATCTTGGCCCTGAGGTCATCAAATTTTGTCTGCTGTTCCGGGGTCAGGATCGCGCGACGCTGGTCGGCATAGGTCGCGTTGATTTCCTTCATTTTCGCCCGCTTCTCATCCCGCGAAAGGGACTTGTCGGCAAAGACGGGTTCGATCGCCGCCCGCTCTTCCTGGCCAATGGCCTTCCATTTGGCTTCCTGGTCGGCGGAGAGACCGAGTTCCTTGGCCATGTGTTCCATCATGGCGCCGGGTCCGCGGTGCCCGGGATGATCGGCGGGCTGGGTGGCCGGAGGGGCCGCCGGAGCGGCGGAGTCGTCAGCACGGACGACGGGGGCCGCCAGCGCACAGGCGCCGGCGAAGAGGAGGGCTAGCTTGAGAGGGTTTTTCATGGATAGAATTATGGGTTACCCGAACTACGACGCGGCCCCGGGCCGCAGGTTTCATCGCCCGCGCAAATCCTCCGGGACATTTCACCGCCGGGCCGAACGGCCGGCGAAGCACCGCTTTACTCCCCGGGGCAATTCACCCACAGTGCCGCCCATGATCGAAGTCACCGGCCTGACCAAGCGTTACGGCGAATTTACCGCGGTGCGCGACCTGTCCTTCACCGTACGGCCGGGCGAGGTTGTAGGGCTGGTCGGCCCGAACGGCGCCGGCAAGACCACGACCCTGCGCTGTGCCGCCGGCATCATTCCCCCCACGCTCGGCACGGTGCGCATCTGCGGCTGCGACCTCGCCACCGACCCCGTGGCCGCCAAGCAGCAACTGGCGTTCCTGCCCGACGAGCCCAAGCTCTTCGAGCATCTCACCGTCGAGCAACATCTCAACTTCGTCGCCCGGATCTACCGCGTGACCGACTGGCGCGAGCGGGCCGGCCCGCTGCTGACCGAACTGGAGATGGCCGACAAGAGCGACCTGCTGCCCGGCGAACTCTCGCGCGGCATGAAACAGAAGCTGGTGATTGCGTGCGGCCTCCTGCATTCGCCCCGGGTCATCTTCTTTGACGAGCCGCTGACCGGCCTCGACCCGGGCGGCATCCGCCGGATGAAGGAAACCATGCGCCGGCTCGGGCGCGAGGGCGCGGCGCTCATCCTCAGCTCGCACCTGCTCAGCCTGCTGGAGGAGGTCTGCACGCACGTGCTCATCCTCAAGACCGGGGAGAAGATCGCCGACGGTTCCATCGCCGACATCCGCGCGCGCTTCGCGGTGCAGCCCGACGCCAGCCTGGAGGACGTTTTCTTCCGCGCCACGGAGGAACCGGCACCCGGCCCGCCGGCCCCGTCCGCCGCCTGAGCCGCACCCCCGTGCTCGACGCCCTGCTCTACCTGACGCGCACCTCGCTGCGCAACAACCTGCGCCAGCGGCTGCTCCGCCTGCGCCAGCCAAAGTATCTTCTGGCGGCGTTGATTGGCGCGGCGTATTTCTATTTCTTTGTGTTCGGCGGCATGTTCCGCCGGGTCGGGGCGAAGAGCGCGTTCGAGGACTTCATGCCTGGCGGCACGGAACTGTATGTGCCCTTCGCGGCCGCGGTGCTGTTCGTCCTCGTGCTGTGCGGCTGGATCCTCGGGCGCGACCGGGCGGCCCTGCAATTTTCCGAGGCCGAGACGGCCTTTCTTTTCCCCGCCCCGCTCTCCCGCCGCGGCTTGCTGCACTACAAGCTCCTCCGCTCCCAGCTGGCGGTCCTCTTCGGCGCGCTGGTGTTGTCCTTCATCTTCCGACGCGGCGCCCTGCTCGGCGGGGGCACCCTGTTGCATGCGCTTGGCTGGTGGCTGATCCTTTCCACGCTCAACCTGCATTATATCGCGACCTCGTTCGCGCGAGAACGTTTGCTGGAAATGGGCCTGACCCGGTGGAAGCGCGCACTGCTGATCGTGGGCGGGCTCGGCCTCCTTGGTGGCGCGTGGTGGCTTGTCGTCCGGCAGCAGCAGGCAGTCGCGACCTTGGTCGTAGGCGACGCGCCGGCCGATTATGTCCTGTGGCTGAGCCATCTGCTGCAACTGCCGCCGCTGGGCTGGCTGCTGGCGCCGTTCGGCTGGCTGGTGCGACCGTATCTCGCATCGAACTGGCGGGACTTCCTGGCGGCGGCCGGGCCGGCGCTGCTGCTGCTCGCCGCCCATTATCTGTGGGTGGTGCATTCGGCGGTCGCGTTCGAGGAAGCCTCCCTCGATCTTTCCGCCAAGACCGCCCAGACCCTCGCCACAATGCGCAAAGGTGGCCTGACCCTCTCGCGTTCGCCAAAAAGGAAGCGTCCGCCGCCCTTCCCGCTCGGCCCCGCCGGCTGGGCACCCCTCGCGTTTCTTTGGAAATCTCTGACCGCCCTCGGCCCGTTCTACCGGCTGCGCACCTGGTTCATCGCGGCCGCCAGCATCGTGCTGGTGACGACCTGGCTGGGGCACACACCCGGCCACCGGCCGTACTTGAAGGCCGTCGGGACCATCTCCCTCATGCTCGGAGCCTACCTGCTGGTGCTCGGCCCCGTATTCATGCGGCGGAACGTCACCGTAATCCTCGACCAGCTTGAGATGACCAAATCATACCCGCTGCCCGGCTGGCAGATCGTGGCGGGCGAACTGCTCACCCCCGCCCTCGTGGTGACATTTGTCGAGTGGCTGTTCCTGCTGGGCGTGGTGATGGCCGGCAGTACCGTGTTCCCAAAATCCAGTTTTCATCTGCTGGCCGCCAGCGGGGCGGGTGGTGCCGCGGGCATCGCTCTGCTGGTTCCGCCGCTGATCGTGCTGATGATGTGCCTACCCCTCGCCTCCTTGCTGTATTTCCCCTCGTGGTCGAAACCCGGCGCGGCACAAGCTGGCGGGGTCGAGGCCGTGGGCCAGAACATGATCGTGATGTTCGGCTATGTCCTGGTGCTGGTCACGGCCCTGCTGCCGGCGGTGGCGGTCGGCGGGCTCGCCTGGTTCATCACCAACGCTCTCGTGGGGCCCGCCAGCGCCATCACGGCGGCCCTCGTGCTGGCGGCCGGGCTACTGGCCTTCGAGACCACCGCCGCCATCTGGTGGCTGGGCGAAAAACTCGACCGCTTCGACCTGTCCCAGGAGATGCCGCGCTAGCGTCCGGTGCCGGGCTTTCTTGTGGCGGACCCCGAACGTCGGGCTATTTTGGCGGCATGACTTTCGCCCGCCTGACCTCGATCGCGCAACAGGTGGTCGGCGCCGCCCAGCGCCGGCTGCCCGCTGGCGTGCGCGAAGCCGCCGCGACCGTTCCGGTATGCTACGAGGACCATCCCACCGAGGACATCATCGACGACGAGATCGACGAGGATATCCTCGGCCTTTTTGTCGGACATGAGCACGGCGCCGAGCTGGCCGAGACCCAGCCGCTGCCGCCCCAGATCCTGCTGTTTCTCGACAATATCTGGGACCAGGCCGAGGGCAACGAGTCCGCCTACCGCGACGAGGTCAGGCTGACCTATCTGCACGAACTGGGTCATTACCTTGGCTGGGACGAGGACGAGGTCGCCCGCCGAGGGCTGGAATAACCGTTTGCCTGATTTTGGCCGCGGCATTGCCAGGCCAGAAATCAGGACAAACACCCGGCGCGCAGCAGCGCACAACGGTGCAACCTCCTCCCGTCCGACGGGTCATACACCCGCTCCCTCTGAAGTAGGGCTTTCATTCCCCTCCTGAATCTGTTTATACGCGTCATGGAAAACAGCTTTGCGCTTAACCGGCGCAGGCCTATTGTCCGAACCATCATCATGAAGAAGTTCCTCACCGCCCTTTTCTGCCTCACCGTGCTGGCCAGCGCCTCGTCGGCCGCCAACATCACGCGCGCCGCCGTGATCGAGCGCCTCGACAGCTGCGAAGCCATCCTCCAAGGCATCCAGGGCAACATCCGGACCGCCATTCCCGCCGATATCCTCCACCGCGCCAAGGGGATCGTGATCGTCAACCAGTTCCAGGCCGGCTTCATCTTCGGCATCAAGGATGGTTATGCCGTCGCGATGGTCCGCCGGCCCAACGGCAAGTGGTCCGTGCCGGCCTTCCTCCGCGCCGGCGAACTCAGCTTCGGCCTGCAGGCCGGTGGCAAGGCCATCAATGCCGTCTACGTGCTCATGAACGACGAGACGGCGCGCCTCCTTTTCAAGACCCGCATGAATCTCGGCGCCGAGGCCAAGGTGGTCGCCGGCATCCGGGCGGCCGAGCGCGAGCGCGTCACGGAGTCCATCCCCACCGAGGCCAACGTCCTGGTCTACTCCACGACCGAGGGCCTCTTCGTCGGCGCTGCGGTCAAGACCGGGTACATGTCGCCGCACGACGAAGCCAACCAGCTTTTCTATAACAGCAACAACCGCATGCCCGAGCTGCTCTTCAGCGACTGGGTCCCCCTCCCGCCGGAAGCGCAATACCTCTATAACTACGTGACCCGGATCACGCAGTAATCAAAGGACTTTTGGGCCAAGCCCGCCGTACCCCGGCGGGTTTTTTGCGGTCGTTTGCTCAGCGGCGCGTTTCCCACAGGTACCCCACCAGCGCCCGCAGCACCTCCTGCGTCACCTGTTCCTGGGCCACGACGCGCTTTGCGCCCGGCATCTCCACCCATCCGGAGATGACCACCGCCTTGCCTCCACGCTTCCGATGGCACAGCGCCCACCACGCCATGGGTGCCCCGACGCCCTCCGCCTGGCATGGCTCGGCGTAGCCCGTCGTCGCGACGGCGAGATCGGCGCCGAACAGCGCGCAGGCGCCTTGCGCCATCTCGACCGCCACCCGCTGCGACACGCAGTTGACGCGCCGGGCGTGGGCCCGGTTCACCCCGAGGTGCCGCACCTTCTGTTCCAGCGAGTAGGCGGTGAGGCCGCCCAAGAAATATTCGGAAGCGCCCGACACCGCACCGATGCGTGCCTGCACGCGACCGGAGGTCAGACTCTCCGCCACCGCAAGCGTCAACCGCGGCGCACGGAGCATCAGCGTCTTCAGCTCGGCCTCCGGCGGCATCACTTCAGCTCCAGTCCCACGGGGCAGTGGTCGCTGCCCATGACTTCGGGAGAGATCCACGCGCGCTTCAACCGCGGTCGCAGCACCTCCGAGGCCACGAAATAATCGACACGCCACCCGATGTTCCGGGCGCGGCAGTTCATCATCTGGCTCCACC
>CAZZDB010000022.1:0-29576 GCA_964652485.1 uncultured Oleiharenicola sp.
ACACCAAGGGCATCGACACGCGCTTCCTCAGCCGCAGCTACATGGACAACATCGCGAACATCGCCGTGCTGACCTTCCTGCGCACGCCCGACCCCGACCTCGGACCACAGGCGCGCCTGATCGAGAAGCTCTCCCTGCTTCGCGGGTTCCTGCCGCCGGAGATCCTCACGGGCGACGTGGCCGACTACCGCGTGATGACGATCAACAAGCTCGACAACAACTGGACCGAGACCAGCTCCCGCCACCTCAACTACGACAACCGGCTCTTCGTCGCCATCCGCAGCCAGCTGGACCATTTCAACAAATTCAATGTCGGCACCGGCTGGAACTACCAGAACATCTACCAATACAAGCTGGAGAAGGACGTGCACGACCGCTTGGTGTTCATCCATTCCGAACTCGGGCCTCACTATTATTCCTCCGCCCGTTTCAAGGCCGCATTCTTCCAGCGCGAGCCGGAACCGGTCACTAAGGGTAACGTGTATTTCCACGGCACCGGCCGCTACAACATGTTCCGCCTCGTAAACCCCTCGCCGCACATCCGCGTGGTGGTCGACTTCACCCGTACCTCCCTGGGCGGCGAGCGCTACGGGCTGCCCCGCAACGCCGTGGTGATCGGCGAGGAAGACTACCCGCTCGGGTTTGTGGGCAGCGGCTCCGCGCGGGTCATCTCTCCGGTGATCAAGCCCGAGAGCTTTGAGCAGCTCTCCTACCTCACGGTGGATTTTGCCGACAAGGCCCGACCGATCGGCAAGCTCAAGACCGGCCTGATGAAACTCTGGGGCGAGCACTACAATCTGGACGACCGCCGGTTGGTCGGCTTCACGCGGGACATCTCCATCATCACCGACGAGCAATACCAGCATCTCGAACGCCCGTCGAAGATCTCCCACTTTCCGCAGGACCTTTCGCGCTACCCGGGCCTCGAATACTCCGGCATGTTCGAGGACGGCTGGGTTGGCACCGAGTCTTTCTTCAAGCTCGCGGCGTCCCACCCCGGCCAGGTTCTCACCTTCAAGGGCTATGTTCCCGACACCCCGGTGTATCGAACCCGGGGCCTCGACCTGACCATCTCCATCAACGACCGACCGACCGAGGTCGTGAATCTTCGGGCTGGCGAGTTCACCCTCACCCGCCTCATCCGCGAACCCGCGGCCATCACCACCGTCCATCTAAACTTCTCGGGCTCGATGCCCTACGGGGAACAGGACACGCGCCACCTCTCCGCCTTCGTGCATGAGATCTCAGTCGGGGACCTGCCCGATCTCGCCTCGTTCCGGGCCATCCGGAACCGCCAGGGCGAGGGCTTCAAGCTCGACGGGGTGGACGAGGACGGCTGGATCAACCGCTCGGCCACGTTCGACGCACCGACGTTCGACGAGTTCAAGGTCCTGAAGATCGATCTCGAGATGCCCGGCTGGTCGCCCCTTGAGTCGAACGAGCTGAAGGTCGCGATCAACGGCAAGCCTTTCGCCGCCCAGGCCGTCCCGCGTGGAACCTACTACAGCGCCTTCGTGCCGATCCTGCCGAGCGCCACCAACCATGTCACCTTGGCGTCCGCGGCGGCCTTCCCGCTCCCGAATGGCAACCGCGAGCGTTCCTTCCTGATCAAGAATCTCACCTTCGAAAACCTCAGCCGCACGGACCTCCTCGTCAACGGCTGGCACCGGAGCGGCTATCTCTTCCAGCCGGGACACATTGATCAGGATGGCTGGGTCGCCTCGCAGGCGGAGCTCAATTTCCCCGCCACCGACAAGCACCGGAATGCCCTCATCGAGGTGATCCGCTATCCGTCGCGCACGGATTATTCGGTGGCGGTGGCGGTGAACGGCGCCGCCCCCGCTTCGCATACGCTTAAACTCGACGCGACCGAGCGCATCACGGTGCCGCTCTCGGCCGATCGTAACACGATGGTCACGCTGGCAAGCGAACGGCTCTTCGAACTCTCGGCGGCCGATCCGCGGCAGCGTTCCTTCCGTATCGTCAACATCGACTTCGACTAAGCCGGCCGCTTTTCGGCCTTTCCGCCGCGCCGCCTTTCGCGTAAGCCTCCCGCCATGCTTCTCAGTCTCGTCGTCCCTGTCTACAAGGAAGAAGGCAACATCCCGGAGTTTCTCCGGCGGATCCGGGGCATCCTGTCGGGTATCACCGAGGACTACGAAATCATCTTCTCGCTGGATCCGTCGCCCGACCGCACGGAGGACGTCATCCTCGAGCACCGTGCGCAGGACGCCCGCGTCAAGCTCCTGAAATTCTCCCGCCGCTTCGGCCAACCCATGGCCAGCCTCGCCGGCATGGAGTATTCCCGCGGCGACGCCGTCATCGTCATGGACGTGGACCTGCAGGACCCGCCGGAGCTGATCCAGGAGATGGTCGCCAAATGGCGCGAAGGCTACGACGTCGCCCTGCCGCAACGCCGCCAGCGCACCGGCGAACCCTGGATCAAGACCCTCGTCGCCAGCACCGGCTACAAGGTCATCAACAAGATCGCCGATGTCCGCATCCCGCCCAACACCGGTGATTTCCGCCTGATGTCGCGCCGCGTGGTCCAGGAAGTGGTGCGGCTCAAGGAAAGCCACGGTTTCCTGCGCGGCATGGTCGCCGTGGTCGGCTTCAAGCAGGCCATCATCCCCTTCGACCGGCCGGCCCGGTTCGCCGGTGAGACCAATTACAACCGCTTCCTCGGCTCTTTGCGCATCGGCTTCAACGGCATCTTCTGCTTCTCCACCTATGCGCTCACGCTGAGCACGATGGCCGGGTTCGCCATCGCCGGTGCCTCCTTCCTCATCGCCCTGGCCTACCTCATCATGAAGCTGGCCGGCTTTCCTTTCCCGATCGGCAACCCCACCGTCGTCATCCTCATCCTCTTCATGGGCGGCATCCAGCTCATCTCGGTGGGCATCCTCGGCGAATATATCGGCCGCATCTACGAGGAGGTGCGCGCCCGCCCGAAGTTCATCGTCGACCGCGCCGAGGGATTTGGCCCTAGCCCGGACTTATAGCCCGTTGTCACATGTTCTATTGGTTGTTCCTCGGTCTCGGCGCCCTGAGTCTGACCGCCGGATTTGCGTATCTTCTTCGAGATGAAATACGCCGGGCCAAGGACTCGGGTGGATGGCGACCTGCGGTTGATTTGCTGCTCATGGCCGGGTTGGTGCCTGTTGCCCTGTTCTCGGTCAGCCCTTACCTGGATGGAAATCTGGTCGGCGCAGGCGACAGTTATCACTATGCTCTGCAGGTCGCGGATTTTGTGACCCAGCTGCGCCACGGCGTGATGCCCATTCTTGCCGGGCAAAGCGAATATGCGTTCAACGGCAACATTCACACGCTGCGCACCGCGCCCTATTTCACTCACTTGGCCGGTTTTCTTGATCTGCTCACTGGGTGCAAGCTGTCGTTTGTGTCCCTCCAAAACCTGACCGTGATCTGCACAGCCGTGCTGGCCGCGTGGTCCGCCTATTGGGTGACATTGAAGGTGTCCGGCGGCCAACGGATTGCCGCCTGCCTACTCGCCGCAATCTACGTTACAAGTCCGGCGACAATCTACCCCCTTGCCTTGAACGACATGTTTGCCACCTATATGGTAGTCCCATGGCTGGTGATTTGCTGGTTTGGGCTGGTTGGAATTCTACGACGCGGGAATGATCTTAGGGCTCAATTGGTGGCTGCCGGTGGCCTCGCGCTGGCTTGGTATGCGCACCCTCCAATCGCCGCGTGGCTGACCTTGATCTGGGCAACCGTCCAAGTGACGCGGTTCATCACAGTCGGAGCCGCGCCCGGTCAATGGTCCCGGCAGTTTCTGGTAGGACTGCTGCTGGCGGGACTCATCTGCTTTGCCTGGGTGTCATTTGCCACCCTCGGCTTGGGAACAGGCGCTTTGGCCAAGCCAGGGTTCGCCTTCACGGCAGATGATCTCCGCCGGGCTCTCCGCCAGGAATTCAGTCCCTATCTTCTTTCCTCGGCTGAAGCCGGCATTCAGCTTGGATGGACCCTCTGGGCGGGCTGGCTGGGCGCACTCGTTGTGTTTATTCGACGCCGAATTTGGCCTGCGCTGTTTCTTTCAACCGTGTTGGCCCTGCTAGTGCTCTTCTTGCTTCCACTGCCCAACTTTTCGGCCGCGTTGTGGACGCTCCTGCCCGAACGTTTGGTCGGGCTCACCAATTGGCCGGCCCAGAGGCTTTGTCCGCTGCTCTGCTCCGGGATCATCGTCCTCGGTGCGGGCGCCCTCCGCGAGTTGAACGGGCAGTCGTGCAGGGTTTATCATGCTCTCTGCGTGCTGCTGCTGGCGGGATGCGTTTGGAATGCGCTGGATCTGGCTGCAGTCCACCGCCGGCCCGGCGTCGCCAAGCTTCCAGCGGTGGTCCAAGCACGGCTTTTCTCCCCAAACAACCTGCGGCTTACCCGCTACTCCTACGCCCTGTTCGACCGCGCCCCGGGGTATTTCAGCCATGGGTGGATGGATCCTGAATTTGAATCACGTCTGCTCGACCACGAAATGGATCTGGCCCTGGATAATCCGAGAGCAATCATCGCTTCTGTCCATCCGACACCAGTAATCCCGGTCAATCCGTCTGCGGTTTTGAACCTGACCGGTCCAGCTGAACACCTTCTTGTCTTCACTTTTGCTGATCAAACTGTGACGGGGGAAATCAGCATCAGAGGTGATGGCCTGGAACGCTCGTATCTCCTGCCGCGGAGTGGCGGCCCTCTGGCGTTTGGCGCGGAACCCGCCAGCGCGAAAACCATGCCCTTGCGTTTTGGCACCAAGGGTTCCCGGCAGGTCGTCGTGAATACGAGTGCGACCGGTGTTTCACTCCAGGTCTTCCCGTTTCGGGAAGATACTTTGCCCATCAGGGTCACCGACCAGACGCCCTACACCGCCACGGTGCATACGACGACCGCGGGCTTTCTCGAGACACCGCGCATGTATCTCGACGGCTATGAGACCACCGTGAACGGGCTGAGTGCCCAAGTCAGCGCTTCACCCAACCGCTTGGCCATGGTTCCGATCCCCAGCGGTAAGTCGCAGGTTATCTTGACGTATCCAGGACCGTTGATTCTACGAGCAGCGTGGTTGCTCTCCCTGGCGTGTTTTGCCGGTTACCCGTGGATGTTGTTTAAGGCATGCACCGAGTCGCGCCCGCTGTCACTTGGGCTGGATTCCTCCGCGGAAGCGACCGGTCGACAAGATGTTCTGGTCGGTCTCAAGCGTCTTTGGCGCCGCCACCCCCGCCTCGCCATAGCCGGGCCCGCAGTGGCTTTGCTCGGTTTTGGATTCGCATGGATCGCCCATGGGATCTGGCAGGAAAAACACGCCTACGGCTCACTGCGTCTCTCGCTGCAGTTTCCGAGATTCCCGGAGGAGAAAGCTGAACCGCTTCTTACCTTGGGCAAACCCGGTGCGGCTGATTGCATCTACGTCATTTATGATGATCCGGGACACGTCCGTTTCGGCCTCGACCACTGGTTGGTAGGCGGGCCGGTTTCAGAACCGATCCCCATCAACTACGCCATCCACCGTGTTGAAATCACGATCGGCGGACTTTATCCCCCGTCTCGCTGGTTCAAGCGGAGCGGTCCTCCGGGTTCGAACGACGCGGGCTTCGCATCCTTCACGCTGAAGATCGACGACCGCACTGTTTTCTTCCGACCGTCGCCCTATTATGCTTCCCCACCCGCCCAAGTCACCATCGGGGAGAATCGGGTCGGGGCGAGTGTTTGTGGCAGACGTTTTTCCGGTCACATCTTGGCAGCCGAAAGATTCTTCCCGGACACGGAAGAGGCTCCCACCCCGACTGGCTCCACTCCGTAGGGCCCAGTTGTGGCGGGATTTCGAGACATCAGTGAATTTCGTCTTCCCGCCGGGGTGATTCTCCCTTCATTGTTGCCGGACATGCAATCCGCCAAGTGGCCCAAGATTCTCCCGCCGCTCACTCCCGAGCAGAAGCAGCGCAGCGACGAGTTCATGAAACTCTGGCACGAGGTGCTGCCCAACCGCTATGGGCTGATCGAGAAGTTCAACCACAACTTCCCGGTCCGGCACTCTACGGCCGGTTTCAAGACGTCCCTTGAGATCGGTGCGGGCCTCGGCGAGCACCTGCACTATGAAAAGCTGACCCCGGAGCAGGAGCGCAATTATTACTGTAACGAATTCCGCGAGAATATGGCCGCGGAAATCCGCCGACGTTTTCCGAATGTTCAGACCGTGGTCGGTGACTGCCAGCTACGCATGAGTTTTGCCGATGGTTTCTTTGACCGGGTGATTGCAGTGCACGTGCTCGAGCACCTACCCAACCTGCCCGCCACCATCCGCGAAGCCTACCGGCTCCTCAACCAGTCGAGCGGCCGCTTCCTCGTGGTCATCCCCACCGAAGGCAGCCTGGCCTATTCGCTCGCCCGCAAGATTTCCGCCGAACGCGTCTGGAACAAACGCTTTGGCGGCGGCTACGCCGAGTTCTACAAGCGTGAACACATCAACCTACCGCACGAGATCCTCGCGGAACTGGATCCGTATTTCACCATCGAGGCACGCAGCTTCTTCCCGCTGCTCTTCCTGCCCTTCGTCTCCATCAATCTCTGCATCGGTCTTGAGCTGAAACCACGCTCGGAGCCGCTGCCCGCCTGACTTTCTTCATGCAAAACGTGTTCGTGACCGGCGCCGCCGGCTTCATCGGCTCCAATCTGATTGACCGGCTCCTGGCCGACGGCGTCACCGTCACGGGTTGGGACAACTTCGTCACCGGCCAGGAGCGTTTTCTCGAAGGCGCCTCAAAGAACCCGCGCTTCCGGCTCGTGCGCGGCGACAACCTCGATCTCCCTGCACTCACCGCCGCGGTAGGAGGCAGCGACTTCGTCTTTCACCTTGCGGCCAACGCCGACATCAAGGACGGCTGGCATCATCCGAAGAAGGACCTAGAGCAAAACACCATCGCCACCTTCCACGTCCTCGAGGCCATGCGCGCCAACGGCGTGCGCCGCATCGCCTTCTCGTCCACCGGCTCAACCTACGGCGAGGCCCTGGTCACCCCAGACCGGCCCACGCCCGAGACCGACGCGTTCCCGATCCAGACCTCCCTTTACGGTGCCTCCAAGATCGCGGGCGAAGGCTTGATCTCCTCCTACGCCGAGGGCGGCCAGCTGGACGAGGCCTACATCTTCCGCTTCGTTTCGATCCTCGGCGAGCGCTACACGCACGGCCACGTCTTCGATTTCTACAAGCAGCTCGTCGAGCACCCCGACCGGCTCCGCGTGCTGGGCGACGGCAAGCAGCGCAAGAGCTACCTCTACGTGCAGGACTGCCTCGATGCCATGCTGCACGTCGCGCGCCAGCATACCGCCCGCGACGCCAAGCATCACACCCAGGTGTACAACCTCGGCACGCCCGAATTCGTGCAGGTCAACGACAGCATCCGCGCCATTTGCGCGGCGTTGGGCGTGAAGCCGAAGCTGGAATACACCGGGGGCGACCGTGGCTGGATCGGCGACAATCCCTTCATCTTTCTCGACACGAAGAAAATCCAGGCCACCGGCTGGAAACCAAAACTGACGATTGAGCAGGGCATCGTCAGGACCCTTCGGTGGCTCGAGACGAACCGCTGGGTCTATGAGGCCAGGCGTTGAGTGCACCCCCTCCAGAAATAGCGCACGCATTCGGCTACAAACGCCAGCCAACTGACTAGGCCGACATAGTAGGCCAACCGTGCCGCGAATGGAGCGGTGTATTCCAATTCCAGCATATGGTGACCCGGCTCCAGTCGCACCATTACCAGGCCATCGGGCGATTTCTCGGCCGGCACTTGATGCCCGTCCACTATCGCCCGGTAGCTTGGGATGAATAGCCGGGGTGTTTCAAGGTAGCTTGAGGCCGGGGCGTTGACTGCTGCCCGATAGGGCAGCAGCGATTCAAGCACGACGTCCAGCGCGGCGGGATCATACTCGCGCAATTCAAAATTCGCGAACGGCACGTAAGACTCGGGCCGCGCGCCGGAGGCGAACGGCACCCAACGGAGGCGCACTTCCTCGGGTTGCCCTGTAGTCTGCCACAGTGCCAGCCAGCGGGCATTGGTGGGATTGGCACCAAAGGCGCGCTCGTTGCCCGCGGCGGGCAAGCGATAGATCCGCGAGAAATCCCGACCCTGGATCAACAAAGTTCCCGTGTAGTCGTGATCGAGAAACTCCAGCACAAGCAAGTAATGCTTGCCCGGCACAAGCGTGAGGGCCGGCTGCAGGTTCAAGATGCCCGGATTGGCGTCGAGCTGTCCGGTGAACTGTCGCCCCAGTCGTCGCGGTAATGACCAGCTACCCGGTCCGAAGCCCGGCAGGATCGCGTCCGTGGCGTTGCGGATGATTGCTTTACTGTCAGGCGCCAAAAACCGGTGCTCCAATTGCACGTCCGTCACCCCATGGTTGAAATACCGGGGCTGCATCACGACTGGACCGAGCGACGAGGCGCTCATCTGCCGGTTTTCGGACCGGAACGTCATCTCCGCCTTGCCCCACCCACCCGCACTGGCGTTGGCCACCTGGATGAACTTGGCCGCCTCGCTTCCACCCCAGATGAGCGCCGCAATCAACAGGAAATAGAAAAATCGGCGGGGCCAGGGGCCGCCTTGAAAAGCATCGAGCCACGACGCGACTCCAAAAGTTATGCAAACGGCAGCGAGCACCAGTAACCGTTGCATCGGCCAGACATTGGTGATGTTGAGCACGACCTGCGGCACGGCGCGCCACAGGTATTCCGTCAGAAACGGGATAGGCAGCAGCAAGACCATAAGGCCCGCCGCGCAAAGGAGGAACCATCGGGCTAGGCGCAGACCGGGCCCGCGCGCCCTAAGGCCTGCCAGCAGCCCTAACGCGACCAGCCCGTAGCCGAGCTGTAGATTGTCCAGAGCTCGGACCGACGGACTCACGGGCAACCAGTTGGCCGGAAAGGTCTCCTTGACGAAATGGTAATGCGCCGCCGACAACAGATCATCGCTCGCGAGTGGCCCCAGGCTGCGCACAGACACGAAGGAATAAGCCACCAAGAGCACAAACCAACCTGCGACGACCGCATCGAGTTTCCAAGTGGCCCGCCAGTCACCCAACACCCAGAGTCGTACGATTTGGGCCGCCCCGATCACGATCCCGCACCACAGTCCGATGGGTGGGTGCGCCAGCCAAGCCGCCGCCACCCCGCCAATCATGAGCAGTCTCGCCCCGAAGTCGTTGCGGGTGAAAGAGCGATATGCTCCCAGGAAGGCAACCGGCAGGAACGGCAGGGTGCAATAAGACATATAGAGGTCCTGGGCGTAGACCAAACCGAGGACGCCTGGGCACAATCCGTAACAGAGCGCCAGACCCATTACTGTCCACGGCTGGTCAGGAACAATCTTCCTAAGGCAAACATACATGGAGACAAGGCCACCGACCAAACTCACAACGAGCGATATGTTCACGATGACGTAGGGCGGCAGCTGTCTCACCGTTGCCAAATCGATCACCCCCGCCATATGAACGAGATAGGGAGCAAATCGCAACGGGAAGACTCCGCCATAAAAGGAATAGTCGCTCTGCCCCACCCAAATCGGAAAAAATCCCGCGCGCATTTGAACCACATAATCCGCCACCGTGTTGGCATACCATTGGGCATCACCTCCCCCCACAATGCCTTGGGCCAGGTAGGGCCACATGAGACCTACTCCCGCCGTTACTAGCCCAACCACTCGAAGATACTCCGTGCCCGGTCGCGCGATCAGCCTCTGCGCCCAACCTACCACCTTCGGAACCAATACCCTCAGCTGTGGATCAATCAGCCACGTCCGCCGGGAGAATCCGGTGGACTTGCCGGTCAGTGAACGCCAGACCGGCAGCGCTAGTATCCATGGCAGCAGTGGCCATGCATCCTGCGCCCGCTGCCAGTAAAAAGCATACAGCGCGAGAATCACCAGCCCGCTCAAGAATGCATTCCGTACAAACCGCCCTGTTTGCGGACCGGCGAATAACTGCACGATCATTGCCGCTCCGAGCATGGCAAGTTCTGGCCTCGCGGCCGGACTCAGCAAGAATCCGCCTTTCAGGGCGGCAGCCAATAACCCCACATCAATCAGCGCGGGAGCCATCACTCGAATTCTGTTTTCACCCATGTTTATTCAAATCTATGGAGAAGATTAGGTCGCCGTCACTACCGCACTTGCGAAAACAACCGCCTAGCGCGGATGAAGGGACCGACTCCCGCTGGCAACCAACTCCGGCAACAGTCATCGCCGAACTCTGCCTTGATGGTTGCGCCGGCCGGGACAACGATCCAAAAAACCTACCCATGCGCGTTCCCGGATCGTGGCTCATGTCATTTTGTATTGTGGTCTCAGTGAGCCTGATGATCTGGCTGGCCGCCGCAAGCGACCGGTGGGAACATGCCTTTTCGTTCACCGGCCAACAGAGCGACTACTACAACCTGCTCGTGGACGGTTTCCTCGAGGGACACCTGTATATGAAAGCAGAGGTTCATCCCGGCCGACTCAGCCCAGATATCGAAGTCCGCCAACGCTCCCCCTATCTGCTCGATGCCGCCCAGTACGGAGACCATTACTATCTCTATTATGGTGTGGTCCCGGCGGTCACCGTGCTGGCGCCTTACTCCCTTCTTACCGGAAATGATCTGTCCCTGAATGTCGCAACCCTGGGGTTTGTCCTGCTAGGCTACATTGCCTCCCTGGCTTGGTATCGCGATGTACGGCGCACCTATTTTCCCCGCCCGGGCATGACGATCGACTGCGCCGTGTTGCTGCTACTCGCTTTCGGTCCCGCCACCACTTTCCTGATCCGGCGTGCCATGTTCTATGAACTGCCATTGGCCGCTGGTTATGCCTTTCTGTGTGGGTTCATTTGGACTGCGACCAGAGCGCTGGACAACCCGCCCCGGGCTGGGCGCTGGATAACGCTGGCCAGCTTGTGTCTGGGTCTGGCTGCAGGCTGTCATCCAAATTACGCGCTTTTGACACCTTTGCTCGCCCTGATCGCCTGGTGGAGTCTGCGGGGGTTGCCGTCAGGTCAAGCCACCTCGCGCACCGGCAGGCAGCTGGCGGCAGCGGCTGTACTGCCCGCTGCCGTCATTGGAGCCGGCTTGGCTTGGTATAACTTCGCCCGCTTCGGCAGCCCGTGGGAATTCGGCTTCAACTATGGGGTCAATGCCTTCTTTGAAACGAAGGACAAGCTGATCAGCGCGGCGTTTCTTTGGCCGAATTTCAAATGGTATTACCTGACGCCCCCGACCTTGCTGCCTTACTTTCCCTTCATTTTTCCCGCCGCAGCCTCTTTCCGTCCCTCCGGTTACTATGGGGCTGAGGCCATCCACGGCCAGTTTGCATTCTTCTTGCTGCTCGCGTGGATCGGGGTCGGCGCCCTGCTTTATTTCCGGGCGGTATCCTGGCCCGCCACCTTGCGGCGGTTACTGTTTGCCGCCGCTTATTCCTTCACCATCTCCGCGTTATTCATCCTGCTGCTTGGCATCCGGGCCAACCGCTATATGGTGGATTTCCAGATGCCGCTGGTCGCCGCTGGGGTGCTGGTCGTCGCTAACATCGGCCATCTCCGGGTGCGTGACCGGTTTTTGAGCGCTTGGCGCGCGGGATTGCTGTGCCTGACGTTGCTGATGATGGTCAATAATCTCTTGGCCGCCGTTCAGCAGTTCGACTATTATCGCAATACCCGACCGGGCTCATTTGGTTTCCTGACCCGCGTCCTCAATCCTTCCTGGGCTTTCTGGGCCAAGTTGGGGCTGGTCAAGACCGGCATGCTGGTCTTCGACGTTTCCTTCCCGGCTCAGTCCCGCCCAGTCTACGAACCCTTGCTCACTCTCGGTGTTCCGGGTTATAGCGACAGCGTGTATGCCATCCAGCATCCAGGCGGTTTGCTGGAGTTTGCCATCGACCATTTTGGCTACGGGGGTCCGAAAAGCCGGATTTTCTCCTACCAACCGGGCCAGATCTACACGGTCGAGATCGAACTCGGTAGTTTTTATCCACCCAAGTCCGATCCCGTCTACGCAGGGAGTCCGGAGTGGGTCGTGAATGCGCGCAAGACAACGGCCAAGGTTGTCTTTGACGGGCAACTCGCCATCGACCGCAAACTGGATCTCTTTGAGGCCGCCCCTTGGCAACGGGAGATTGGTGGCAATCATACAACGCTTACCGCTTTCTCCAGCCGATTTTCCGGTCAGATCAGCCGGATGCGCTGGCTGGCTCCAATGTCGTTGTCCGAAGTCGCAGCGGCGACCATGCGTTCTAGTGTGCTCCGTCTCAGATTGGTGTTTCCCGACCGGCCACCGCCGGGCAACCAGCCTTTGGTCAGTTGGGGCACCACTGGTCATGGCTCCCTGCTCTATTTGCACCCCGTGTCCAACGGACAATGGAATCTAACACTAGATGAATGGGGCTTCGGCTATCCGCTGCGCTTCCCTGCTTCCATACTGCCGGGCGAGCATACTGTGGATCTATTCATCGGGCCTACCATCGCCACGGACTCTCTGATCGCCCCCACCGGCCTGACCGAAGCGCTGGTCGCCCATCGAAATCAACTGATGGTCTGGCTGGACGGCGCGTTTATTGGAAAGCTTCCCCTGCAACACCATCTCGAATCCTTCAACAAGATCGCCCCTGGTGCCAATCATCAAGGCTTCTCCACTTCCGATCCGGACTTCTACGGCAAGATTACACCTGAGCTCATCGGCACGGAGGAGCGGGAGAAGATCCTGCGCCAAGTGCTGACTGTCCCATGACTTGGAAAGTCGGCTTGGCCGCACCTCCGTGGATTTGCAGCCGCAGGCCGAATCCTCCAGTAGTGATAAAATGCGAGCGCCCTCGATCAACTCGGTTCATTGACGGGAACAGAATTCAAACCGTTCCGGGAAAGTCAGGCTTCGCCAGTGCCCTACAGGCGGAAGATTCCCCACGAGAGCTGAACCTCCATCGCTGTTGATGGTTGCCGAAAAATCACGTCGGTTCCAAAAAGTCCGGCCATGCCCTTCCTCAAGTTACGACTCCTGCCACTCTGCGTGGTGGCCTCCGTCGTCATCATGGTCTGGTTGGGCGCCATCTCGGAGGACTGGGCGCAGGCCTATCCGCTCAAAGGACAGAAAAACGACTACTACAATCTTCTGGTCGACGGATTCCAGGCCGGGCACTTGTATATGAAGTCCGAAGTGCATCCGGACCTGCTCAGCCCCGATGCGTCGTTGCGATCGCGTGCGCCCTATCTGTTGGACGCGAGTCTGTATCACGGCCGGTATTATCTTTATTTTGGAGTGGTGCCGGCGGTGACCCTGTTCTGGCCCTACGCCGCGCTAACCGGCCACGATTGTCCGCAAAATCTCGCGGTTCTTGTCGCCGTCCTGGCCGGGTTTCTGATTTCGTTCCGGCTCTATACCGAGGCGCGGGCACGTTATTTTCCAGCAGCGCGTGGCTGGATTGATTGCAGTGCCGTCGGTCTGCTGGCCTTTGGCTCCGGTTCGCCCGTGCTGCTGGTCTCACACGGCATGTATGAGGTCGCCCTGTCCTGGGGCTACATGTGGATAGCCGTCATGACCTGGTGTCTTTTTCGCGCCCTACATACAGAAAAGTCGCTCCTCCGGTGGCTGTCCGTCGCCAGCCTCGCGTATGGGCTCGGCGTCGGCAGCCGGCCGACGATTTTTCTCCTCGGTCCATTGCTGCCCACAGTCGCAATTCTCGTGTTTCAACGCGAAACTGCCGAACGGAGCTGGCGCCGCCTTGTGGGTCTGGCTGGAGCCGTGGCCATCCCGGCCGGCGCGATCGGGCTCGGCCTCATGGCCTACAACTACGCGCGCTTCGACAATCCGTTGGAATTCGGCCTCACCCACCAAGTGAACGCGATTTCAGGCAATGGCCAGCCGTTACAGAGCGCTGCCTTTATTTTCGCCAATCTGCGTTGGTACTATCTCACCCCGCCCACTTTCAGCGCCTTTTTTCCCTATCTTTTCACCCACTCCAGCTATCCTTCCCCGGCCGGATATTATCTTGGATCAGAACCAACCCACGGGCAATTTCTGATGCCGGTGCTGGCAGGGCTGTGCGCCTTGGTCGCTGTCTGGCGCAAAGCGGTTCTTCCCGGCCTGCTCGTCTGGTTCCTGGCCCTACTGGCCTTCTCTTTCGGGGCGATGTTGCTGGTGACATCCACTTTCCCCTACCGCTCAACACGCTACTTGGTGGATTTCCAGCCCCAACTAACATTGCTGCTGGTTCTGCTCGCTGGCGTGGCTTCCTTGAGAACCGCCCGCCCCAGGCCGCTGCAAGACGTCTGGCTGGGGGCATACGTGGTGCTCAATACGGCGGCGTGGATTTCCTGCCTCCTAATCTCTCTTCAGTTTCTCGATAGGTTTGCCGCCACTCATCCCAAGGCGTTTCAGGCGTTTTCTTATTGCGGCGATTATCCGGCCAGTCTGCTGGCCCGGACCGGCTGGCACGAATATGGTCCATTGCGGTTCAAGACCGTCTTTGTTCACCAGCCGAAGCCGGTGTTTGAGACCCTGGTGGCCACGGGAGCTCCCGGCTACAAGGACGTTCTTTTTGCCGCGCAATATCCGAACGGCTACATAGACTTAACCATCTATCACGAGGGACACGGCGGAGCACGCACCGGACTCATCCCGATCGAGTACGGCCGGCCCTATGAAATTGAGGTCGATATGGGGTCACTTTATCCGCCCGTCGCATGTGTCTACTTCCCCCACTGGGCCGCCCGCCCTCGGGAAACAATCAAGAACTTTGCCCGCGTAACCATCGATGGCACCATGGTAATCCGAACGCAGCAATCATTCTATGATTCGTCGCCCGGCCTGCTCGATTTCGGCCGAGCGCCAGGTCGGCCCGAAAGTTCATTTTCTGGCCGCCTCTACGATATCCAACGCCTGCCCCTGCGGGAACCTGCGGCGCTCAAGGCGATCGCTGAGCTAGGCCTCTGGCAAATTGAATTCGAACTCCCACCGCCGTCAAATCTTGGTGGGCAGCCCCTACAGAGTTCCGGTGTCGCTGGCCGGGGCAACCTGCTCTACCTACGCAATCTGCCAGACGGAACCTTTCAATTCGGAATGGATTTCTGGGGTATCGGGTCACGCCTTTCTCCCCCGTTCGCCCGCTCTGCCACCGGCACATATCACCTTGAGATATTCGTTGGACCACAGGTCGCCAGGCGCGGACCACGCCTGTTTCCCGATCTGGACTTTCATGACCTCAAGACGGCTCCGCCCCGGCTTTGGGTCTGGCTCGACGGTCAGCTGGTTTGGACCGTCGAGCTAATCGCGAACGTCGACACGTATGATCTCGTCAGTTTGGGGACCAATACACAGGGCTTTTCCACAGCAGATCCCATCTTTGCCGGACGCTTTCTACCCCAATTGCTCTTGCCGGCCGCCGCCCGGGCGCTGGTGGAAAAAAAGCTCCACCTTCGTTCGCCCTGAAGCGCCCGGAAGCTGGACCGCCGGCGCACGGATACAGCTTGCCGCCCAATTGGCGTCACGGTCAAATCATCCGACACGCCGAGTTCCATGCCTCCCTCCTTCAGCACGACATACGCTTGGCTCGGCCGCCAACACGAAAAGCTGGTCGATGCCGCACTCCTCCTTGTGGCGCTGAATGTCCCGACGGTGTTCTCCATTTTTGCGCCTACCCCGTGGCCGGCGCAAGTGACGATCCTAGCCCTCTTCGCGGCTTTGGTGCCACCGCGGGCGCACCTTATCCCGGCACTTTGGCGCCGTTACCTACGCTTTCTGTCCGGTTACGCCATCGTAGCACTGGCAGGTGTAGTTATCTTCATCTACTGGTTCAACCTGCCTCGTAACCACGCGTGGTTCGCACCGCTGTGGCTGGTTCTCACGGCCCTCGCCCGCTTGCCAGTGATCGGCCCGGCGCGGCAAGCCGTGGTTCTTTTCCGGACACGCCGCCTAGATATCATTTGTACCGATTCCGCATGGGTTGCCGGATTCTCCTATGGCGTGCCCCGCTGGACCGGGCACGCTGGTCCGAATCCGCTGACACTCGCCTTTCTCTTGCTGGCGTGGTTGGTGTGGCATTGCGTGCGGGGGGGATGTGATCCCGCGCAGAGTCACCGGTATCGGCGAGGATCGTGGACCGTTCTCGGTCTGGCATTCGCGTGGGCTGTGCTTTGGTCACCGGAGACCGCGGCTTGGCCAACGTTTATCTTCGCCTTCTGGCTGGGTCTGGCCCTGGCCTTGACCCGCATGGCAGCAGGGGCATTCGCCGCGTCCCCCGGTAGCGGGTTGGTCGAGGTGTTCCGCTGGATCGGTCTGTTCGCCATCAGCGCCGTCGTGTTCCATCCATTTGTTCGCGCGACGCTCCATGGTGGCGGCGACTCACACTATTACGCCACTTTCCTCGCCGATGCGCTCACGCAGTTTCGTCACGACGTGTTTCCGGTTTTCGTCGGTCAGAGCGAATACCAGTTCAACGGGCCAGTCATTCCGATCCGCATCGCGCCCGGCTTCCAATATCTCGGCGGCCTGCTCGACTTGCTGACCGGCCGTGTGTTGGGCGTGATCGCGGTGCAGAATCTGCTGATTACGCTGACCGCCTTTGCAGCCTCGGGAAGCGCCTACGTCTGCCTGCGCCGCCTGCAGGTGCCTGGCTATGTTGCCTGGATGCTGTCTTTTCTTTTCCTGACGTGCCCCGGGGTGGCCGGCCTCGCTTTCAACACCGACCTCTACCTGTCATGGTTGACCGCCCCATGGGTACCGGTGGTGTTGTTCCTGAGCTTGCGTTCCTTTTCGACGGAAAATGTGAGGCATTTCGCCGCCCTGGGTTTCATTCTTGGATTCACTTGGTGGCTGCATACCCCGATCGCCCTGTGGCTCACGCTGGTCGCAAGTGGCTTCCAGCTGGCCCGATTGGTCTGGGCCCGGCCTGCGTGGCGCGTGCTCGGGGCACAGTTAGCCCCTGCCGCCGCCGCCTTTCTTCTTGCCGCCATGTATCCGTTGGTCTCAGCGACGCTCTACCCGGCCGATCCCGCGATCGGATCCGGTGGCCGGCTGGCGATGGGTGCAGACCTCATCAACTTGCGGCTGCAGGATAACTTCCCCGCCGCCTGGCTGCCACTAAGTCATTTTGGCCGGCAGCTGGGAGACTTTCAAATCGGATATGGTTTACTGGTCGTCGGCGGGTTGGCCATTCCCTTCATCTGGCGCGCGCACCGGATCGAATTGACAGTGCTGGTCTTCACTGTGTCTGCCCTGCTCGTGCTTCTACTTCCGATTCCCCACCTGAACCTGGCCCTCTGGCAATTGATGCCCGCGGCGATCCGGCTGGTCACGGGAGCCTGGGCCATGCAGCGGCTCTATATTGTTCTGGCAGCGACCTTGATTTTTCTGGCCGGTGCGTCGTGGTCTTTTTGCCGTCCACCCTCGCGGCTGGGTTGGCTGCTGCTCGCCGCCTGTTTGTGGAGTGCAACGGAGGTGGGGAAATTTGTCGCGGGCTCACGGGCCGCGACGAAACCAGATGAGAATGCCGTTGTCCCCATGTTGCCGGAAAACGTGACGCTGACCCGATATTCCTACGGCCTGTTCGGAACCCTGCCGGCTTACTTCACGCACGGCACGACCGATCCGGTGCTAGAGAACCGCTTCCTGGCCGATGACCTGCACACCGTCGTGGGCGGCAATCAGGAAGCAGCCATCAAGATGGCTCGCACCACTGTGCGGACTGAACACCACTTCATCCGCGGAGTAAACCAGCTGGTGACCCAGCGTCCGCTCATTCTGACGGCCGGCAAGCGTTACCTCCTCGAATTGGTGGCGTCCTCCGACCCGTTTCCGACCGCCACGCTCCTCCTGCGAGGTGGCACCATCGACCGAATTTACGGTTTGCCACAATATGGCGAAGCGCTCTCTTTCGGCCTGGGTGGCAAGCATACTCCGTTCATGCCGTTGAGCACAACCTCCAGCCGCGAGGAATCCGTCGCCGTCCAATTGATCCCAGCCGAGAGCGCGATGGTCACCGGACTCGAAGACCGGGTCTTTCTTCTTCTGTCCGAGTATGATCCCGCAGCCTTGCCTGTTCAGATTCGCTCGTGGCTTCCCTACACCGCGAGCGTGCAGTCGGCCGGCGCGACCTGGCTTGAGACACCGCGTATGTTTCAAGCCGGCTACCGGGCGCTCGTGGACCGGCAGCCGGTGGAAGTGCGCCGCTCTCAGGAAGGCTTGGTGAGCCTCCCGGTTCCCGCGGGAAGCAGCCAGGTGGAACTGCGTTACGCGGCACCGTTTGGCCTGCTCGCCAGTTTCTGGCTGTCGTTCAGCACCATTGCGCTGGGCTGGACCTTTCTCGGGATGGAGGGTTGGCGTTTGCTCAAGGGATCGACAAGGGCAGCCGCGACACAAGCAGCAATCGCCCCGTAAACGCCCAACTCACCAATGAACCACCGGCAGGGTTCTGTCCAAAGGTGATCGCCGACACATTCGGCACGGGAGCGGTGACTCCAGATTCCAGCACCACGGTCCCGTTCACCTTGATTATCAGGCTGGAGCGAAGCATGATTTGCTTGGCCACCGGCACATCACCCCAGCGGGCATCACCCACCGGTGGATAGAGTCCGGGAAAGGAAAACATGACCTCCACCGGTTTAGTGCTGTTCGCCGGCACCGGTTCGCTCTCCTGAGCGCCCCACCCCCAGAATTCAGTCCCCATTTTGATCAGGCCATGGGGCAGCACCCGGACATAGCCCAGCGCGGCCTCCCCGGTCTTTCCCAGCACGACCAAGGGCTCCGGAATGCCCGCCGCCTTCGCCGGCAACTCCAAGACCATCCGAAGTGCGCCAAACTCTTGATCCGGCATCTCCGGGTTTCCGGTGCGGCGCACATCCGAAATTTCACCGGCAAACACCTGGTAGGCGCTACCCGCCTGAACCTGATTGAAGCCCACGTAGATTTCATCAGACCGTACCGAACGGTGTTGCAGTGACAGCACATTCAGCACTTCTTGGCCGTTCCAACGCAGTCGTTCGAGATTCTCATAGAGCCGGCGTTCGGCCAGCAGCTTGGCGTCCTCTGGTCCGTTGCTTTTCTCCGGCAGGAGCGCTCCGCTGAAGTACTCCAGCTCATAGGTTCGACCCGGCCGATACTCGACCGGCTGCGACAGGTGCACCGCGTGGCCCATGTTCTCCACTCCAAGGACAATCTGGGTTTCCGACAAATAGCGCACAAAAATCAAATCGCCGTCTCCCTTCGGGCCAAGTGAAAGGATCGGTTCTGACATGCCCGCGCGTTTTTCCGCCAACCGCACGTTCATCCGGATTGGACCGTCGGGCTCGCCAGCCAATACCACCGGGCCCGGCGTCCACACGCCCTGCGTTCTCGCCCCCAGCCGACGCTTGAAAAGGAGAAATCGGTCTGCCTCCTGCCCTCTCAATTCGTAATCAGAAAGATCGCTTCCCGCGTCAGTCCGAAGGAATGCCACCAACGTGGAGAGCGGGGTGCCGCCTTTCTTGTCCCATAGGATCCACTCAGCCTTCGGCTGATCCTTCAGGTGGTTATACCAAAGCAGATTCCGATCGTGAGCATAGCGAAACAAATAGGGGGAAGCTATCACCGGTTCGCTTTGCCGGCTTTCACGGCGGTATTTGTCATAGAGCCGGTCGGCCCGCATCCGATCTGCCCGATTGATCACCAGGGTTGGTCTCAGCCGGTAGACCTCGGTGGTCCGCGGAACGGCCTGCCATTGTTTCAATACTCCATACAACCCGCCAAATCCCACCAGCAAGATAACCCCCCCGGTCACCACACGGCTCCGCCGAGAACGCACCCAGCTGTCCCGGCACAGCTGATAGACCGAAGCGAACGCCAGGCAGCCGGTGAGTTGGAAGAACGCCAGCGATTGGACGAATCGGGGTGACCAAAGCACGGATTCCTGCACGAGCCAGGCGATCGCGGTTGTCAGCACCCCGGCCACAAGAAAATGCGGCCGCAGCAGGATGAGCCCGAAGGTCGCCGGCAGGGCGAGTCCCAGCCATTCGGTGACGGTCCGCGATTTCATCCAGGTGCCGAGATGGTTAACCGCAAAAGAAAAGAGCGCGCCATTGCTACTGATCTCCGGCGACCCCTCCGGATGCAACCGGGCCAAGTTGGTCGCCGCACCTCCACCCTGTTGAACCTTCAGAAAATGGAGCAGCACTGGCACCGCTAGTACTGCCAGCAACATCAGGCTGGCCGCCGGCAGGTTCCATCGCTGGCCGCGTTGGTGCCCCAGTGACCGGATGAAATCCTCGGACAGCACCATCGCCGCCACGGTGACGACAAGGAGCGGCGCGTCCTCCTTCAGCAGGATCAGCACTAGGGCCAGTGTGATAGATCCCAGCCATTGCCGTCTCAACAAATAATAGGCGAACCAGAGCGCGAGCGCCGGCTCCAGCAACTCGAGATGAAACCCATAAATGCTGTCCTGGTAGACATGCACGGCCAACGGCATCACCGTGACGGCCAGTCCGAAGAACAGGGCGACAACCGGTGGTAGCCCTAGCACGCGCTGAATCCTGACCAGTGCGCCAATCTCGAGCGCCACGGCCAGCCCCAGTGCGATGAACAACCCCACGGCCCCGAACGGCAGTGTCAGGACACCGAGGAGGGGTGACAAAAAATAGGTGTGCATCTTCAGGATGTTCCCAAAGCAGTTGTCCTCATACATTCTCCCCAGAAGCCACGTGGTGGTTTGCTGCATCTCCGAATACAGATCTGAGGTGGTCTCCAATCCCAAAAAACACTGCATCTTATGGGCAAAAATCCAGACCCCTGCCATCGCCGCCACCATCACCACCGGCAAACACTCCCTCCGAGTGGCCGGGGGCGGCTTTCCCGGCGGTGGACTGGCCACAAATTTGATGATGATGTCCCTGAGCACCGGAAACATATTGACGGGAATATTGCGACGTAGGTCGCAGGAACGGCCTGCGCTTGTCAACGGATAGATGCCATTGCGGTTCTCAGGGCTCGGCCAGCTCCAGGCGCAATCCGTGCACCAGTCGTCCCGTAAACTTCTGATAAACGAGCGATCCACCTACCGGATTCTCCCCGAACACCACCGGAGTGCCGGCGGTGGTTGCCATGACCGCTCGATCCAGCGCGACGCGTCCGTTCAGCAGGATGGTCAATCGTGCGCGCCGGACTTCCTGCACCGCGCGCGGTACCGCGCCCCACCGGGGATCACCCGCCGGCGGGTAAAGGTCGGGAAGACGGATAATGATTTCCGTGGCCGTGTCACTGGGGGCGGCGAACGTCTCACCCTCGACACTGCCCACGCCCCAGAACTCGGCGCCGAACTTCGCTCGCCCTCCGGGCAGAACCCGCACATAGACCAAGGTGGCGTGCCCCGGGACGCCGACAACCAGGAGCGGCTCGGGCACGCCCGCCGACGACCCCGGCAGCCACGCGACCATCCGCGCCGCCCCGTAATCCGCATGGCCGAGTTCGCCTGTCGGCAGCGGCGGATATCCCCCGCGTTGCACACCGAGAATGGAACCAGAAAACGCCGTCCCCGCGCTGCCCGCCCGCACAAAATTATACCCGGCATACGCCTCCCCGGGTCGAACCACATGCGGCGCCGCCAGTCCAGCCAGAACTTCGCGTCCATCAAGCCGCACTCTGACCAGATTCTGAAAATACACGCGCCTGGTCTCATCGTCCGCTTTCATCTCCGTCGCGGCTGGCGGTAGGAGCGAGCCGTTGAAGAACTGCAGCGTATACTCCCGCCCGGGCTCGAATCGCACCGGTTCGCCGGTGAGCACCGCGGCCCCCACGCTCTCCAGACCGAAAACGATGTCGTGATCGCTCAGATACCGCACGAAGAACAAATCCCCGTTATCCCTGGGCCCGAGGGAAAGCACCGGTTCGGCCATTCCGGCCCGGTTGGCGGCGAAACGGACTCTCATCGTGATCATGCCGTAAGGCTCGCCACCGACCAGTTCGGCCTCGGGTGGCCTGACCAGCACCAATCGCATGCGCTGGTCCGCCGCCCTGCGCCGGGCCCGCTGTTGCTCGGAAGTGCCTTCGTAGAGATAGGGTGCGAATTCATAAGGATGCCGCTGCGCCAGCAACGTCGCCGCGGGGGGACCGGACAGTTCCTCCGGCTCGAACAGGTAGTGGTCGACATTGACATACCGGTAGTAGGAGCGCCCCGGCTCAGCCGACGGAGCCACCGCCAACCGCGCTTCACCCAGCCGCCTGAAATCTCGTGGAAACACCTGGGTGACCACCGGCTCCAGATGCCACGTCGCGTTGACCACCACGGCGCTACCGATGATCCACGCGAGGAATTGCCTGCGACGATGCCTGGACAAATAGTCCGCCAGCGTGAGACCACCGGTCAGACAGAAAAATGGCGCCAGCTGCCGGGCGCTCCGGCCGTATACGACGAACTTGTTCATCGCATCCGAGCTCAACACCATTCCCGAGTAGAGCAGCACCAAGGCCAGCCCGCTCAGCCACCACGCCGGAGGCACGACGCACCGGCCGCGGAAAAAGTCCCAGCTTCGTCGACCCGCATAAACCGCCGCGACAATCCAAAGCAGCATCGCCGGCCCTTCTGCGTGCCAGAAATATTCCCAGACCAGCCGGTAGCCGATGCCAAAATCGCCCTGGGTGATGCTCCCGGAGAATTTACGGGCGTTGGCGATCATCATGCCTTCACCCCACTGGTCGAGCAGCCACACTGCCAGCAGCGCGCTCGCGAAACCCAGGCTGGCGGCCATACCACGAAAGACCCGCTGTCTCCCGCTTTCCTTTTGTTCGAAGCACAGCAGAACCAACACCATTCCCCCGATCAGCCAATAGCCGAGGTAAACCAGCACGGCGCAGCCCACCAGTGCGCCCGCCGCAAATATCCGCAGCGGCGACGCCGGTTGCTTCGCTCCGACCATGAGCGCCGCCAGTGCCAGGGCCAGCGAGGGATCGTAGGGTAATAGATGCCGGGAATAGTAGGTCAGCGTGGTGCAGCTGACCGCGAGCAGCAGGGTCAATGCTTGGGCCTCCAGAGTGGCGCCGATCCGGCGGGCCCACTGCCACAAGAATATCAATCCGGTCCACGAAAACAGCGCAAAGAAAGTCGCGGCCAACCGAGGATCGTTCACCCCGGTTAGGCGCTCCAACGCCGCCGGTAGCAAGCCCAGCAACTTAAATCCGACGTGATCGCCTGGCGCCACGAGTGACGTAAGGCCTGCCCGGATGTGTCCGCACGCAATCTTGGCACAAGCGTCCTGCGCGGCAAGATAACGGTTCTCGTCTGGCCAGAAATACTGCCCCCCGCCCCTGACAAGCGCCATCCGGAGCAACAGGGCCACAACCAGCAGCCCGTAGATTCCAGCCCTCAGGGGTCGTTCCGCCATCTGCTTGGTTGCCTGGGCCCGTTGCGCCATTTCCATGCCCCAGCAGGGGTCATTCTCTTGCCGCATAGTTTGACCTGAGAAAGGCAGCGCCAAAATGCGGGTCAAAACATTAATGGGCGCGTTCCTGATTGTCATTCCTGCAATCGGTCATCCATTTTTGATCGAATGAAATGGATCGTCTTCGTTGTTCTGGCCGGCCTATTCGCGGCCGCCCCATTTCTTTCCTCGCGCGGCTTGGGCACAACCGAAGCCTACAACTACAGCCTCTCGGTCGCCGACGCCGTGACGCAGTTCCGAGCCGGTGTCTTCCCCGTGCTGGCGGGGCAGACTGAATACGCCTTCAACGGTCGCGTGCATCCACTGCGCACCGCCCCCTACATGGCGTATCTTGCCGGAACGCTGGACGTGCTGACTTTTCGACAGTTCAGTTTCTGGACACTGCAAAACCTAACGCTGGCCGTGAGCCTGATCGGCGGCGCTCTTGCCTGTTACTGGGCCTTGCGCCGGTCCACCCCGGCAGAGCCCGGCACCGCCGCGATATTGTCCGGACTTTATGTCTCTTCGCCCGCCGTGCTGGCCGCCGCCTACGGCATGGATCTCTATATGACGGTGATGACCGTTCCTTTTGTGCCCCTGATCGTGGCAGCCAATCTCGCCAGCTTCGCTGAGAAACGCCCCAACAATCCAGTGCTGCTCGCCTCCTCGCTCGCAGCATGCTGGCTGGCGCACCCCCCCGTGGCATTCTGGATGACCGTGATCACCCTGATCCTGCATCTGTTCGCCGCCTGCCTTCGCCGGCCAACCGTGCGCGAATGTTCGGTCGTCATCGGGGCGACCCTGCTGTTTCTCGTGCTGGCGGGCTTTAGTTTCGCCTCCGCGCTGACCATCGCCCCCATCCGGGATGTCGCCCAGGCTCACGATGTCACCGGAGTGCTTCAGGAGGTCAGCCGAAACTTCGCCGCGTCCCTGCAGCCCATCAGTTCCCGTGCCGACCAGTTGGGTGATTTCCAGCTCGGCTATGTCGGGTGGGGGTTGGCGGCCGGCGCGCTACTGCTCGCCGCGCGGCGGCGGCAGTGGCCGGCGTTGGCCTTGCTGCTCGCCGCAGCCTTTCTCTTCACGCTGACGGCCCCGGTGCCGGGACTGCACAGCTGGCTTTGGGAGCATGCGCCGGCCGTCGCGATCAATCTGACCAACCAATGGCCGATGCAGCGGCTTTACCTACCCATGACCGCTTTGGTCCTCTTTGCCTTCGCTCTGGTCTGGCGGCCGCCCGCCATCCCCCAGCCGTTCCTCCGGGATGCCTTGCACCTGGCCGTGGCGGCCGCGCTCTCCTGGAGCCTGTGGCAGAGCTGGCACTTTCTCGCTCGCGGTTTTGGGAGCCGGCACTCGGCGCCCTCCACCGCCCGCGGCCATGTGTCGGGTAACATCGACCTCACCCAGATTTCCTACGCCCTCTCAACCACGCCCGACGATTTCGTCCATGGGGTCATGGACCCCGCCTTCAGTTTCCGCCTGCTGGCTCCTTACGACGCGCACGAACTCGGGTCCAATTGGACGGCCTCGCTGCCTCCCTCGGACGAGAACCGGTCGGGCACGCTGGTCGCCGCCACTTCCGACAGCGAAGAATTCCTGGAGCTGCAACCCTCCCTCGTGCTGCAGCCGGGCCGGCACTATCGCCTCTCCCTCGATTTCCGCGCGCCGCCCACGAAGGCGGTTCTCCAGATCCGCGGAACCACCCTGTTCCGTGAATACCACTTGCCGAGTGCCGGCGGCCCGCGCGGTTTTGGCATGGCACCCGGTAACAATCCCGCCCTCACCCTTTGGACCGCCCGCAATGAACCCGAGGAGGTTTCACTTCGCCTCATTTTCAATCCCACAGACACGAACGCGTCCAGTCTGCGCGGACGCCCGTTTGCCAACTACAAGTTCGACCGCATCGATTCCGCCGCCCTGCCGATCGAGCTGCAGTCGCTTTTGCCTCTCCGCTGCCGCGTAAAAGCGGCGGCGAGCGGCTATCTGGAGACGCCCCGGATGTTTTTCGACGGTTACGAAGCGACCGTGAACGGACGGGCCGTGCGGGCCCAGCCATCGCCCCAGGGCTTGTTGATGCTGCCGGTGCCGGCGGGTGCGAGTCAGGTGGAGTTGCGCTATGTTGGCCCGCGCATTGTCCGGGTGTCCTTCTGGCTGACTTGCCTCGGCTGGTTCGGGCTGGTCGTTTCCTGCGGTCTGGTCGGGGGCCCCGCCCGGGCCCAGGAATGGATCGGCCGGAGGGTTTTCCACGTCGGGACACACGCCAGGAACGCCGCGGCCGCCGGGCCCCGGCTCTGGTGGGCGGGCACCGCCGGCCTGCTGCTGCTCGGGGCCGGTGCCTTCCTGCTCTGGCCGAGGTGGGACAACTATCGGATGGCGATCGGGCCGGTTCGGATTCGCTTTGTGCTCCCGCGGGGCGAGACCAACCGCCAGCAGCCGCTGCTGGTCACCGGCCAGCCTCACGCCGGCACCTTTGTCTACGCCGTCTACGTCGATTCCGACCATATCCGTATCGGGGTCGATGTGTGGGGCCTGCTCGGGGCCCAGACCGACCCGATCAAGGTGGACTACTTCGCGGAGCACGAAGTGGTCATCGATGCGGGCGCGCTGTATCCCGTCGGGCACCCGGCGCTGCGCCACGTGCCGCCGGAGACACTCGCGCGGCTGCGCAAACAGCTCACCATTCAATTCGACGGTGAGACCGTGCTATCCCGCGAAATCGAAACCTACGACTCCCGGGTCGGCGACGTCACCGTCGGCCGCAACCTGATCGGCGGTTCAGCCTGCGAGCCGCACTTCGCCGGCAAGATCCTCGGGGTGCAGCGCCTGCCCCTGCCGGCGGCGACCCGCTAAATCGCATCGCCAACCCTCCTTCCGGGAGTTTTGCTGCTCCCGTGATGAAGAAATGGTTACTCTCCGTCGGGTTGGTAATCGCCGCCGGGCTTGCCCTGTGGTGGCAGATGAACACCACCAAGATTGCCTACGTGAACGGCCTCGAGGCCTACGCTCATTTGCCCAACCAGGAATACGTCCTGGAGCAGGATTGTTATCTGTTCGCGTGGCACAAGCATATCGCCACCGCCCACCCGCTGCTCGGCGTCAACGCCCCCGGCGTGCCCACCAGCGTCGCCGCCCTCCCGCTGGAGGTTACCCGCGAGAACCTCGGCAAGTCCTATCCCCTCGTCCGCTTGATGGATGTGATTCCCAAGGGCACCCGCTTCCGGATTCTTTCCGTCCGCAGCGAGGAGAGCCGGCGCACCGGTCTCTTCATCAGCTACGAGATCACTTTTCTCGACGATCTCGTCCACCCTTACCAGCGCGTCGATATCCGGCCCATTCTGTTCCCCGTCGCCCACCCCGGAGACGCGCCCAAAATCGACCCGGCTGTCGCCGTTCCGTGGATCAAACGCTGAACCCCGTGCCTTGCCGACCATGAACATCGTGCTCACGGGTTCCAGCTCGGGCATCGGCCGCGCCCTTGCCGGGCATCTGCTGGCCCAAGGCCACTTGGTCTGGGGCCTCGCCCGCTCGGATCAGGCGGACTTCGCCAGGAACCATGCGGGGTTTCGTTCTTCCCGGTGCGATGTCGCGGAGTGGTCAAAGGTCGAACGCATCGCCACCGAGGTCTCCGCCGCCTGGCCACACGTGGACGGCCTGGTCACCTGCGCCGGCTTGCAGGGCGAGGTCGGCCCGGCGCTGGCCGCCGATCCGCAAAGATGGAGCACCACCGTCCGCGCCAACCTCGATGGCACCTACTACGCGATCCGCGCTTTTCACCCGCAGCTCGCCCGCGCGCCGCGCCGGGCGAAAGTGGTGTGCTTTTCCGGCGGCGGCGCCACGAAACCTCGGGCCAACTTCTCCGCCTACGGCGTGGCCAAGACCGGGGTGGTGCGCCTGGTCGAGACGATCGCGGAGGAGATGCGCGACCGGCCATTCGACATCAACACCGTCGCCCCGGGCGCCATCAATACCCGCCTGACGGATGAGGTCATCGCTCTCGGGCCTGCGGTGGCCGGCCGGTCTGAATACGATGCCGCCGTGAAACAAAAGGCCACCGGCGGCGCTTCGCTCGAACGCGCGCTCGGTTTGGTTGACTTCTTGCTAGGGGAAAGATCGGACGGCATCACCGGCCGGCTGCTCGCGGCGCCGTGGGACCCGTGGGCCACCCTCGACCGGCACGCCGTCGCCCTCGCCGCTTCCGACATCTACACCCTCCGCCGCATCGTTCCCGAGGAGCGGGGTAAGAAATTCGACTGATCTTCCTATGCCAAGCATCGCCATCGTCGGTTACGGTTACTGGGGTCCCAAGCTAGTCCGTAATTTCCTCATCAACGCTTCATTCTCGCCTGTCCTCATTGTCGAGGAAAACGCCGAGCGCCTCGCCCGCGGGCTGCGCGAAAATCCGGGCGCCCAGGGCTTCGCCTCTTTCGCCGAAGCCCTGCGCCGACCCGATGTCGTCGCCGTGGCGCTCGCCACGCCGGTGGCAACCCATTATCCGCTCGCCAAGGCCGCCCTCGAGGCCGGCAAGCATGTGCTGGTCGAGAAGCCGCTCGCCACCACCGGCGCGCACGCCGACGAACTGGTCGCCGTAGCGGCCGCCCAAAGGCTCGTGCTTGGGGTTGACCACACCTATGTCTACCATCCGGCTGTGCAGCGCATCCGCGAACTCGTGCGCGCGGGCGAGCTCGGCCGGCTCGCCTACATCGATTCCAGCCGGATCAACCTCGGCCTGTTCCAGCATGATGTGAATGTGCTCTGGGACCTCGCCGTGCATGACCTTGCCATCATCAACACCCTCACCGACGAGCGCCCGGTCACCGTGCAGGCCATCGGCGTGGCGCACCTCGCCCAAGATATCGAGAACATCGGCATCCTGGTGCTTCGCTACGCTTCCGGACTCTTCGTCCACATCAACTGCTCGTGGGTCTCGCCGGTCAAACTCCGCCACATGCTCATCGGTGGCGACCGCAAGATGGTCGTCTACGACGACCTCGACGGCAACGAGCCGGTCAAGATCTACGACTCCGGTGTCGTCGCCCGCACCGACGAGGAACGCAACCGCCTGCTCTACGAATACCGCGCCGGCGACGTCTACTCGCCGCGCATCCCGCAACGCGAGGCGCTCGCTAACCTCGTGGCCGATTTTGTCCGCGCCGTGCGCGAAGGCGGTCGACCGGTGTCCGACGGACGCTTCGGCGCTGATACGGTGAAAATTCTCGAGGCGGCCCAGCACTCGGTCAAAAACGCCGGGGCGGAAGTCACTTTGGCCTGGAAGTAGCCAGCGCCGGCCGTCACGTCGCGAGGCTTGAATCGCGCCACGCCGCGGTCCAAGCTGCGCGTTCCTCTGATGAAAGTCCCCTACTTCGACCTCCCCGCACGTCTGCGCCCGCTGCGTGCTCAGCTGGACGCCGCCATCGCCCGGACCCTCGACAACTGCTCGTTCTGCCTCGGACCCGACGTGGCGAAATTCGAGTCGGACTTCGCCGCGTGGTGCGGGGCGAAGCACAGCGTCGGCTTCAACAGCGGCACCTCCGCGCTCCACGTCGCGATGCAGTTGCTTGGAGTCGGTCCGGGCGACGAGGTCGTCACGACGCCGTTCACTTTCATCGCCACCAGTTGGGCCGTGGTCTACACGGGCGCCCGGCCCGTGTTCGTCGACATTGACGAGGCCACGATGAACCTCGATCCGCAGCTCATCGGCCCCGCCTTCAGCCCGCGCACCAAGGCTGTCATGCCCGTGCATCTCTACGGCCATCCGTTTGACGTGGACCCGATCCTCGCCGCCTGCCGCCAGCACAACGTCCCGCTAGTCGAAGACGCCGCCCAGGCCCATGGCGCCCGCTATCGCGGCAGGCAGATCGGCACCTTTGGCGTCATGTCCGGCTACAGCTTCTATCCCGGCAAGAACATCGGCGCCTGCGGCGAGGGTGGCGCGCTCGTGACCAACGACGATGCCCTGGCGAAGCGCGCCAAGTCCGTGCGCGAACACGGTTCGAGTGTCCGCTATTATCACGACGAGATCGGCTACAACTACCGCATGGAGGGCCTGCAGGGCGCCGTGCTCGGGGTCCAGTTGCCTTATCTCTCGGCGTGGAACGGGCGCCGCCGGGCCATCGCTCACCGTTATCATGAGTTGCTCAAGGACACGCCGTTGCGCCTGCCGATCGAAGCTCCAT
>CAZZDB010000023.1:0-28290 GCA_964652485.1 uncultured Oleiharenicola sp.
ACGACCGCACCGAACAGATGGAGATCGACGCCTCCGCCAAGTGGCCGGTGCTCGTCTTCTTCGGTTCGGCGCTGCTCTGGCTGGTTTTCGGCGGTTTGCTCCAGCTCGTGGCCGCCATCCAGCTCCATACGCCCGCGTTTCTCGCGGAATGCGAGTGGTTCACGCACGGCCGGCTCGCGCCCGCCGCGCAGAACGCCCTCGTCTACGGCTGGGGTATGAACGCCGCCTTTGCCTTCGGCCTTTGGTTGATGGCGCGCCTGTCGGCCACCACCCTGCGGCACGGCGGCTGGCTGTTCATCGCCGCCAAGTTCTGGAACATCGGCGTCACCCTCGGCGTGCTCGGAATCTTGGGCGGCTACTCAACCTCGTTCGAGCTGCTTGAGATGCCGCGCTTCGTGACGTTCCTCCTCCTCGCCGCCTACGCCCTCATCGGCGCGTGGGCGATCACCACCTTCAGCATCCGGAACACCGAGAATGTCTTCGCCTCGCAATGGTATCTCTTCGGCGCGGCATTCTGGTTCCCTTGGCTCTACGCCATCGCGCAGGTGATGCTCTTCCGGGCTCCGGTGCGCGGCGTCCTGCAGCCGGTCGTCGCGTCCTGGTATGTCCACGGGCTTTACGGCCTCTGGTTCATCCCGATTGCGCTGGCCGCCGCTTATTACTTCCTGCCCAAAATCCTTGGGAAACCGATCGCGAACTACTACCTGGCGCCACTGGCCTTCTGGTGGCTTGCCGGTGCCACGGCCTTCGCGGGCGGCAGCCGCCTCCTCGGCGCGCCGGTGCCGGTGTGGATCCCGACCTTGGGGGTCGTGGCCAACTTCCTTCTCGTTGTCCCGGCCGTCATCATCGCGCTCAATCTCTTCGGTACGCTCTCCGGCAGCTACCGGATACTCAATGGCAGCGTGACGCTCCGGTTCATCCTGATCAGCATGGTGGGTTTCCTGCTGGCTTCGGCCTGCAACCTCGCCCTGTCGTTGCGCGGCTTCACGGAGATTGTCGAGTTCACCTTGTTCACGAGTCTGCGCGACTGGCTCATCTTCTACGTGTGCTTCTCAACGGCGATGTTCGGCGCGGCCTACTTCATCCTGCCGCGTCTGACCGAGAAGGAGTGGCGTTCGCCGGCGCTGGTCAAGGCCCACCTCGGCGCCACCGTGCTGGGTGTCGTGCTGCTGACGGTCGGCCTGGCCTTCGGCGGCTGGCAACAGGGCCAGTTGCTCAACAATGCCGCAGTGCCCTTCAGCGAGATCACCAAGACCATGACCTTCTGGTTCGCCTGGCACTCCGTCACTCTCGGGTTGTTGCTCGTCGGCCATCTCGCCTTCCTGCTCAATTTCATCTGGATCGCCTGCCCGGTCAACTCGCGGAATACGGCCCGCGCCGAATTCCAGAACCCGCCCGACCTTGACCTGCCCAAGGCGCCGGCGGCGGAGGGCCACGCATGAAGAACGGCCTCGTTCTCTTTCTCGGCGTCTTCCTCGCCCTCGCCCTCTCCTGGGCCGGCCTGCTGCTGACCGCGCACCGGCAGCTCGGTGGCCTCGCCCAGTTCAAGGATCCGACGGATGAGACGCTTAATCCCACGCTCGTGTCCGGCCTGGCCGATCAGGGCCGCCTGGTCTATCAGGACCTCGGTTGCGTGACCTGCCATACCCAACAGGTGCGCCGCGAAGGCTACGGGTCCGATCTCGCCCGCAAGTGGGGCCTGCGCGGCAGCTACGCCCGCGACTATATCCGCGACCGGACGGTCTTCCTGGGCGCGAGTCGCATCGGCCCCGATCTGCGCAACGCCGGTTCCACCGAGCTCCATTCCTACGCGGACGCGGATTACTTCTACAGGTTGCTCTTCGCCCCGCAGTCGGTCGCCCCCGGCACGAACATGCCGGCCTACGCCTTCCTCTTTGATGTCCATCCGGTCGCCGGCCGCCAGCCGTCGGACCAGGCCCTCCGGCTGACAGGCCCGCATGCGCCGGCCGCCGGCCTGGAGGCGGTCCCGACCGCTCGAGCCCGTGCGCTCGTTGCCTACCTGCAGAGCTTGAAGGACACCTACGACTATCCCCTCGAGAAAAGCCGGAACGCGTCCGCGGCCGCGGAACAGACCAAGGAGGGTGGTCACTAAGATGAGCCCTGAACCCGACAAGAATTTCCGCCTCGAGCAGGCCTGCGCCAGCGACGACAGCATCCAGCAGGTTCACGCCCAGCTGCAACGGACCAAGCCGGAGAAGGCGCATGGTTATTCGCTCCTGCCGCTCGGCATTCTCGGCCTCATGTGCTCGGCCGTGTTCTTCGGCTCGATCTACCTCGCGCATAATTCCATCCGCTTCGATCCGCTCGTCTACAACGATCACGCCAGTCGCGAGAAGCCTGGGGCACCCAAGGCCGTCGTGCTCACCCCGCGTGACCTGGGCAAACGTGTCTTCTCTACCACCTGCATTACCTGTCACCAGGCCAACGGCTTGGGCGTACCCGGCGTATTTCCTCCGCTCGCCGGCTCCGATTGGGCGCAAGGGTCCGAGGAGCGGGTCATTCGCATTGTCCTGCTCGGCCTCACCGGCCCGGTCACGGTGACCGGCAAGGAATTCAACAGTTCCATGGCCTCGCTGGGCGGCCTGCTGAAGGACGACCAGATCGCCAATGCCCTGACGTATGTCCGCTCCGAATGGGGGAACAACGCTCCCGAGGTCAAAGCCGAGACCGTCGCCCGGATCCGGGCCGAACTCGGCAGTCGTACGGCGCCCTGGTCTGCCGCAGAACTGCTGAAGATCGGCAACTGAGAGGGCTTCGGGCTACAAACAAGAGGCCGGGCTGTCCACCCGGCCTTGTGTGTTGAATTGCAGCGGGGATCCGCGGTCGCCCTGATGGGGGGCGCTCAGCGTTGCGGCAGAAAGTCGCCCATGCTCGGCATCGAGAACTTCTTCATGCCCTCTGGCGGTACGAAAAGAGAGTCCGGCAGCTCACCCGGTTCGATTTTGGTGGCCTCCATCTTGAAGGTCTCCTTTCCCTTGGCGTCGTGGGTGATGACCCGAAGTGGGAAGCCGCCTTTGCCCTTGAGCACTTCCTCCCATTTGGCGCCTGCCGCGCCACCGCGATTGCGGCCACCACCAAACATGCCGCCGCCACCCATCGGACCGCCCCCGCCCCCGCCGAGGCCCATGAAGGTTCCGAGGTCGGGAGCAACCCAGGTCTCGGTGACCGTGCCTTTATCTTTCACGAGGATCTTTTCGCATTTGTAGCCTAGGATGGTCTCGGTCGTGCCGGTGGGCTCGACATCAGCGGTCGATTCGCCGGCCCTTGCCATGGCCTGCTCGACCGGCTTCTTGATCGGCATGACCATGTACATGCCCTGGTCGGGCATGAGCATGAGTGTTTCCATCTTTGCCAGGTCCGTGATCATGCTCACCTGGTGCTTCTCGGTGTTGATGTCCACGCGCAGCCTCTGCCCTTTCATCGCATAGTCGATGTCCTGGACGCGACCTTTGTCCGAAGTGAGGGTGAGGGTCACTTTGCCCTCGAAGGCCTCGATGGCGAAGGCGTGGGTGGCAGCCAACAGAGTGCCGGCAGCAAGGATGCGGAGTAGGAGGTTCATGGCCGGGCAGATTAGGGGCCGGCGGCCGGGTTTCAAGCCGTGGTTGAACGGCATTGCCATGATTCGCCCGCTGGGGAATCCTCCCGCCATGCCCTCCGAATTCAGCATCACCCGCCAGGTGGAGTTCGCCGAGACCGACATGGCCGGCATCATGCATTTCGCCAATTTCTTTCTCTGGATGGAGGCCTGCGAGACCGCCTTCTACCGCTCGCTTGGATTGCCGCTCATCTCGTTCGTGCCGGGCCGGATCGTCGGCTGGCCGCGCGTGAACGTCAGTTGCAGCTACCGGACACCGCTGCGCTTCAACGATGCCGTCGAGGTGAAGCTGTTCGTGAAGAAACTCGGGACGCGCTCCGTCACCTACGTGTTTCAATTCCGCAAGGGCGGCGAAGTCGCCGCGCAGGGCGAGGTCACCGCGGTGTGCGTCACGGGCGACGCCCAGGGTGGCATGACCGCCCAACCCATCCCCGCCGACATCCGCGCCCGGTTGCAGGAGGCTCCGGCGTCGGCCTACACGATGTAGGGCGGCGTGGATTCGCCCTTGGCTCCGAGGGCGAAGATTTTCACCGGCTCGGCCTTGCCCTTGACGGTCACCTCGCCGAGCACGCGGCTGGGCGGCGGATCCTTCATCGCCCGCAGCGTCGCCTCGCTGACGATGATGGGCGTGTCGTAGGCTGGATTCTTGGTGAGGGCCTCGAGGCGCGAGGCCAGGTTCACCCCGTCGCCGACGACGGTGTAGTTCAGCCTCGTCTTCGAACCCATGTTGCCCGCGACGACCCGGGCGGTGTTGATGCCGATGCCAAAGACGAGGGCAGGCCGCCCCTCGGCGGCGAGCTCCCGGTTGAAATCATTGAGAGCCCGCGCCATCTCGCGCGCGGCGGCGATGGCGTGGCTCGCGGAATCGGGATCGGCGACCGGCGCGCCGAAGAGCGCCATGATGGCGTCGCCGATATATTTGTCGATGACGCCGCCGTGCTTCTCAATGATCGTGCTCATGCGGTCGAGGTAGCGGTTCAACAGGGTGAGGACGTCGGCCGGCGCCATCTTCTCACTCATGCCCGTGAAGTCGCGCAGGTCGCAGAAAAGGATGGTGACGACGCGTTCCTCGCCGCCGAGCTTGAGGTCGGACTGAAGCAGCTGGGTGGCGATCTCGGGGGAGACCACCTTGCCGAGCAGGTCGCGCACACGGTCGCGCTCGGCCAGGCCGGCGGTCATCTGGTTGAAGGCGGTGGCGAGCTGGCCCAGCTCGTCCTCCCGTGGCAGGTCGATGCGGCGGGTGTAGTCACCGGCGGCGACGTGCTTGGTGTGCTCCGCGAGTTGCGTCAGCGGCTGGCTGACCCCGCGGGCGATCCACAAGGCGGCGAGAGTGGCGGCGGCCAGCGCGGCGAGCGAAATGAGCAGCACGATGTTTTCCAACTCCCGGGCGGGCGCGAGTTCGACGGCGAGCGAGCGCTGGAGGGCGATGCGCGCCGGGTCGTCGCCGAGAAGTGGCAGTGGCTGGAAGAGACTGACGTAGGGTTCACCCCCGAGCTGAACGGTCTGGATACCGTTCGTCGTTCCGTTCGTCGCCGAACCGTGCCGCGCGACCATGTCGGCCATGCTGGCGCTGAGGGTGGAGGCCAGCACGCGGGGCTGGGCTCCTTCCTCCGCGGTCGAAAAGGTCACGTCGAGCCGGGTGATGTCCTTGATCGAGCGCGCGAAGGCGGCGTCGATGGGATAGGCCAGGCCGAACCACGCGGCGACACTGGGGAAGGGCGCATAGAGCGGCACGACGACCAGCGCGTGCAGCTTGCCGCCCAGGTAGGCAAAGTCACTGGCCTGCTCCATGTCCCCTTCGGTGGCCTTGCGGATCAGGTATCTGAACGGGCCGACATTCTCGCTGCCGAGCACGTCGTCCGTCGAGGACAGCAACTCGCCTTCGGGCGAAAAGATCGTGATCACCGGGGCTTTCACCCTTTCAACGTAGCTGAGCAAGGCCGACCGCAGGGTTTCCCGGTCGGGCTTGTCCTGCATCAGGAGCGGTTTGATGGCATAGTCGCCGCTCATCACCTTCGCACTGCCGGCGAGATAGTCGATGCGGTCGTTGATGGTCCGGCGGAAGATGCGCGCACCGATCTGCAGGTTTTGCTCGATGTGGTCGGTGGCGTTGCGTTCGTTGGCGCTGGTGATGAGCAAGTAGACCGCCACCTGCACCACCGCGATCAGCCCTGCGAGCAGAAGCAGCAGCTGGCTGCTGAAACGGCGGAAGCGAAGGATGCGGAACGCCACGGAATCAATAGCCGCCGCGCTTGCCCTCGGGCCCGCGCCGGATGCGGCGATCGGCCTTGAGCGTCAGGGTGAACTCGCGCCGGGCGGCCAGACCTTCGGCGAGGGTGATTTGCCCCGTTTGCGGCGCGGCCAGCCGCGGATGCCAGAGTTCGAAACGGTAGCGGCCGGCCGGCGCGGTGACCGTGGCGGCCCCGAGGGCATCGCTCTTGGCGAAATAGGGTGTCGGTACCACGATGATGTACGCCAGCATCCAGTCATGGATGTTGCACCCGAGGGTGACCAAGCCCGGAACGTCGAAGACGATGGATTCCTTTGCGCCGGGATTATAGAGCGGCAGCTCGAACTTCTTCGCCTTCGAGAGGGAATAGACATGGTGTTGCACCGTGTCCTGGTTCGGAAACACGATCGTCGAGCCGGCCTGTACCACGGTGACATAGGTGGAGAACTCCTGCTCCTTTTGCGCGATCTCGCTGGCCGTGGCGGCGGGCGGCGGGACCGGGGTGTCGAGGGGTACCAGCGACACCACGGCATCGGCCACCGGTTCGCCCTTCAGGCTCGTGGCCGCGATGGTGAACTCGGCGGCGTCCGCGGCGATCGCCAGCAGGCAAGCCATCAGGACGAAGGTCGGGCGGAATGACATGACGGGATCAGAACCGATGGGTGAAGCCGAGGCCCCAGGATTCGGTCGGGTAGCGGATGTCGACGTGATTGATGACGTAGGCGTCGTTGTAACGCAGCTCCACTGAGGAGTGCTCCGAGACCGCATAGGCCAGGTTGAGCGACCAGAGGTTGGCGTTGGCCTCCACATTGTAGGAAACCCAGCCGGAGCCGTAGAGGTTGGTGACCGACCACGGGATGGCGTTATAGTAGTCTGCGACCCTCGGGCCGAAGCCGCCGCCGATGGCTTGGCCCCAAACGGACCAGGCGGCGTTGGCGACAATCCGGCCGGAGAGCCGGCTGACGGAACCGCTGAGCCGCCAGTTGGCGGTGAGGTCCCAGACCGCGTCCAACGACACACTGCGCTGCTGGAGGTCGAAGGTGGAACTGGGGGCATCGTGTTCGAGCCACTGGCCGCCGAGGGCGAGTTTGAAAGAGGGGTTGAGTCGCTTGACGAGGCGGATGCCCGCCTCAGTGGTCCAACCCCGGTCGGCGGCAAGGCGGGCGTCCTTGTAGGTGAGGCCGCCGCTGAACTGCAGGGTGGGGGCCAGCGGTCCGAGGCCGAACTTTCGCTGCAGACCGAGCCGGACGCCGGCCCGGAGATTGTCCATCAGGTCGTAATCCGGCACTTTCAGCCAGTTGGCCTCGGCCCCGAGTTCGAGCAGCCAGTTGGCGTCGAGTTGCTGGTGGCGGCTGGCCTCCAGGCTCAACTCATAAGTGTCGGCATCCACCCGCGTCGGGGCGTAGGAAGTGCGGCTGAGGTTGTCCACCCACGAGGCCGTGGCGGCAGTGCTGACGCTGATGCCTTCCAGCCATGAAGCAGCCGTGCCTCGGCCCGGCGTGGGTTCATCCTGCGCAACCGCCAAGCTGGCCGTGATGGCAAGGAGCAGGGGGAGGAGGCGTGGAGAAGTCATAGCAGGGGCTGGAGGATTCGCCAGACCGTGTCGGCGACGATTCGGTGGCCCTCCACCGTCGGGTGGATGCCGTCGGCTTGATTGAGGCTGGGGATGCCTCCCACGCGGTCGAGCAGAAAGGGAATGAGGCCGGTATGGTTGGTTTGGGCGAGTTCGGGATAGATGCTGGCGAACCGGCGGGTATACTCCGCTCCCATGTTGGTGGGAAGCTGCATGCCCGCCAGCACGATGACTACGTCCGGGTATCTTGCACGGATGCGCCCGATAATGATTTGGAGGTTGGAGCGTGAATCATCCGGGGAAATTCCGCGCAGCCCGTCGTTTCCACCGAGCTCGATCACAAATATGTCCACCCGCTGGCGCAGGACCCAGTCGAGCCGGCGCAGGCCGCCGGCCGTCGTCTCGCCGCTCAACCCGGCATTGACCACCCGCCAAGGCAGGCCGGCGCCGTCGATCTTCTTCTGGATCAGGGCGGGGTAGGCATCGTCCGGATCAAGTCCGTAGCCCGCGGTGATGCTGTCGCCGAAAAAGACGATGGTCCTGGTTTCTGCCGCCCCCAGTCCGGTGACCAGCCACAGGCACAATGCCGCCACCCGCCACGTTTGGCTTTTGCCCTTTGCGGGAAGTTCACTCTTGTTCAGGCCCATATTGTCCAAAGCAATGTCTGCCCAAACCATCCTAAAAGTCGAGCGCCTGACCAAGACCTATGCCACGGCCGCCGGTCCACTGACCGTCCTGCATGAAGTCAGCTTCGGCCTCGAGGCTGGGGGCACCTGCGCCATTGTCGGCCCGTCCGGCAGCGGCAAGACAACCCTGCTCGGCCTCTGTGCCGGCCTCGACCGGCCCTCGACGGGCACGGTGATGCTGGACGGACGCGAGATCGGCGCGCTTTCGGAGGACCAGCGCGCGCTCGTGCGCAACGAATGTGTCGGCTTCGTCTTCCAGAATTTCCAGCTGATCCCGACCTTGACCGCGCTCGAGAACGTCCTCGTGCCGCTCGAACTCCGCGGCGACGGCGTGAAGGACGAGGACGGGGCGGAGTTGCTGCGGCGCGTGGGCCTCGGCGACCGGCTCGACCACTATCCCGCGCAGCTTTCCGGAGGCGAGCAGCAACGCGTGGCTCTGGCGCGGGCCTTCATCAACCGGCCGCGCATCCTGTTTTGCGACGAACCGACGGGCAACCTCGACGGCGACACGGCGCACACCATGGTCGACCTGATCTTCGGTCTCAACCGCGAGCGCGGCACCACGCTGGTGCTCGTGACCCACGACCTCGAACTCGCCCGCCGAACCTCGCGCATCATCCGGCTGCGCAACGGGGCTGTTCTTTCCGACGAGGCGACCGGCGCTTGAACCATGAGCTTTGTCCTGAAAATGGCTTGGCGCGATACGCGCGCATCGCGGCGCCGCCTGCTGCTGTTCTCCCTGGCCATAGTGCTGGGCGTGGCGGCGCTCGTCGCCGTGGGTTCGCTGCGTCATAACCTCGGCCGGGCCATCGAGGACCAGACCAAGACACTCCTCGGGGCCGATCTGACCGTGACGTCGCGGGCCAAACTCGGAGACGACGCCCGGAAATTCGTCCACGGCTTGGGGGGCGAGCAGGCGCGTGAAATCTCCTTCAACTCCATGCTGGTCCTCCCGTCTGCCGGTGGGCAGACCCGGCTGGTGCAGGTGCGCGCGATCGAGGGCGCCTTTCCCTTCTATGGCAAGTTCGATACGGTGCCGGAAGCCGCCCCGGCCAGCCTGCGGGCCGGCCTGAACGCCGTTCTCGAGGAAAGTCTGATGGTGCAGTTCGGCCTGAAGCCTGGCGACAAGGTGAAGCTCGGCAACGCGGAGTTCACCGTGACCGGCGGCCTGCTCGCCGTCCCCGGCGAATCGGCGGCGGTGGCGACGATGGCGCCGCGGGTCTTCATCCCCCTGGCCGCGGTGACCGACACCGCGCTGTTGAAGGAAGGCAGCCTGGCGCGGCACAGGGTATATTTCAAATTCGCCCCGGGCTTCGATGTGGAGGCGCTCGTCCGCGACATGCGCGAGCGGTTTCGCGAACTCCGGCTGGGTTACGACACCGTGGAGGAGCGCAAGCGCGAGCTCGGCCAGTCCATCCGCAATGTGAACTCCTTCCTCAGCCTCGTGGGCTTTGCCTCGCTGTTCCTCGGGGCCATCGGCGTGGCGAGTGCCGTCCACGCGCATATCCGCCAGAAAGTGCCGACGGTCGCCATCCTGCGCTGCCTGGGGGCCTCGGCCCGCACGAGTTTCTCCATCTATCTGTTGCAGGGGATCGGCCTCGGCCTGATCGGGGCGGTCCTCGGGGCCTTGCTGGGCCTCGCGGTGCAACTGGCACTGCCCGGATTGTTGAAGGACTTCCTGCCGTTCAGCTTTGAAATGTCCGTGTCGTGGGTGGCGTTGGCCCAGGGGGTGGGCGCAGGCCTGGTCGTGAGCGTGCTGTTCGCGCTGCTGCCGCTGTTGGAAATCCGGCGCGTGTCACCCCTGCTCACATTGCGTTCGGCCTTCGCCGCAAACAACGGCCGCGGCCGCGACTGGCTGCAACTGGTGCTGCTGGGCGTGATTGTCGCGGTGGTCTTCGCCTTCGCCATCTGGCAGACGGGCCGGGTGCGCTGGGGCGTCGGCTTCGGCGTGGCTCTCCTCTTTGGCTTCGCCGTGCTCGCGGGTCTGGCGCGGGGTATTTCCTGGCTGGCGGAAAGATTCACGCCCCGCCGCCTGCCGTTTGCGTGGCGGCAGGGCGTGGCCAACCTCCATCGGCCGAACAACCGCACGCTGCTTCTGCTGGTGTCCCTCGGCATGGGCACGTTCCTCATGATGACGCTCTACCTGTCGCGCGACACGCTGCTCGGGCAGCTGCGGGTGGTCGGCGGCGGCGATCGGCCGAACCTGATGCTGTTCGACATCCAGGACGACCAGGTCGGGCCGCTGACCAGGCTGCTGCGGGAAAACGACGCGCCGGTGCGGCAGCAGGCGGCGATCGTCACGATGCGCATCTCGACCATCAAGGGCCGCGCGGTGACCGACATTCTGAAGGACAAGCAATCACGCGTGCCAGCCTGGACCTTGCGGCGCGAATACCGTTCGACCTACCGCAGCACGCTGAGCGACACGGAGAAGATCACGGCCGGCAAGTTCACCGGCCGCATCGGGCCGGGTGCGGAGCCGGTGCCCGTCTCGATCGAGGAAAGCCTCGCCCGCGACCTGCAGGTCAGGCTGGGCGATGCAATCGTGTTCGATGTCCAGGGCGTGCAGGTGAAGGCCACCGTGGGCAGCCTGCGGCAGGTCGACTGGCGCCGAATGCAACCGAACTTCTTCATCGTGTTTCCCGAGGGGGTGCTCGAAGGTGCGCCGAAATTCCATGTCATGGCGCTACGCATGGCCGACCCCGCGCAGTCGGCGCGGGTCCAGCAGGCGGTGGTGCGGGACTTTCCCAACGTGTCGGCCATCGACCTCGCGATCATCATGCAGGCGATTGACGGCGTCTATTCAAAGGCGTCCTTCGTGGTGGAGTTTCTTGCGCTGTTCACGGTGGTGACCGGTGTGATCGTGCTGGCGGGCGCGGTGCTGATCGGGCGTTCGCAACGGCTGCGCGAAAGCGTGCTGCTGCGGACGCTGGGTGCGACCAAGGCGCAGGTGAACCGCATCATGCTGGCCGAATACCTCGCGCTCGGGACGCTCGGCGCGGCGGTCGGCGCGGTCCTGGCGGTCGGGGCGAACTGGGCGCTGGCGTATTTTGTCTTCGACGTGAAGTGGACCCAGCCGTCGGGCCTCGTGTTGCTGGCCGGCTGGGCCGCCGTGAGTGCGATGACGGTGACGACAGGCTTGCTGTCAAACCGGGGGATTTGCGACCATCCGCCCCTCGAAATCCTCCGCCAGGAAACATGAACCGCCGGACCATCAGCTTTCACTACACCCTCAAGGACGGTGACGGCCGCCTGATCGACACGTCGCGTGGTAACGCGCCGCTGCCTTTCCTTGAGGGCGCGGGGCAGATCGTCGACGGCCTAGAGGAGCAGCTGCTGCTCATGACCGTCGGCGAGAAACGCCGGGTGGTGGTGCCGCCGGAGCGGGCCTACGGGGTGCACGACGCCGCGCTCGTGCAGAAAGTTCCGCGGGCGCGCCTGCCGGTGGGCGACCTGCAGGTGGGCGACCAATTCCAGACCGGACCGGACCGGCACGCCCCGGTGGTGACCGTGCGGGCGTTGGAAGGCGAAACCGTGTTGCTCGACGCCAATCATCCGCTGGCCGGGCAGACACTGCATTTTGAGGTTGAGCTGATGGAGGAGCGCCCGGCCACGTCGGAAGAGTTGCAACAGGCGTAATAGGAACCCTAGTTTGCCGGCCACTGCATGAAAGTTCTCGGCATCGATATCGGCGGATCTGCGTTCAAGGGTGCTCCCGTGGACACCAAGACCGGCCGGCTGCTGGCCGAACGACATCGCGTGGCCGTGGCCTCGCCGTGTCCCACGGCCCAGGGCCTCGCGGCGGCCCGGGACATCGCCCGGCACTTCAATTGGAAGGGTCCGGTGGGCATCGGCTTTCCCGGCATCATCAAGGGTGACCGCATCGGGGCGGTGGGCAACCTCGGCGCCAACTGGGAGAATACGAACGGGTCGGCGCTCTTTCGCCGGGCGACGGGCCGGCCGGTGCGGCTGTTCAATGATGCGGACGCGGCCGGGCTGGCGGAGATGAGGTTCGGCGCCGGGCGCGGGCAGCTGGGCACGGTGCTGATGCTGACTTTCGGCACTGGCATCGGATCGGCGTTGTTTTACCGGGGTCAGCTTTTTCCCAATGCCGAGTTGGGCTGGGTGCCTTGGCGCGGGAAACCCTTTGAACGTTTCGCCTCGGCCGCCGTTCGTAAACGCCGGGGCCTGACCTGGGCGGAATGGGCGAAGCGGGTGAATGTCTATCTCGAGGTCATGGAGAGGCTTTTTTCGCCGGAATTGATCATCATCGGCGGCGGCGTGAGCAAGAAATCGGGAAAATGGTTTCGTTATCTCAAAGCGCACGCCAGAATCGTGCCCGCCCGGATGCACAATGAGGCCGGAATCGTCGGGGCCGCCCTGGCCTGGGAATTTGCCGGACGTTGACCGAGTCCTCCCGGCACCACTCATCCGGGCCCTGCAGCCGTTCATCAAAACTGACTGCAACTTAGGACAGAAACCGGGTGTTTTGACCGCATGCCCAAGACTTCCGGCCATCTTGCCCATTCGACCCCCGTAACCGGGGGATTGAACGCAGGAAAATCCAGCTTCGTCGCTCTAGCGTTTCCCTCCTTCCCGGCCCCCGCCTTACTGCGCCTGTTCGTAGTTATCAGTTGTGTTGCAGAGGGGTCCTTCGGGGCCCCTCTGTGTTTTTTGACCCCTGGCGAAATTGGTGTGTAAAGCGCTGGCCAACCCCCGATCTTTTCTCCCAATCTACCCGACCAACTGATCAACATGTCTGCTCCTACGAACGTCCTCACTGCCCCGCCGGCTCCCGCCGCGGGCGCTCCCAAAAAGAAATCCCGGCGCACACTTGTCATCGTGCTCCTGGCCCTGGTGGTCGTTGCCGTCGTCGGCGCGGTCGTCGCGGCGAAGCGTAAGGGTGAGCCGCCCATCCCGATCACCACGGAAAAATCCGTCATCCGGACCATCACCCAAGTGGTGACCGCCACCGGCAAGATCCAGCCCGAGGTCGAGGTCAAGATCACCCCCGAGGTCGGGGGCGAGATCATCGATATGCCGTTCAAGGAAGGCAGCACGGTGAAGAAGGGGGACGTCCTCGTGAAGATCAAGCCGGACTTCTACAAGGCCCAGGTTGAGCAGATGGAGGCCGCCCTCGTCGGCGCCCAGGCCGTCGCGGTCCAAAGCAAGGCGCAGCTCGTCAAGGCCGACGAGGACTTCAAGCGCACGGAGGACCTCTTCGCCAAGAAACTGATTTCCGACTCGGACTTCACCGTCGCCAAGACGCAGCTCGACGTCGCCCACGCCAACCTCGACAACGCGGAGGCCCAGATCCGCAGCACGCAGGGCACGCTCAACCAGGTACGCGACCAGCTGAGCAAGACGGCGATCTACGCCCCGATGGACGGCACCATCAGCTCCCATTCCTGCGAGATCGGCGAGCGCGTAATCGGCGGCGGCCAGTTCGCCGGCACCGAGATCATGCGCGTCGCTGACCTGACCAGCATGGAGCTGCGCGTCCAGGTGAACGAGAATGACATCGTCAACGTCAAGATCAACGACCACGCGGTCATCAGCATCGACGCCTACCCGAACCGCAAGTTCTCCGGCGCCGTCCGCGAGATCAGCTCCTCCGCCCTTTCCACGACCAGCGCCACCTCCCAGCAGGCGGCCCAGTCGGGCGACGTCACCAACTTCCTGGTCAAGATCCGCGTGACGGACCGCGACGTCCAGTTGCGGCCCGGCATGAGCGCCACCACCGACATCGAGACCCAGACCGTGGAGAAGGTCGTCGCCATTCCGATCCAGAGCGTCACCGTCCGCGCCGTGGGCGGCCTGACCTCAGAGGAACTGCAGCAGAAGAAGGCCAAGGATGCCGAGGGCAAATCCGGCAACACCCTCGACGTCGCCGCGGAGCGCGACGCCGCCCGGCGCGAGCGGGAGAAGCTGTTGCACGTCGTGTTCGTCAAGAACGGCGAGACCGTCAAGATGGTCAAGGTCGAGACGGGCATCGCCGACAACACCTACATCGAGGTGAAGAGCGGCTTGAAGACTGGTGAGGAGGTCGTCTCGGGCAGCTACGCGGCGATCAGCCGCAAGCTCAAGGACGGCGCGAAGGTCATGATCGAGAAGCCCAAGGCCGAGGAGAAGAAGTAACCGCCCCGCCGCGGCCCGCCTCACCATGATTCCCCCTCCCGCTCCCTCCGCCGTCCACCGCCCGCTGCGAGCACCCGGCGGCCTCGTGATCGACATCGAGGACGTGACCAAGCTTTACAAGATGGGCACCGAGATCATCCACGCCCTGCGGGGCGTGTCGCTCAAGATCCGCCGCAACGAGTATCTTGCCATCATGGGCCCGTCCGGCTCGGGCAAGTCTACGCTCATGAACATGCTCGGCTGTCTCGACACCCCGACGTCCGGCCGCTACGAGTTCAACGCCAAGAACGTCGCCTCGATGACCGATGACGAGCTGGCCGAGATCCGCAACCGGGAGATCGGCTTCGTGTTCCAGACGTTCAACCTGTTGCCGCGTTCCGACGCATTGCACAACGTGGAGCTGCCGCTGATCTACGCGGGCTTGTCGCCGCACCTGCGCCGCGAGCGGGCCATGCAATCGCTCGAGAATGTCGGCCTCGGCGACCGGGTCCATCACCGGCCCAACGAACTCTCCGGCGGCCAGCGCCAGCGCGTGGCCATCGCCCGGGCGCTGGTGAACCACCCCTCGATCATCCTCGCGGACGAGCCGACCGGCAACCTCGACTCCCGCACCGGCGAGGAGATCATGGCCCTGTTCGAGCAGCTGTACGAGCAGGGCAACACCATCATCGTGGTCACCCACGAGGAAGATATCGCCCGCCATGCCCGCCGCGTCGTCCGCTTGCGCGACGGCCTGATCGAAAGCGACGGCCCCCTCGACTAACCCCGCTGCCCATGACGCGCCTGATCTACGAGTTCACCGAGTCCTTCCGCATCGCGTTCGCCCAGATCCGCGCCAATGCCATGCGCTCGGTGCTGACCGCGCTCGGCGTCATCATCGGGATCGTGGCCGTGACGCTCATGGGCACCGCGATCAATGGCATCGACATCGGGTTTCAGAACAGCCTCGCCATGCTCGGTGAGGACGTGCTCTACGTCCAGAAGTGGCCGTGGCACGGCGTGGACGACTGGTGGAACTACCAGAACCGGCCCCCCTTCCAGATCGAGAATGCGGAGGCGCTGAACCGGATTATCGACAGCACGCCCAACAGCTTGCTCGAGGTCGCGGTGCCGACCGCGGGCCGGAGCACCTCGGTCAAGGCCGGCCAGAACAGCATCAGCGGCGTCTTCATCCTGGGTACCACGGCCGATTACTCGCGGCTCGTGACGGCGGAGGTCGCCGAGGGCCGGCTGTTCAACGAGGTCGAGTCGAGCGCGGGCCGGAACGTGACCGTGATCGGCTCCAGCGTGGCCGAGTCGCTCTTTCCCGGCCGCTCCGCCCTCGACCAGACCGTCGACGTCAAGGGGCAGCACCTCCATGTTATCGGGGTGCTGGCCAAGCAGGGCGATTTTCTCGGTCTGTTCAGTTTCGACAACCAGATGATCGTCCCGCTCAACGCGCTCCGCCGGTTCTATGGCACGCGCTTCGGCGTCGAGGTGCGCGTCAAGGTGAAGGATAAGACGAAGCTGGCCGCCTCCAGCGAGGAGCTCGTCGGGGCCATGCGCCGAGTCCGCGCGCAGCTGCCGGGCGAGCGCGACAATTTCTCCGTGAATCAGCAGGAGGCGTTCAAGGAGCAGCTCGATCCGGTGAAGCGGGGCATTGCCATGGCGGGCCTGTTCATCACGGGCCTGGCCCTCTTCGTCGGCGCGATCGGCATCATGAACATCACCTTCGTGAGCGTGAAGGAGCGCACCAAGGAAATCGGCACGCGCAAGGCCCTCGGCGCGCGGCGCTTCACCATCCTGCTCCAGTTTCTCATCGAGGCGGTGTCCATCAGCCTCATCGGTGGCATCGTCGGCCTGCTCCTGACCTTCGGAACCTGCGTGCTGCTCAAGCAGGCCATGCCCGCCCTTCCGGTGGAATTTTCCGTTGCCCTTGTGCTCGTGAGCATGGTCGTCTCCATCGTTACGGGCGTGGTCTCCGGCTTCGCCCCGGCCTGGGGTGCCTCCCGCCTCGATCCGGTTGTCGCCCTGCGGTACGAATAATTCCGCCATGCTGCTCCAGGAAATCATCAAGATGGCCTTCCGCTCCCTCGGGGTGAACAAGCTCCGTTCGGCGCTGACCATGGCCGGCATCACGATCGGGGTGTTCTCCGTCATCGGCGTCATGACCACCGTCTCCGCCCTGCGCGGCTCGATCGAGTCGGGCCTGAGTTTTCTCGGCTCGAACATGTTCCAGTTCGCGAAGTACCCCACGGGCATCACCAACGACGGCAACAACCGCCGCAAGATCGACATGCGCCGCAACATCACGCTCGCCCAGGCCCTGCGCTACAAGCGGCTGATGGCGGACGTGTCCGAGATTGTCGCCCTGAAGGCCTTCGCCCAGGATCGCATCGTGCAGGCGGTGTACCAAAACCGGAAGACCGAGCCCGGCCTGACGTTCGTCGGCACCAACGAGAGCTTCACCGAGTCGAACCAGTTCAACATCGAGTTTGGCCGCAACCTCACCCCCGAGGACGTCGACCTCGGTCGGCCCGTGGTCGTGATTGGCGAGGTCGTGATGAAGAAGCTGTTTCCTGCGGAATCCCCACTCGGCAAACAGATCGCCATCGGGGGCCGGGCCTATCAGGTGGTCGGGACGTTTGCCGAGAAGGGCAGCGCCTTCGGCCAGAGCCAGGACGACATCGCGATCGTGCCCATCACGCGGTTTCTCTCGGAATTCGGCACTGATCGCACTACCGTCAACATCGCCACCCAGGCGCCGGCGCAGAGCCTCTACAACGAGACGCTCGACAAGGCCGTCACGGTGATGCGCATTGTCCGCGGCCTGAAGCCCGAGGATGAGAACGACTTTGAGATCTATTCGAACGATTCGCTGATCGCGGCCTTCGCCAAGGTGGCGGACGCCGTGCGGGCAGGTGCGCTGGTCATCAGCGGCATCGCGCTGCTGGCCGCGAGCGTGGGCATCATGAACATCATGCTCGTGAGTGTGACCGAGCGGACGAAGGAGATCGGCATCCGGAAGTCCATCGGCGCGCGCAAGGTCAGCATCCTCATCCAGTTCCTGATCGAGGCGGTCGCGATCTCGCTTTTCGGCGGGCTCGCGGGCATCGGGCTCGGCGTGATTGTGGGTGATCTTCTCGCCTACAAGATGGAGGCCGCCATTGTCTTCCCCTGGGACTGGGCCGCGATCGGCCTGATGGTCTGCACCGGGATCGGAGTGGGTGCCGGTCTTTATCCGGCCCTGAAGGCCGCGTCGCTCGATCCCATCGAGGCCCTGCGCTACGAGTAAGCTTGGCAGGCCGGGCCAAGGGGCCCAGATATTGGCCGTGAACTTGCGGTTCATTTCGAGTTTCCGCCCGCCAGCAGACCGGGCCGAGGGATTTTCGCCGGTCCAGTTCACCGCGGGCATGGACGCCCAGGGTCAAGCCGTCTGGGTTTTTCAAGTCTACTACCGGCGGCTGCTCATAGCTCTGGCTCTGCTTGCGACTGCGGGCTGGCTGTTGGCAGCATCGGCCCTGTTCCTCTGGTTGGACCACGCACCTCACAACCAGGTCGGCTGGCTCGATCTCGCCGCGCCTTGGCGCTGGGCCGGACTGCAAACCAAGCGGGGCGACGCTGCGGTGCTGCAGGCGCTCGACGAACTCAAGGCGCATGAATACACCGACGCTTTCTACAGCCTGCGCGTCGGGCTGGCGCGTTCGCCCGGAAATGTTGACGGCCGGTTGATTCTGGCCCGCCTGGAGCTGACTTACGAACCGGCCCGTGCCGTATCCCTGCTGGAGGAAGGCCTGCCTTACTCCGGCAACGATCCCAAGCTTCTCGGTGGATTGCTGGCGGTCTATTCCAGCCTGCAGATGCCGACGCGCGCCCTTGAGGTCGTGAGCGGACTGTTGCAGGCGCAATCGCCGGTGCTGTCCCCCGAGGCGCGGTTCATGCTCCAGCGGGCCCAGGTCACGCTGCTCTTGCAGTTGGAGCGCTACCCCGAGGCCGAGGCCGCGCTGGCCGCTATCCACCCGCCCGTCGCGGTGGCGGACCAGGAGAGCCTGCAGGCCCTCCGCATCGAATGGCTGCTTCGTTCCGGCCGCGCCGCCGAGGCCAAGCGGTTCAGCGACGGGCGTCCGGCCGGCAATCCGGCGGACCCCGCCCACCTGCGGCAGGAGGCGGAAATTGCCATTGCCTTGGAGGATTCCGACGCACTGCAGAGTGTGTTGCGCCACCTGAAGGCCCGCGCGCCCGAGGATCCCGGGGCCTATCTCTATGCTTTCCAAGCCTGGCAACGGATGAAACGCCTCAGCCTGCGCGACGCGGCGGAGCAGGAATACTACCGGGCGTTTGGCGGGAGCGACGCCGCGGTGCAGGCCTTGGCCGCCCTCGCGGTTAATCTGGATCTGCCGGAGGTGGTGGCTCGCGCCCAACGCGCCGCGGTCGCCGCCGGACACAGTCCGTTCGCCTATCGGGTGCACCAGACCGAACTGGCTCTGCGCCGGGGCGAGACCGAGCAGGCGACCCGCCTGCTCCGGGATTGGGAGAACAACATCGATACTTTGAAATCCCAGCAGCGGTTCTACCCGGAGTTCATCAAGCGGCTCACTCGCGCCGCCTTCGCCGGCACACCAGATCAGATCGATTATCTACTCGCGCATCTCAATGCCCACCGCGAGCAGGCCCAGCTGCCGGTCCAGGCCATGGCGGTCACCGTGCTGGAAAAATCCGGCTATCCGGCTGGCGCGAGCCTGGTGTTGCGGGCGGCGCTGCAGAAATACCCGCGGAGCGATCCCCTTTTGGCCGCGCAGAAGCTGTTGGATGAACCCAAGGCGAAGGCCTCCGCCACACCCGCAACCACCGCCGCTGCTGCCGCGGGCTCGATCAGGCCGCTGCCCCCGACGGCCGCTGCCGCGCGCCAGCAGCTTGACGGGTTGATGCAGGAAGACTCGCTGGCCTCGGTCCGCGACCTGATCCGGGCCATCCGCGTGCGGAAACCTGCGTGGCTGCCGGCGGTAGAAGCGGATATTTCCCTGCATGAGGTGGAGCTGGCTTTCCTCACGCTGGACCAGATTGCCGCCCGGACCGCGGCGCGCACGTACCTTGACCGCTATCGGGGTGAAGAACCGCTCCTGCGCCTCGCCACGCTGGTGCCGCAGCTGATCCGACGCGGTCGCGCGACCGAGGCGCGGCTCCTCCGCGATGAGATTGCCTCTGCTTCGGGCGCCACGGCGCGGGTTCGCCTGGCGTTGGAGAATCTCAACTTGGCCGACGACCTGGCCGCCGCGGCCGCAAAGCAGATGGATGCCATGACCGCGCTGGATGGCTGGATTCTTGCCCAGGAATGGGCGCAGGCGGAGCGCTTCCTCAAATACCTGCAGGACAGACCGCCTGCATGGCTGCCGGACGGTCAGACGGAATTGAAGGTACGCGAGGTCGAGGTGCGCCTGGGGTTGGATCAACGTCCGATGGTTCTCGCCGCGCTGAAGGACCTGGTTATCAAGGGTGGGGTGGCGCGTAGCGCGGCCTTCAAGCTGGTCCGCGACAAGCTGGCCCGGGGCGAGGGTGAGTCCGCTGCGATTCTGGCGCGTGAAATCGCCCGCCTGCTGCCGGGCGATCCCGCGGCGGAGCGACTGGTCAAGGAGGCCGAGGCGCCCCGGCCCGCTGACAAATAGGATGACCGGCGTCGTTGGGTGCGGCTCGTCGCTGAATTTTCGTTAAGGTATTTCGGGCCGGCGCCGATAAGGGGTGAACATAGATTCGCGGGCTGCCCGCGGGTAGCTTTCTCGGACAGGATATCCAGGCCTGTAAGTCGAAGGCACGGTTAGCGGCTCCTTTGGGGCTGTTTGGCTGTGCCTTTTTTGCTGCCCAAATGGCGCCCCTTCACGTCAGCGACCTTCAACTGAACCATATGAAATCCACGCTAATCCTCACCGCATGCTTCGCGGCCTTCGCCGCAGGCATTTTCACTCCGGACGCCGGCGCATCCGTCAGTATCGACTCCAAGGATGACATCCAGATCGGCGGCTTCTTCAGCCAGGGCTGGCTCTACGGTTCGAACAACAACTACCCGACGGCGGACAAGGGCGGCACGTGGGATTTTCGCGAGATGGCGGTCAACGTATCGACCACGCTCGGCTCCCGCCTGCGGGTCGGCGCCCAGGTCTTTGCCCAGCGTCTCGGGGCCCTTGGCGGGGACCATGTCATCCTCGATTGGGCCGTGGCGGACTACAACTTCAGCCCCGCGGTCGGTCTCCGGGTTGGCCGGGTCAAGTACCCCAAGGGTCTCTATGGCGAGGCGCTCGACCTCGATGTGGTGCGCCCCTTCGTGTTTCTGCCGGGTGCGGTCTACAGCCCGGTCATGCGTGATTTCAACGCATCTTTTGACGGCGCCATGCTCTACGGCAACGTGAACCCGGGCGCAGGCACCATCGACTACAAGGTCTTCTACGGTGACATTCCGATGACGCCCGAGAAGGGCGTCGCCGAATTCTACAACAACGCCGGCCTTTACACGAGCGCCGGGGTCACCGGCCTGCGGATGGATTCCGTGGTCGGCGGCCAGCTAACCTGGAACGCCCCGGTCAGTGGCCTCAAGTTTGTCTATTCTTATTCGCAATACTCCAACCTCGGGACCGACGGCAACTTTGTGGCTGTACCCTCGCTCAACCTCCATTCAAACATCGCCCGTTTTTCCTGGAACACCGTCTCAGCCGAATATAGCTGGCGTGAATGGGTCTTCGCCAGTGAGTGGCAGCGCAGCTACGGTGGCTTCGGTTACAGCGCGCCACCGATCGTAACCGCCGCTCCGAGCCCCGTCGGCTGGGATGGCTGGTACGTCTCGGCCGCCCGCCGTCTGAACGCCCGTTTCGAGGCCGGCGCTTACTATGGCTACCTCAAGACCCGCTATCCGTCCCCGACGACGCCGGACGCACAAAGGCACCAGGCCGACTACGCACTCAGCCTCCGTTACGATATAAATGAGCATGTCCTCGTGAAGATCGAGGGCCACTACCTCGATGGGACCTACCAGACCTTCGACACGGCCCGGATCCCGAATCCGTCCGCCACCCTCCGCAACAACAACACGCTGCTGGCGGTCAAGACGACCCTCAGCTTCTGAGCACCGCCGCCCCGTAACCTTCACCGGAAAATATCCACCATGAATACGATTTCCCTGCGCCGGTTCATCGCCCTGGTCATGCTGGCCATCGCCGGCGTGCGCGCCTGCGCGGCGCCCGCGCTTATTGGCAACAAGAACGTCGCGTCCGAGAAGCTCGACGCCGCCACCGTCAAGTCCGTGTTCCTGGGCAAGAAGGTTGCCTGGGAGAGCGCCGGCCGCATCACGCTCGCCGTCCTCAAGGGCGGCCCGGTGGCTGACGAATTCCTCAAGGGCGCCGTCGACCTGACGGCCAGCGCCTTCAACAATCACTGGCGCCGTCTCGCCATGACCGGCGGCGGCACCGCCCCCAAGTCGTTTGAGAAAGAGGAGGACCTCCGCAAGTTCGTTGCCGAGACGCCCGGGGCCATCGGCTTTGTTGACAGCGCCAGCACCGACGCGTCCGTCGTCGTCCTCACGCCCGCGTCGTGACGTACCGGCCCAGCCTTCGCGGGTCTCCTCCTTCCGTTCCTCCAGCACCCTTTCCCCATGACCGGCCAGTCCGACTCCCCGTCCCGTCTCAGTCTCAAACGCGCCTTCCTCGGCATCACGCTCGGCTATGTCTTCCTCGCGGCCCTCATCGTGGTGCTCGGCACGACGTCGTTCCAGCTCTCGAAGAACGGCACGGCGCGCAGTGCCGAGTTGAGCGAGCGGCTGTTGCCGGCGCTGGAATCGCTCGCCGGGCTTCAGGAGGCTACGTTGAAGTACAACCTCGCCAATCTCGAGTTTGTCACCGGGCGCGACGAGGAGACCCAGGCCCGCAAGCTCGCGCAGGCGGCCGTGCATCGGAAGAACATCGAGGTGCAGGCGACCGCGCTTGCCCGCCGGCTCGACTCGGCGGAAGCGCACGCCTTGCAGGACAAGGTGACAAACTCCCTCAAGACCTACGACGAATCCATCGCTCGGCTGCAAAAATCTCTCAAGGCAAGCGAGTTTGACGAGGCGATGAAGATCCTCGACGGCGACCTGGCGAAAAATTACGCCGCCATCGAGGGCGCCCTGACCGACCTGAGCCGTTTTGTGTTCGACCTCTCGAACAGCAATGGCATGGCCACTCAGGGGATTCTCGATCGCAACCTGCGCACAACGCTGGTGCTCAGCGCGGCCATCGCCGCACTGGCCCTCCTTGCAGTCGGCCTCGTGCAGGGGTTGTCGTTCCGCATCAACCGCAATCTCAGCCGCATCTCTGGCACGCTCTCCCGCGTCGCCGAGGACATGCACGGCAAGGCCCGGGGCTTCACTGCCACCAGCACCCAGCTGGCCGACGGCGCCAGCCAGCAGGCGGCGTCGATCGAGCAGACCAGCGCCTCGCTCGAGGAAATCACCAGCATGACCCGGCGCAACGCCGAGGCGGCGGACAACGCGAAGCAGATCGCCGGCGAGACGCGCGCCGCGGTCGACAATGGCGCTGCCGGCATGCAGCGCATGACCGTCGCCATGGACGGCATCAAGACCTCCAGCGCGGAGATAGCCAAGATCATCAAGACCATCGACGAGATCGCCTTTCAGACGAACATTCTCGCGCTCAACGCCGCCGTCGAAGCCGCCCGGGCCGGCGAGGCCGGCGCGGGGTTTGCCGTCGTGGCCGAGGAGGTGCGGGCGCTCGCCCAGCGTTCCGCCACGGCCGCCCGTGAGACCGCCGCCAAGATCGAGGTGGCGCTGGTCAAGAGCAACGAGGGCGCGACCACCAGCATCGAGGTCGCGGGCATGCTCACCCGGATGGTCGATCAGGTGCGCAAGATGGACACGCTGGTCGCCGAGATCGCCACCGCCTCGGGCGAACAGTCGCAGGGACTGGAGCAGATCACCAAGGCCATGACGGAAATGGACAAGGTCACCCAGTCCAACGCCGCCACCGCCGAGGAGTCGGCCGGCGTTGCGCACGAACTTTCGTCACAATCCACCCACCTCGGCGAGGCTGTGCAGGAACTGAATGCCTTCACCGGGGCGGGTCACCCCGGTGCCTCGCCGGCCGAACCGGACGTTGTCGCGGGATCCGCGGACCGGATGGCACGCATCGCCGGGCTGCAGCCCACGATCGCCTCCAAGCAGGCGGCAACGGTCCAGACCCACGCCCGACAGACCGGCGACGAATTTTGGCAGTGACGGGCGGCTCGCCGGTCTTTCAATTGTTCGCGATGCCCTCGTCGGGCAGATGACCCTGTAGTTTGCGGCGGAGGCGCTGGGTCTCGATTTCCGTCTTGAGCGAGGTTACGAACAGCTGGAGCCGGCGGCGGGTCTCGAGTGTCTCGAGGAGCAGTTGCTTGACGGCACTGTTCTCGCAGAGGTTGAAGACCGCAATGTCGGCGAACGTATCAATGTCATCGATGCTGTCGAGGAACTGGGTCATACCCTTCGGGGCGGGTGTACCCAGGCGGCGACGGAGATTCAGCAGGCGCATGACCTCGACGCGGAGCAACTCCAACTCGGCCTGGTGGGTGCCGGCCGTGGTCGTGACCGGCTGCACGGCGATGATCCGGTAAGGATCCTCGCGGATGATGGCCTTTACTTTCACCCGGCAGATGCCTTGAAGCAGAAGATTGGAGGTGTCGTTGTCGCCTTTCTGGCAGGCCCGGATGATCCCGACCGAAGCGATTTGGTGCAGCGGTTCTGGCGTGGCCGGCTGGCCGCCGGCCGTGTCATCGAGCTGGGCGACGGCAAAAAGGCGGTTGCTGGCGAGCACGTCGCGCAGCATCTCCCGGTAGCGGGCCTCGAAGATGTGCAGCGGCAGCAGGGCCTGCGGGAAGAATACCGTGTTCGGCAGCGTCATCACAGGCACGGTTTCGGGCACATGCAGTGTCTCCATGCGGCGAGTGTGCGCAGCAATGCGGGGAATTCAACCCTGCGGCGGACGATTCAGGAGTGCCGGGCGATCCACCAGCCGGCCGTGGTGGATAACCGCCGAGATCTTCTGGGTGTTGGCGGTGTCGGCGAGCGGGTCCGCCTCGAGCACGACCAGTTCGGCGATTTCCCCGGGATGTATGCCGCTTGGGCGTCCGAGAAAGGTGTCGGCGCGCGTGGTGGCCGCTGCCAGCGCCTCCCAGGGTGGATAACCGGCATCCTGCATCAGTTTGATTTCGCGGTGGAGCGAGAAGCCCTGGAATGTGCCGAGATTGCAGGTGTCGGAACCGGCCAGGAGAATGATGCCGGCTGCCGTCAGCTTGTTGAACGTGTGGGTATCGTTCGCCATGTCGTCCTGCTGCCAGCGGACGGCCCGGCGCGCCTTGGCAGAAAAGCGTTCGGGATCGCGATAGCTTTGGATGCCGGCTGGCGGGGCGACGGCACGCAGCAGCGGGCTGTCCAGCAGGGCAGGGGTGCCGGTGAATCTGGCCATGTCGCTTTGCACCGCCATGGTGGGGATCGAAAGGGTGCGGGTGCCGGCCCACAGCTTCACGAGGTCGTCAGGAATTGTCTCGTCGTCGTCGAAATGCGTGATGGCTGATGCGCCGGTCCCGAGGGTGACGCGCGCGTTCGCCCACTTGCTGATGTGGACGACAGTCTTGGTGCCGGCTTGGCGGGCCGTCTCGATGGCGGCCTGCAATGTCTCGGGAGTGATGCCGCCGCGGTTGGAGAAACTGCCGTTGAGGATCTTGATGACGTCGGGCTGCCACTGCTTGATGTAGCTGGTGATGCTTTCCCGTGCCATGGCCGGGGTTGAGAGGCTCCAGGGGCCGAATGCCACGCCCGCGCAATAGATGTCGGCCTCGCTGCCGGCGGAGGCGGCCCCGGCGCGTTGTTGGTTGCGGACGGTGAAGATGTCGTCGAGGTTGCGTGTTCCCAGCTCCAGGTAGGCCGTGACTCCGCAATAGAGCATCAGCCGCGCGGTCAACCGCGGATCGAGGTCCTCGTCGGTGTCGTTGGGAAAGACGTTGCCGTACGAATGGACATGCAGGTCGATCAACCCGGGAATAATCCAATGCCCGGCCAGGTCGATGGTCTGGAGATCGTCACCGGGAAGCGGCGTGGGGACCGAGGCGATGCGGCCATCAACGATGAGCAAATCCGTCTGCTGGACCGTGCGGTTGGCCGGGTCGATCAGCCGCGCATTCTTCAACAGCAAACTCGCGGCCGATACCTCAAGGGACAGGGAAACCGCCAATAGGGCGGTCGCAGCGTGGAAGGGTTTCATTAAAGCATGCGGCGTTTGGTTTGCCGCAACGATGACGCCCCAGAAGGTGCATAGTCCTGCTTGGGTGGCAATCGCGGCGGGACCAAGCCTCCGGTCCAAGTGTGACACGGTGTGACAAGCTGGCCATCAGGCTCACAGCTGTGGCGCGAATAAGGATGAGCCGCTCGCATCCTATCACGCTGTAATATAATGAATAACACTATTTGAATTTGAAGGCACAGCCATTGCTGGAGAATGGCCATGAGTAGAATTTTAGGCATCGATCTGGGCACAACCAATTCCTGCATGGCTATCATGGAGGGCGGCGAGCCGGTGGTGATTCCGAACGCCGAGGGAGCCCGCACCACCCCGTCTGTGGTCGCTTTCACCAAGACCGGTGAGCGCGTCATCGGTCAGGCGGCAAAACGCCAGGCTGTGACCAATCCGAAGAACACGGTGTTCTCGGCCAAGCGGCTTATCGGTCGCAAATTCACCGAAATCAGCGAGGAGGCGAAGAATTTCCCCTTCAAGGTAGTCGCCGGCAAGAATGGAGACGCCTACATCGAGGTGCAGGTTGGCGACAAGACCGAGCAGTTCGCGCCGCAGCAGATTTCCGCTTTTGTGCTAGGCAAGCTGAAGGCCGACGCCGAGGCCTATCTCGGCGAGAAGATCACCTCCGCCGTCATCACCGTGCCGGCCTATTTCAACGACGCCCAGCGCCAAGCCACCAAGGACGCCGGCAAAATCGCCGGTCTGGATGTGCTTCGCATCATCAACGAGCCGACGGCGGCCTCGCTCGCCTACGGCCTCGACAAGAAAAAGGACGAAAAGATCGCCGTGTTCGACCTTGGCGGTGGCACGTTCGATGTCTCGATCCTTGAGATCGGCGACGGCGTGTTCGAGGTGAAGGCCACCAACGGTGACACCCATCTCGGCGGGGACAATTGGGACGATGCCATCATCGGCTGGCTCGTCGAATCCTTTAAGAAGGAAAACGGCATCGACCTCCGCAAGGATCCGATGGCGCTGCAACGCCTGAAGGAAGAGGCCGAGAAGGCCAAGATCGCCCTCTCTTCCGCCACCACGTACGACATCAACCTGCCGTTCATCACGGCCGACGCCTCGGGTCCGAAGCACCTGAACATCCAGCTCACCCGGGCGAAGATGGAGCAGATCTGCGACAGCCTTTTCGAGCGTTGCATCCAGCCTTTCAAGAACTGTCTCAAGGACTCCGGTGTTAGCGCCGACAAGATCGACGAGTTGGTGCTCGTCGGCGGCATGACCCGCATGCCCAAGGTCGTCGATATCGCCCGGGGCCTCGGCGGCAAGACCCCGCACCAAGGTGTGAACCCGGACGAGGTCGTCGCCGTCGGCGCGGCCATCCAGGGCGGTGTGCTCAAGGGCGATGTGCGCGACGTGCTGCTGCTCGACGTGACCCCGCTCACCCTCGGCATCATGACCGCGGGCGACGTCGCCACGCCGATGATCCCGCGCAACACCACCATCCCGACCAAGAAGGCGCAGACTTTCTCCACCTACAGCGACAATCAGCCGGGCGTCGAGATCGTCGTCCTCCAGGGCGAGCGCCCGATGGCGCGCGACAACAAGAACCTCGGCACCTTCAAGCTTGACGGTATCCCGCCGGCGCCGCGCGGCACCCCGCAGATCGAGGTCACCTTCGACATCGACGCCAACGGCATCCTGCACGTCTCCGCCAAGGACCTTGGCACCGGCAAGGAGCAGAAGATCACCATCCAGGGCTCGTCGGGCTTGTCCAAGGAAGAGGTCGAGAAGATGACCAAGGAGGCCGAGCTCAATGCCGCCGAAGACGCCAAGCGCAAGGAGGCCGTCGAGGCCAAGAACCAGCTCGACACGACCATTTACCAGCTCGAAAAGACCCTCAAGGAGTCGGGCGACAAGATCCCCGCCGAGGTGAAGGGCAAATTCGAGACGGCCATCGCCGACGCCAAGAAGGAACTGGAGAGCAACGACACGGCCCGCATGAAGGCCGCGCTCGAGACGCTCTCGAAGGTCGGCGCCGAGCTTTACCAGGCGGCGCAGGCGGCGACTGCCGCCGGTGCTTCAGCTGGTGCCCAGCCAGAGGCTTCCGCCGCCGCCAGTGACGAACCGAAGAAAGCCCGCAAGTCCGAGGGCAAGGTCGTCGATGCCGACGTCGAGATCGTCGACGACGAGAAGAAATAAACTTTTGCGCGAGCCCGCTTCCTCCCGGGACGAGTTCGCGTCATTTAACCCAAACGTTCAACTCAACCCCACCAAAACCCATATGGCTAAAGTAAACATCAAACCCATCGGTGATCGCGTGCTCGTGCAGCACATCGAGGAAAAAGAACAAGTCCGCGGCGGGATCATCATCCCGGACAGCGCCAAAGAAAAACCGCAGGAGGCCAAGGTCATTGCCTTGGGCACCGGCAAGAAGGATGAGAACGGCAAGGTCACGCCCTTCGAAGTGAAGGTCGGTGACAAGGTCCTCATCTCCAAGTACGGCGGCACCGAGGTGAAGATCGAGGATCAGAAATTCACCTTGGTCCGCGAAGACGACATTCTCGGCGTCATCGCCTGAACCGTCTTTCAACTCCCAACTCCCAACTAAAATCTTACTATTATGGCAGCTAAACAACTCCTGTTCGACGAGGCCGCTCGTCAGAAAATTCTCCGTGGTGTCGAGCTTCTCTCTCGCGCCGTCAAGGTGACGCTCGGGCCCAAGGGCCGCAATGTCGTCATCGACAAAAAATTCGGTTCGCCGACCGTCACCAAGGACGGCGTCACCGTCGCCAAGGAAGTCGAGCTTCCCG
>CAZZDB010000024.1:0-28077 GCA_964652485.1 uncultured Oleiharenicola sp.
CCAATTCTGCCAGCGTAACGAAGGTGTCTGCATGTTGGTCTTACGGCTGGCCGCGGTTCCAGTATTGGTCCCGCCCGCGTGGATCCGCCCGGTGGGGCGGTCCGCGACCGCGCCTCCGGCCGGTGTTGCCCTAGGCTGCAGTTTTCAGTTGAACGCAGTGTGCCCCGAAGCCCGCGTGGTGGCTATGGGGTGTTGTTTCCATAGTGGCGCCCGTTGCGACAACCGCCCAGCGGCCCCGGGGTTCGCCAAGGGATAAATCCCCGCATACATGCCCTGGCAACCCCTGAAGCGCTTGGCCCAATGGTTTGACCCGGGAATATGGATTAGGATTGGGCATGAAAAAAGCCGTTCCCCATCATCGCCACGACCGCTTTGCTCTGGCTCGCGGCCGCGCGCGGCTCGGCTCAATTGCTCGGCACTGCCTTCAAGATCCTGTCGCCAAAATAGCAGGCGACGGGTCATTACCCCATAGGAAAGGACTGGTTCATAGTCTAATGTGCCGCCCTTCTATATGGGATTCGACCAGAATGAACGGCAGTCTCTGATTCACCCGCGCAGGTGGGGAACCAAAGTGAATTTCGGGGTGGTGCTTGGAATTATTGTTTTTCTCATTCTCGGGTTTATCATGATAAACCACTTTCGTTCACGTGCTAAAGTAGCGAACGGCACCCACCAGAAGAGCGAAAACTAACGCTGATCCTGAGAACAAAAGTATCCGGATCTTTGGAAATGCATGCCGAATTCGCACTGTAAATCTCAGCGAGGACAGTTTTCAGCTTTCGTTCGCGAAACTTTTGTAAGTCGAGCCGCATTTCCCATTGCACGCTCTGGTCATTGCTCTTTCCAGAATCTCGCCGCCAATTTGACGAATTGCGCATGACGACCGGAGCACAAAGTGCAGCGACCGCCGAAAGTCCACTGCTTGCATCACTGTCCGTCTCCGTTCGCTAATACCGGAAGTCGTTTTGTCGACGTCGTTGCGGGCCCAGCTTTGTCATTGTGGGAGCTCTCGTAACCCCGCTGCCCATGGACGAAAAGCGCAATCTCATACGAGGATGGACGAGAAAATCGCGTTCGAGTATGGTGTTTCGGGCAGGAAAATATACTCGCCAAAATATACTCACCTGGCCCTTTTTCAGGCGTCGAAGGCCTACGTTGGCAAACGCTGAAATCTCGTTTCCCCTCTGAAAACACATTGGCACACAACCCCGCAAACATGGGCAAATATGCCGCTACGAATCATGAAGCAGATGAAGGATGGTAACCAAGAGAAGCTCATGCGGCAGATGGAGGCCATGAAAGGCCGCGGCGGCATGCCGGGGTTTTGAGCCCAGCTTCTACTGGCCGCGATAGGCCGGATTCCCCTGCTTGGTCGCGTTGTGCAGGGCGAGCACGAAGGCCTGCAGCTTCGCGGGACTCTTGATGCCGGGCACCTGTTCCACGCCACTGCTCACGTCGACCGTTTTCGCACCAGTGGTCGCGACGGCCTCGGCGATGTTCTCCGCGTTCAACCCGCCCGAGAGGATCCACTGCTTGGCCGGTTGCGCCTCGCGGTAGCGCTTGAATTTCGCCCAGTCGCCGGCGAGGCCCGTGCCACCCATCTTCTCGGGATGAAACGTGTCCAGCAAGAATGTGTCCGCGAGCGGCAGCAACTCGGGATAAATCTCCAGCTCGGGCGGCAGCCGTGGCGCGAGCCAGAGCCGCGCCGGATCGACCCGCGCCGCCCAGGATTTGATGATGTCGCAGGGCGTCTGCGGATTAAAGTGAATCTGGAAGAAATCGAAGCCCAGGTCGATCTGGCGCGCTAGGTCCGCGGCCGTCGGTTCGACGGAGACCGCGACCTTCTTGCGTGGCGGCAGCCGGTCGCGCATCGCCGCGTATTGGGCGGCGGGAACATTGCGCGGGGAGGTCGGATAGAAGATGAACCCGAGAAAATCCGCCCCGACCGCATCCGCGGCATCAGCGTCCACCAGCGAGGTGATGCCGCAGACCTTCAATCTGATGCCGTTGATCATTTTTGATTAGGCCCAGAATGTGCGGAATACACCGTAACAGGCATTCGCTTCCGTGTTCTTTGTGCGTGTGGTGGTTTAGAACGCATTGACCGATTGGATGACATGATCCACCTGCCCATCCGTCAGCTCGGGGAAGATCGGCAGGCTGATGCACGTCGCGCTGGTCTTTTCCGCCGCCGGGAGGCTTCCGGGCTGGTAGCCGAGGGACGCGTAGCAGGGCTGCAGGTGCATCGGTCCCGGGTAGATGATCTCGGTGCCGACGCCGCATTTTTCAAGGTGTACGCGCAGCGCGTCGCGCTCCGGATGCAGCAGCGTGAACTGGTGCCACACCGATTCGCCATAGGCCGGAACCACGGGGAGCTGGACATCGGGGCGCTTGATGCCGGCGCGATATTTGGCCGCGATGGCGCGACGGCGGGCCGTGTAGGCGGCGAGGTGCTTGAGCTTGATGTTTAGCACGGCGCCTTGGAAACCGTCCATGCGGAAATTGAACCCCACCTCGGTATGCGCATAGCGCCGGGGCGACCCGTGCACGCGCAGAAGCCGCGCCCGGTCCATCACTGCCGGGTACCTCGATACAAACGCCCCGCCCTCGCCGCAAGCGCCAAGATTCTTGGTCGGATAAAAGCTAAAGGTGCCGCAGTCGCCGATGCTCCCCACTGGCTGACCCTGATAGTGGGCGCCGACGGCCTGGGCACAGTCCTCGACGACGAAGAGTTTGTGTTGCTGCGCGATGGCCATGATTTCATCCATCCGCGCCGGCTGGCCGAAAATGTGCACAACCACGATGCCCCTGGTTTTTGGGGTGATGGCCTTGGCGATGGCCTCCGGGCTGATGCACCACGTGTCGGGGTCGATGTCGACGAAGACCGGCCTGGCACCGACATAGCTGATGCCCCAGCAACTCGAGGCGAAGGTGAACGGCGTCGTGATGACCTCGTCGCCCGGCCCGAACCCGCCACAGAGCGAGGCGATATGCAGGGGGGACGTGCCGCTGTTCATGCCGAGCGTGGGCGGGTAGCCGAGGGTCGCACTGAAGGCTTTCTCAAAGTCCTCAACGTCCTTGCCTAGGCAGAAGCGGGTGTTGTCGTAGGTGGCGGCAAGCGCCGCGAGCACCTCCGCGCGGATGGCCTGATGCTGTGGCTTGAGGTCGAGGAACGGGACTTTCATGGGAGAAACCATCAATCCACACTAAGACGCAGCCAGCTCAATCCTCCACCTCCGAAACAGTGAGGTATTAGTGAACATTAGCAGCCCAATTTCTTCTCCAGTGCTACCACAAGTGAATCCAAGGTGGCTTCCGCCGCCTCGAAGTCCACCGGCAGGCCCAGCTGCTTCATCGTGGCGGTCGTGCTCGGACCGATGCTGCCAGCCAAGGGACGCTTCGCCTTTGGACCCAGCTTGAGCGCGGCCGCCTGGTCAAAAAAAGACTGCGCGGCAGACGGACTCGCAAACAGAATGGCGTCGGCCCCCTCCGCGCGGAAATCCACGGCCACAGGGTCCTTGCCGAGGTCAGCCTCCTCCGTCTTGTAGACCGGAAGGCAGTCGACGATGGCGCGGGCCCCCTCCAGTTCTTGCACGAGTGTCTCGCGGTTGCGGTTGCCGGTGATCACCAAGACCTTCGCACTGTCCATGGACTCGCGTTCGATCAGCGCTTTCGCCAGCTCCCCGGCGTTCGCCTTCTTCGGCTGCACTTCGACCCGGAGGTGCCTTTCGCGGATGGCGGCGGCTGTTGCCTCGCCCACCACGGCGATGCGCATGAGCCCGAAGGCCCGGATGTCGTCATGGATGCGGTCAAACTCCTCGAAGAAATACTTCACGCCATTGACGCTCGTAAAGATGATCCACTCGTAGCCCCCGAGTTCCTGGAAGACCTCTGCGAGAATGGCAGGATTAACGTCCTTGGACACACGGATGAGCGGCAGTTCGAGCACGCCGGCGCCGAGTACCTCCAGCTTCTGGCGCCACTCGACCGCCTGTTCGCGCGGACGGGTGAGGACGATGCGGCGGCCGGCCAATGGCTTCGCGTCAGGCATGGAAGTCCAATTCCTTGAGGAGCCGCCGGGCCGCCGCGGTTGGACTCGTATAATCGTCCGGCTTTAGCGGCAGGGTGCGGATCCCGGTCTTCTCGTGGAAGAAATGCAGTGTGTCGTTCGCCACATGCGCGGCGAAGGCCAGCTGGCAGCCGCCGCCGACCACTGCCTGGATGGCGCGCTCGATGTCGACCGCGCGGGCCGTCGTGGCGTCGAGCGCGGCGGCAAAGACCGGGGCGTCCTCCGCGCGGCATTGGATGGCGATGGCCCCCTGCCCTACGGCGGGCACGCTTTCGGAGAATTCCAGCGGGCGGAACGTGACCCCCGGCCAGCCGTGGATGCCCAGCCGGTTGAGGCCGGCGCGGGCCAGGATGGTCGCATCTGCGGCCCCTGCGGCGATCTTCTTGAGCCGCGTGTCCACGTTGCCGCGGATCTCGCTGAAGGTCGCGGCGGGAAACAGGCGCTTGACCTGCAGTTGACGGCGCGGACTGCTCGTCGCAATGGTCCTGGGCTCGGTCACGCCTTCGCGCAGCACCAGCACGTCGCGGGTGTCCTCGCGGGGCATGAAACCGGCGACCGCCAGCCCGGTAGGATTTTCGCCCGGGAGGTCCTTGCAACTGTGCACCGCCACGTGCGCGTCGCCGCGCAGCAAGGCCTGCTCCAACTCGGCCGTGAACAGGCCCTTGCCGCCCTGCTTGGCGAGCGACCATTCGGCCTGCCGGTCGCCCGTCGTGACGATGCGGAGCAATTCGCACTCGGCGCCGGGGATCTTTTCGCGAAAGCGCGCGGCGACCATCTCGGTCTGGGTGAGGGCCAAGGGACTTTTACGGGTGGCAAGGAGGATCTTCATGCGTGGAGCGGACGGATTTCCGTCCACCGATACGCGGCCAGAGAAGCACCAAGCCGCAGGACCGCAAGGCAGCAATGCGGTCAACCGGGGACCGGGATGAAGCCCGCCCGAAACACCTCCGGTGTGAGGCTTCCTCCCGTCATGTTCAGCCGGCCGGAAGCCGGACGATAATTGCTCGCACATCGGGCCGGCGGATTCTTGTATACGGCCAGTGTCCCTCCGCCCGGAACTCCCCCCATGCCCGTCGTGACATCCGGCCGATCCCCGGCTTTTTCCAATCCGCTGCTCGCACGTGGGACGTGGATCGTTCTCGGTTCCGCCGGTGTTCTCTGTGGCGTCTGGCTCTGGTGCTGTTGGTGCGGCTTCCCGGCCATCCCGTGGAATGACATGCGTATCGCCCCCGCGGTCGCCTTGCACCACGGGATTTCCGCGTACTCGACCGCGACCGCGGGGCCGGTCAGCACCTGGACCTACGGGCCAATGCCTCTGCTGCTGCTGTGGCCGGCGGGCCTGGCTTCCAGTGCCATTGGCGCGATCGAGATCGCGGGCGCCATCCACATCGGCCTCACCTTGATCGCTCTCACACTGACCAGTGTCTACTGGCCGGCGCCGCTCGAGGCGGCAACCTCCGCCCGGGACCGCCAGATCCGGCTGGCGGCGGCGCTGCTCTGCGTGCTGCTGGTGCGGAATGAAACCTCCGGTTACGTCGTGTATTGCGTCGACGCGCCGGGCATCATCTTCGGACTGCTGGCGCTGCTGACGCTCGCCCGGCGCCGGTACTGGCTGGCGGCGGGCTGCGCCGCCGCCGCCGCCGCCTGCAAACAGACCCTGCTAGGCGTGGGGCTGGCCCAGTTCGTCTGGCTGTTCGCGACCGTCTCGCCACACGCGGCCTGGCGGCACGTGGGACGCTGCGTGCTCGCCGGCTCGGCTATCGCCATCGCCGCCATGGGCTATTTCGGCATCCCGGGTCTTTGGTACGTGCTCATCGGTCTACCCAGCCGGTTTCCCTGGGCTCCACTGCTGCCGCGGATTTCCGACCATGCGACCTACCTGCTCCTCCATGTGGTTCTGCCCATTTTGGTCATGCTCGTCTGGCGTCGATTCTTCTTCAGCCGCAGGTCGCCGGGGCTGTTGCCCGCCATCGCGTTTTTCTGCGCGCTTCCGTTCAGTCTGGCGGCCTTTTTCAAGAACGGCGGCAACGTCAATTCCCTGCACAGCTTCTGGTTCTGGTTTCCCCCGACCCTGATCCTCGTGACGACCGGCAAGTCCTTTGCGCGGCTTGGCCATCTCGGCTGCCTGGCCCTGGCGGTGGCCACCCTGGTGCTGGCGAGCCTGTGGCTGCAAATCTCAGTCCTTCCCGTCCTGCCGAGCGTCCAAGCCTACCGGGAGGCGACCTATCTGGCAGCGCGGCTGCCGGGCAAAATCTGGTTCCCGACCCAGCCACTCGTAACGCTCTACAGCGACGGACGCCTTTATCATGATCTCGACGGACTGCGGGTACGCACCATTGCCGGGCAAACGATCACCGACGAACATTTCTTCGCTTATATCCCCGCCAAACGACAGGCCACCGCGACCCTCTTGCCCATCGGCTGGGGCTGGGCCGGCCCCGGAGAGGCGCGGCTCCCGCCGGACACGCCGACCATGACATTCGGGCTCTGGCAAATCGATGGCCGCCTGAGGTGAGCGACGCGCTCGCCGCGAGAAAGCGGACGCTGAGGAGGGCCACCGTAGCCCGGGGAATTGCCTTGGGGTCCATTTGGAGTCCGTCGCCGATCGACCATAAAGATGATTAAATCCGGGCTGTGTTAAGGTAGAATGGTGAAGGTCATCATAAATACCCGTTGAAGCCAAAGCTGCGACCACGAGAAAAAAGGCGACAGTGCGCACCGTCTCAATGACCACGGTTACACGAACTCTCGTGCTAGTCGGCGCGCAGCACTTCAATCGGATCTGTCCGGGCAGCCCGGCGCGAAGGGAAGTAACACGCGCCCAACCCGGCAACTCCGAGCGCGAGCCCGACGAGCACCTGCGCGGGCAAGCCAAGCACAGGCAGCTCGGGCATCGTGCTGCGGAAACCGCTGTTCACGGCATACGAGCCCGCGACACCGACCAGGATTCCGACGACGAGCAGCCGCCCACCCTGTCCCAGCATCATAATAATCACCCGACGGTAGTCGGCGCCCAAGGCGATGCGCACACCGATTTCCCGCCGCCGCTGGAGCGTGAGTTGGGTCATCACGCCGTACAGCCCGATCATTGCAATGAAGAGTCCGGCCACAGCAAACGTCACGAGGATCGGGGTCAGCGGATTCCTCGCAAACCCGGCAATCTCCTGTGGCACGTCCCCGATCAGCATGACCATGAAATCGGGATCGATGGTGCTGATCTTCTTCCGGATCACGTGCTCAAGCGATGCCGCCGGCAATGAAGTCCTGAGTATGAAGTTGAACCACGGTCCAGAGGTCTCCTGCTCGGGTTGGTAAATCTGCAGTGTGGTCGCCGGGGAATTGAACCCCACGTTGAAGTTTGCGTCCGACACCACGCCAACGATCTCGTGCCACGGCGTGTTCTTGCCCTTGCCGAAACGAATACGTTTCCCGATAGCGGTCCCGTCTGGCCAGAAGTGTTGCGCCGTCGCAGCACTGATCACCGCGACCGGGGGATCGCCCTTGCGCCATTCTGTCGGGAAGAGGCGCCCGTTGCGCAGATGGATTTCAACGGTCGGGAAGAACCCCGCGTCGACTCCCGTGACGAACGCCACCGACTCGTGTCCGGCGGGCACAGGATCGGCACCCTCGATCACGATCGGCTCCAAGTCCTGGGAGCCGTACAGGGGAACCCCGGACGCCATGGCCACCGAGTGAACGCCTGGCAGCGCTCCGAGAGTCGTATCAATCTGCCGGGCCAGGGTCGGATCCGCCTGCTCCTTTTGCACCCAAGCCCATGGGACCGAGAAGGCACCGGACACCAATCCATCGGGCCGCCAGCCGCGGTCGCGACTAACGTAGGCACGCACACCAAGAACCATGGAAGCCGCGCTGCTCACGAGCACGAGCGCCAGACCAAGCTGGCCGACGATCAGCACAAATTTCAGGCGGTGTTGCGACGCACCGGACGTACCGCCCCTGGAGGAATCCTTCAGGGTCTCGGCGAGGGTGTTCTGCGTCGTAAACCACGCCGGCGCCAGGCCGAAACTCACCCCTGCGAGCACACCGGCGAGTGTGGCGAAAGTGAACACCCGCCCGTCAATCGACACAGTGGAGCCCAAAACCCACTGACCAAGCAACGCCCGGGCCCAATAAGTGAAGAGAAGGCCGAGCGCCGTACCCGCGACCACGATGAGGCTGCTTTCGGTCGCCAAAGCCACGATGAGATGACGCCGCGTCGCGCCCAGTGCCGCCCGCACAGCCAGTTCGCCGCGCCGTCCAAGCGCCCGGGCGAGTTGCACTCCGCCGAGGTTGGCGCAGGCGATGACGAGCACAAACACCGAAAGACTCACGACGAGCCAATGGAGCTTGCGTGAATTCGGGCCGAACGACGACGAACCGAGGCCCACGATGCGCAGGCTGTCGGTGCCGATCTCGACCGGGTGGTCATGGGCCAGCCGGGCAATGAGTATGTCGAGTCGCGCCTGGGCTGCCGCGAGCGACACTCCGGGTTTCAGCCGGCCCATCAGGTTCATCCATTTGCTGGTGCGCTGGGTCCTCCAATCCGGCCAAATCGTCATCGCGTCCACATATTTGCAGCCATACCAGAGGAGCGGCTCGTCGAAACTGGGCGGCAGGACTCCGATGACTGCGCAATTTGTCTCCCCGATGCGCAACACTTTCCCGAGCACGGCGGGGTCGCCGGCGAAACGGTCACGCCAATACCGGTTTGTCAGCAGAACGACCGGCGGCTTATTCGGTTCGCTTTCCCCGGGCGCGAAGCTGCGTCCGAGCGCAGGTTGCACGTCCAGCATCTTCAATGCTCCTTCCGCAACCGACATGCCGTCCAGCTGCTCCGGAGTCTGGCCGGACATGGCGACATTCTTCCTTCCAAACATAAACAGCTCAAAATCCCCGAGGTCTTTCAGCTCGTCGCGCACGTCCAGGGCGATGCCGGGCGCGAGCGGCATCATGGGGGATTGACGGGACACCGTGAACACCCGCACGAGTTGGTCCGGCTGCGAGAACGGCAGCGGCCGCAGCAAAACGCTGTTCGTGACGCTGAACGTCGCCGTGCTCAGCGCGATGCCGAGCGCCAGCATCAGCGTGGAAACAAACGTGAAACCAGGTGACTTGGCAAGCTGCCGCAGAGCTATTCGGAGAGCGAGAGCCATGATGGGCCTGGTGCGCGGTGCAACCCACGAGTGACACGGCCATAGATCAGCCGCAATCGCAATCCTCGGCCCATCACCGTCGCAATCGCACACCCCTACTGCGTGTGTTTTCAGGCTTCGGTGTACTCGAGCCACAGAGACACGGCCGGAGACCTATTGCTTGCTCACCACCGGCCCAAACAAGCTCATGGTGGGGATACACGACCGGATGCCGGTGATCTTAGCCGGTGCGGCGCTAGCACAATCGCCGAAACCTGGTTCACTTACTCTGGACGAATCCCGAACCATTTGTGAACCATCTCCAGCCGACCAGATCACGGCTTGGGCGGTTAGCTCCATCGCGAACGACCCACGAACGAGGTAGCGGAGTGTGTGGCGCCGGTTTTACAGAATTAGTTGTGGGACATTAAATCGATTCAACCATTCTGGCTTTTGGCTTTATCGATCCCCCTTCCGGGGCGCCAATTTCAGAAACAGATACCGGTTCACAAGGGTACCTTTCCGCGAATCTGTGGCCACAGGACGTTGCCACCATTGCTTCCCATTATCCTGCCATCTCGATAATAACTATGGTGGACGCTGAGGGACTCGAACCCCCGACCCCCTCGGTGTAAACGAGATGCTCTAACCAACTGAGCTAAGCGTCCGCGGCGGCACCAAACGCAAATCGCGGCGGACTCGCAAGGGATAATTGGCCCAGGCAAGTCGTCCAGACGGGGTTTGGGGTCGCCTCGGGAGAAGGATCGGGCTGGCAGTTCCCCCCGGCCCGAACGCTCACGCCTTCAGCGGCAGGCCCAACGCGATCATCTTCTCGGCCGTCTGGATGGCATTGAGTGCGGCGCCTTTCCAGAGGTTGTCGCCGCTGACCCAGAGGGCTAGGCCGTTGTCGAGCGCTGTATCGAGCCGGACGCGACCGACGCCGCACTTCTCCTTGCGGCTGTAAGCGAGCGGCGTCGGGTAGAGATTCCGTGCCGGCTCGTCGATCAGCTCGGCGCCGGCAAACCCGGCGATGGCTGCGCGGGCAGCCTCGACCGACACCGGACGCTCGAACTCCGCATTGATGGACACCGAGTGCGCGCGCACCACGGGCACGCGGATGCAGGTGGCCGAAACCCTGAGGTCGGGCAGGCCGAGAATCTTGCGACTCTCCGCGCGCATCTTGGATTCCTCCCCGGTGTAACCGTCGGGGCCGAACGAGTCGATGTGCGGGATGAGGTTCTGGAAGATCTGATAGGGATAGACCTTGTGCACCAGCGGCTGCTTCGCGACGTAGGCCTGCGTCTGCGCCTCCAACTCGACCACGGCGGGCGCCCCGGTGCCCGACACGGACTGATAGGTGGAAAAAACGACGCGCTTGAGGCCAAAGGCCCGATGGAGCGGGTAGAGCGCCATCAACGCCACCGCCGTCGAGCAGTTGGGGCTCGCGATGATGCCGTGGTGGCCGCGGATGGCGTCGGCGTTGATCTCCGGCACGATCAAAGGGACTTTCGGGTCCATGCGGAAGGCCGAGCTCTTGTCGATGACGAGGCAGCCGCGCTTGACCGCCTCGGGGGCGAGCGCCCGCGAGACAGAGCCCCCGGCGGCAAAAAACGCCACGTTCAACCCGGCAAAGGCCTCGGGCGTCGCTTCCTGCACCGTGAGTCTTTTCCCGCCGAAATCGATGCTGCGGCCCGCCGACCGGGCCGAGGCCAGCGGCCGCAGCTCGACGTGGGGAAATGCGTGCGCCTGCAACAGGGCAATCAGCTCTTGACCGACTGCGCCGGTGGCACCGACGATACCGACCCGATAGGAATTATTGCTCACGGTGAATGAAACGTTGAAACGGATGAAAGAAAGGTGTGCGGCCCTGGGAATCAAGCCCACACCGCGTGTCATAGCTGTTTCCTTCTCGCAGCAACTGCTGATGTTTTTCGACGACTGTACTTTGCGGAAAAGCCATGTCGTCTCCACCTCCCTGCGTCCGCCCTCGAACGTGAAGGACTCCCTCGGCACCCCCCGCGGGCTGCATCATATCGCGGAGAAGATCGGGGCCGGCGCGCCGCCCGGCACGGTGTTCAAGGGTCGAGTCAACCTGGGCCGGCACTTCGGTGAGCTCAGCGACGAGGAGAACACGCGGAACCTGATCACCTCGCGCATCCTCTGGCTGCGCGGGCTCGAGCCCGGGGTGAACGCCGGCGCCAACGTCGATTCCCACGAGCGCTACATCTACATCCACGGCACCAACCACGAGGACCGCCTCGGCCAACCTTTCAGCAGCGGCTGCGTCCACATGAACAACGTCGAGATCACCGCGCTGTTCGAGGAGGTCCGCCCCGGCGACCTTGTGTGGATCGAGGATTGAGAGGCGTTGGTTCTGGAGGCGGGACTACTAGTCCCGCGAAGATCGCGCCACGCCGTCGCAATCAACGGGACCACTGGTCCCGTCTCCAATGAGAGCCACGCGAATACTCGGCGGCCGGCGGTACAATCGATCCTCGACTGAATTTAATCGCACGCCGTAGTCTGCCGCCTACCCCATGAATCCCCTCCGTATTTTCCTGCTGGCCGCCTGGTTCGCGACCAACGCTTTCGCGACGATCACCCCGCTCCCGGACAAAGTTGCTCCCGCCGTGCCCGACGCGCAGTCCGCCCAGCTGCCCGATGCCGTGCAGTTGACCGGCTGGATGGGCAGCCGCATCACGGCGAGCGAAGCCAACCGGCTGGCCAAGATCGACACCGACAGGCTGCTCGAGGGCTACCGCAAACGCCCCGGCCGTCAGGCCTGGGACGGCGAGCACATCGGCAAATGGCTGCACGCCGCGACGCTCGCCTGGGTCTATACAGGCGACGTCACCCTGCGCACCAAACTCGACTCGGCCGTCAGCGAGCTGATGAAGTGTCAGCTCGCCGACGGCTACCTCGGCACCTATGGGCCGCAAAACCGCTGGACCGAATGGGATATCTGGGCCCACAAATACAACCTGATCGGCCTGCTCACCTACATCCACTACACGGGCAACACTGCGCCGCTCGATACCTGCCGCCGCATGGCCGATATGCTTTGCCGCGAACTCGGCGACCAGCCGGGCCAACGCGACATCATCACCGCGGGCAACCAGCATGTCGGCATGGCCTCGACCAGCGTGCTGGAGCCGATGGTTCTGCTCTACCGCTTTACCGGCGAAACACGTTACCTCGATTTCTGCAATTACATCGTCCGCGCCTGGGAGCAGCCGAACGGTCCGCATATCGTGTCGCACCTGCTCGCCCACGACGGCGTCAACCAGGTGGCCAACGGCAAGGGCTACGAAATGCTCTCCTGCCTCAACGGAGCGCTCGAACTCTATCGCACCACCGGCGACCGCCGGCTTCTCGAGGCCGCCACCAATGCCTGGCAAGACATCGTCGACCACCGCCTCTACCCGACCGGCGCCGCCACCGCGGGCGAACGATTCCATGAGGCTGATTACATGCCGAGCATGCACGACGTCGGCGAAACCTGCGTCACAGTCACCTGGCTACAGCTCAACGCCCAGCTTCTGCATCTCACCGGCCAGGCACGCTACGCCGAGCAGCTGGAGCGCGTCATCACCAACCAGCTCTTCGGCGCCCAGCGGCCCGACGGCGCCGCCTGGGGCTATTACGTGCAGATGGAGGGCACCAAGCCCTACAGCGATACCCTCGACGGCCACTGCTGCCTGTCCAGCGGGCCGCGCGGCGTGGCGCTCATCCCCACCTTCGCCCTCGGCACCGACGACGACGGCGTCGTGGTGAATCTTTACGATGCGGGCACGGCCCGGCTGACCTTGCGCGACGGCGGCGCGGTGGCCGTCACGACCGCGACCCTTTATCCCTCTGACGGGAAAATCACGCTGACCCTCTCGCCGGAGACGCCACACGCCTTCGCCGTGAAGCTCCGCCTGCCCGCCTGGTGTCGGAAATACACGGTGCAGGTCGCCGGCGAAAAGGTCACCCCGCCGCTTTCCCCGGACGGCTACCTCGTGGTGAAGCGCACGTGGAAACCCGGCGATCAACTCGCCTTCAACCTGACGCTTGAGCCGCACCTGGTCAAAGGCGGCCCGGGCAACGAGGGCCGCGTCGCCGTCATGTACGGACCGCTGGTCCTGACCGCCGACACGGCCTATCTCGGCGCCTTTGGCCAGAACATCGGCACGGTTTCCCTCGCCTCGGCCGATCCCGCCGCGCTGCAGATCACGCCGGGGCCCGCGCCGACCGGCGTGCGCTTCTGGCCCGGAGACCAGGTTTTCCGCCTGCATGCGGTAATCCGGAAATCGGACAATGGGCTGGCTAAGGACACACCGACGGACATCCAGCTCGTGCCCTTCGCCGAGGCCGGTTGCCACGGCTCCGTTTACCGGGTCTGGCTGCCGCTGACGAGCACGCCCCGGGACAATGTACTGCGCGACGGTCGCGGCAGCCGCTCCGGCCCGTGGGACGCCTCGCGGTACGACGGCTCTTTCAACGACGGCAATCCCGCCACGATCGCCGACACCTTCGAGAAGAACAAGCTGCCCAAGGACGCCTGGTTCGCCGTGACCCTGCTGGAGCCCGCGGCGATCAAGCGCGTGGTGTTCGTCCACGGTCGCACGGATCCGGACGGCGGCTGGTTTGTCACGACGATGGGCCAGCCGCGCGTACAAGTGATGACCACCCCCGGGGGCAATTGGGAAACCGTCGGCTACTTGACCGATTATCCGGCGACGACAGCGACGGACGCCGGCTCATTGAAGAGCACCACGCGTTTCGAATGCGCCCTGCCCGCACCGATGAGCGTAATCGCCATCCGCGTGATTGGTGCGCCCGCCAGCGGCAACAACCCCGCGCAAAGTTTCGCCACCTGCGCGGAGCTGGAAGCGTACTGACCCGGCACCGCACCTATCGGTTCTTCCCGAAGAGCAGCCGCAGGCTGTTGAGGCAGACGATCAGCGTGCTGCCCTCGTGGGCCGCGACACCGATGGCCAGCGGCACGCTGCCGAAGGCCGTCGCGACCACCATGATGATGACCACCCCGAGCGAAATAGTCAGGTTCTGCCGGATCACCTGCTTGGCCCGGCGGCTGAGGCGATGGGCGGCGAGGAAATTCTCGATGCGATCGTGCATCAAGATGACCTCGGCCTGTTCCAAGGCGGCATCGCTGCCGCGGGCACCCATTGCCACCGAGACAAACGCCGCGGCCAGGCTCGGCGCGTCATTCACCCCATCGCCAACCATCGCCACCTTTTTGCCCCGCTGGCGGTAGCTTTCGACGGCGTGCACCTTGTCCTCCGGAGAGAGACCCGCACGAACTTCGGCCACCCCGAGCTCGTGCGCCACCGATTCGGCCGCATGCCGCCGGTCGCCGGTCAGCATGACGGTGTGGATGCCCAGCCGGTGCAACTCCTCCAGCACGCCGCGCGACTCGGCGCGGATCTGATCGCGCAGCAGCACGCGGCCCAGCATGGCCTTGCCCACAACCCATACCTCGGAAAGCTCGGGCGAGGCCGGCGGCAGCTTTTCCGCCCAACCGGCCAGCGGGCCGGCCTCGAGCAGTTCGCGCCGGCCGAGCAAGGCCTGGGTGTCGCCGAACCTGCCCCTCACCCCCTGGCCGACGATGTTCGAAAAATCCTGCAGTTCGAGCGCGCGCACGCCGCGGGCCTTGGCGTCGCGCACGATCGCGCGGGCCAGCGGATGCTCCGACTTGGCCTCCAGCGCATAAGCCAGCTCCATCACCTCGGTCTCCCGGCCCGGCGGGAAGCTCTCGTAGCCCACCACGGCCAGTTCGCCCGTGGTGAGGGTGCCGGTCTTGTCCATCGCGACGACATCGATGTCGGCGAGCTTCTCGATGGCGGCGCCGCCACGAAACAGGACACCGTGCCGCGCACCCCACGCGATGGCGGCAAGGATCGCCGACGGGATCGAGAGCACCAGCGCGCAAGGGCTGGCGACCACCATGAGCGTCATCGCCCGGTAAAAGGCCGAGTGCAGCTCCGGCGTGTTGGTGAACGCGGGCAGGTGGAACCCCAGCCACCAGACAAGGAACATCGCCGTCGAGCCGCCAATGACCGCGTAGGTATAGCCCGTGCCGAATTTGTCCGTGAAACGCTCGCTCGGGGCCTTGAGTTTCTGGGCGGTCTGGATGAGCCGGATGATCTTCTGCAATGTGCTCTCGGCCGGGAGCCGCACAACGTCGAACTCGACGGCGCCCCAGAGGTTGAGCGTCCCGCTGAACACCTGGTCACCGACGTTTTTCTCCACCGGGTTTGCCTCGCCGGTGAGCGCCGACTCGTCGGACGCGCTCCGGCCCTTCAAGACCAGGCCGTCCGCCGCGAACGCCTCTCCGGGCCGCACCGACACGCGCTGGTGCAGCTGCAGTTGCTCCACCGGCACCACGTGCTCCGTGCCGTCCGGCCGCACCACCGTCGCGCGCTTGGGCGAGGTCTTCAGCAGGGCGCTGACTTCCCGCTGCGTGCGGTCAAGGGCGTATTCCTCCATGGCGCCCGAGGCGGAAAAGAGAAACAGCAACAGGACCGCCTCGCCCCAAGCGCCGATGAACACCGCGCCCACCGCCACGGCAAGCATGAGAAAGTGAATGTCGATCTCACGTTTCTTCAGGTTTTCCCACGTGTCAACGGTCGCGTCCCAGCCGCCGGTGACCAGGCCGGCCAGCAGCAGTCCGCGCGACAGCCACGGCCATCCCGGTGCGAAATGCGCGGCAAGCGCTCCCGCGATGCCGGCCGCGCCGCACGCCGCCGCCAGCACTGAAAGAGTGCGCCACTCCTGGTCCTCAGGCGTGGGCTCGGCCGCGATCTCCGGCCACTCCATCTCGCGCCAGAGCCAGAGTTTTTCCGCGGTGACGCAGGTTTCACGCCCCACGATGGTGGCCGCGCCCTCCCGGCGCAAAGAGTAGCCCAGCGGGGCCTTGCCCGCCGCCTTGGCCGCCAATTGCGCCTCCACGGCGGCGATCGTCGCCGCGAGTTTCTCCTCCAACCCGGCCAGGTCGACCCGGCCGATCGTCGCCACCGAGACCTTGTGTGCCGCCGGATCAACCCGCACCGCGGCTACCCCCGGCTGGCTCTGCAGGAAGCGAATCAGGTCCTCCGTCCACGCGGTCGTGTTGCCGGCCATGCCCCGACAATGTTGGACCGGCCGGCGCCCGCAAATTAATTTGCTCCCCACTGATTAAGCCCGCTCATTGGGCGCCCTAATGATCGGCTTGCACGACGACACTCCGCCTCCTGAGACCGGCCCCAAGCCGACGCGGATCCGCGAACTGACGCAGGAGATCTTCTCCGAAACCGGCCAGCTTTGCTCGGTCCTTAAGCTGGAACACCGTCCCGAACAGGAACAGATGGCGCGCGCCGTCGCGCGGGCCATGTGCGCGGACGAGCCGCTGCTGTTCGAGGCCGGCACGGGGGTCGGGAAATCCCTCGCCTACCTGCTGCCCGGCATCATTCACGCCACCGACCAGGGCCGCCAGCTCATCGTCTCCACTCATACGATCTCGCTGCAGGAGCAGATCGAGCAGAAGGATCTGCCGATCTGCCGCCGCGTCTTCAAGACCAGCCCCGCCCTCGCCCGTTACGCCGACTTCCGCTCCACGGTGCTCGTCGGCAAGTCCAACTACCTCTGCCCGACGCGCCTCGGACACGCCCTCGCCGATCGCACCACGCTCTTCGCCGATGCGGACTACGAGGAGCTCCAGCGGATCGCCAAGTGGGCCGAGACCACCACGACGGGCCTGCGCCACGACCTGAAACCGCTGCCGCGCCCCGAGGTCTGGGATGCCGTCAACGCCGATTCCTCCTCGTGCTCGCGCAAGCACTGCGACGCCGAGAAGTGCCACTACCAACGCGCCCGCGTCCGCCTGCGCTCGGCGCAAGTTGTCATCGTCAACCACGCCTTGCTTTTCGCCCTCATCAACTCCGGCGGGGCACAGGCCCACGGCGCCGGAACCCAGGCCCGCGGCGTCCTGTTCCCCGACGACTTCCTCGTGCTCGACGAGGCCCACACGGTGCCGGAGGTGGCCACCGACAATTTCGGCCTCTCGCTCAGCAGCTACGGCGTCGACCGGGCCCTCAAGTACCTGTTCAATCCCCGCACGAAGCGCGGCTTGTTCCGCAAGCTCGGCGGGCCGCCGGCCCAGCAGCTCGTGCTCGACGCCCTCGACGCCTCGAAGCTGTTCTTCGACTTCATCGCCGCGAAAATCCTCACGCCCCGGCCCGTGGTGCGACTGCGCGAGACCGGTGCCGCCGAGCCGATGCTCGACGGGCCGCTCGGCGCCCTGCACCGGTTGATGGGCCGGATCGCGGACAAGATGGAGGACGGACGGGAGCACGACGAGATGCTGGAACAGCAGCAACGCATCAAGGGCCTGCAGGCCGGCATCACCGAATGGCTGACCTTGGGCGATCCGGGGCACGTCTACTGGGCGGAACGCGGCGGCCGGAAACAGACGATAGTTTCGCTGCGCAGCGCGCCAATCGACGTGGCGCCCGAGCTGCGCCAGCATCTCTTTGGCTGTCGCACGAGCGTCGTTTGCACGAGCGCCACGCTCGCCATGGGCGGCAGCATCGAGCCGCTCGCGGCCCGCATCGGGGCGGACAATGCGGAGCAGACCGCGGTGAAGTCCCCGTTCGACTTCGAGCGCCACATGCGGGTCTACGTCGCCACCGACGTACCCCTGCCCTCGCCCGGCGAGGCGAAGCTCGCGCTCGACACACTCGCGGACTACATCGGCTTCTGCACGGAGAAGGTGCGCGGCGGCTCCTTGGTGCTGTTCACGAGTTACGCCGACATGCGGGCGATCGCGGCTGAACTCGAACCCGGCTGGCGCAAATCCGGCCGGCCGTTCCTCCTGCAGGGGGCGGATCTCTCCCGCACCGAGCTCGCGCACCAGATGCGCGCGCTGGGCAATGCGGTGCTTTTTGGCACCGACAGCTTCTGGACCGGCGTGGACGTGCCCGGCGCGGCGCTTTCCCAGGTCATCATCACGCGTCTGCCGTTTGATCCTCCGACCCATCCCATCACCGAGGCCAAGTGCGAGCACATCCGCGACGGTGGAGGCAACGCCTTCAACGAACTTACGCTGCCCGACGCCCTCATCAAGTTCCGGCAGGGCGTCGGCCGCCTCATCCGCAACAAGACCGACCGGGGCATCGTCACCATCCTCGACTCCCGCGTACTGGCCAAGGCCTATGGGCGGGAATTCCTCGGCTCGCTGCCCAAGGAGGCTTACGAGCGGCTGGACCGCGGCAACCGGGAGCATGTTTTTAGACCTTTCCCTTGAACCAAGGCTCCTTGTAGACTTTTGCTCCCAAATGAAGCTGCGTTCCCATGCATTGACCGACATCGGCCGGGTCCGACCGGAAAACGAAGACAGCTTCCTCAACCAGGAGTCCCATCATATCTATGCGGTGGCCGACGGGATCGGCGGCCTGCCCTCAGGAGCGCAGGCCAGCCAGATGGCCATTGCGGCCTTGGAAAAGGCTTTCACCAACCAGGCGGCCGGGCACAAGGTCGACTATCATCAGATCCTCGGGGAGATCAACCGCCAGGTCTTCATCCTCGGCCGGGTCCTCAGTCCGCAGTTCGGTATCGGCTGCACGCTGACGTTCGCCCACCTGACCGGCGTCAAACTGCACATCGGCCACGTCGGCGACTCCGCCGCCCTGCGCCTGCGCTCCAAGGTCCTCGAGCAGCTGACCAGCGACCACACGGTGGAGAATGAGATGAAGGAACGCGCCGCCCGGGGCGAGACCATGGCCATTTTGATTGAGAACCGGAACGCGCTCACCCGCTGCATCGGCCAGCCGCCACCGCTCGAGGCCGAGTGTCTGACCCATACCGTTCTGCCGCACGACCGCTATCTGCTCGCCACCGACGGTATCACCCGCTTCGTCGCCGCCAATGAGATCCGCGACATTCTGGAACAGGCGGCCGAGCCCGCGGAGGCCGCGACCCACCTGGTCAACCTCGCCAACCAGCGCGGCGGCCTCGACAACGCGACCGCGGTCATCCTGTTCTTCGACTAGCATGTCCCGCTCCCAGCAGTTCGCGGCCCTGGTCGCGAAGCAACCGGACAACGAACTCTTCCGCTTCAGCCTCGCCCAAGCCCTGCTCAACGAGAACCGGCCGGCGGAAGCCCTCGAGCATCTCGCCGCCTGCGCGGACCGGAAGGCGGACTGGATGATGCCGCGCATCCTGCTCGGCAAGACGCTGCTCGGCCTCGGCCGGAAAGCCGAAGCCCGCCCTTGGCTGGAGGCCGCCCTCGCCCTCGCTATCGCGCAGGACCACGGCGATCCCGCGGCGGAGATGCAAATGTTGCTGCGGGAACTCTGATTGCTGCCAGCCATCCCCCGTCCGCCGCGCTACCCCCACAACGGCGACGGATACCGGCCGGCCGCCACGAGCGACCGCATCGTCGCCTGGGCGGCGGCCACATCCTCGCGATAGGTCAGCCCGAACCAGGCGTCCGGGCTGCGCAGCAGTGAAACTCCGGCGGCCCGCTGCTCGATGAGCGCGCTGACAGCCGTGGGCAGGTAGAATTCGGCCTTCTGGTCGCCGGCATGTTTCGCCTGGAAGGTGGCAAAGAGTGTTTCCAGCTGCGGAAAGAATGCCGGAGTGAAGCCCCAGAAATTCATCGAGACGATCTCCTGTCCGCTCAGCAGGTGCACGAGGCCGTCCTCCTCGGTGTATTTCGCGCCGCGGGCGGTCTGCGCGATCTTGGTGATCTCCGTGATGCGCTGCAGGCGACCCGCGTCATCGGTGGCGCACAGGCCGCGGCTGACCGTACCGTGCTCCGAAAGTGTTTGGGCCAGAGGATAGCCGACCAGCGCGTAATCCCGCGAGGTTGCAAAGTGGGCGGTCAGCGCCGCGTAGCCCGCGGCGCCATAGAAGTCGTCGGCATTGATGACCGCGAACGGCCGCCGCACGACCTCGCGGGTCACCAGCACCGCCTGCCCCGTGCCCCACGGCTTGGGCCGGCCGGCCGCTTCCTGGAATACGTAGCTCACGTCCATGCGTTTTTCCAGACGCCGACCGATGGTGGCGCGGAAATCGGCCTCCGTGTTCCGGCGGATGACGAGCACCAACCGATCGAAGCCGGCGCGGAGCGCATCGAAGGCGGAATACTCGATGATCAGTTCATCCGCCGGGCCGACCGGCTGCACCTGCTTCAGTCCGCCGAAACGGCTGCCCATGCCGGCGGCGAGGATGACGAGATCGTAGGATGACTTGACCACACCTAGACGGAATACACTGAAGGCCGGCCCGTAAAACAAAAAGCCCGTGGAGTGTCCGTCTTCAAATGCTATTGCAGGATGAGAAAAGCGGACCACGCTGCGCTCCAGTGGTCCCCTGGTTAAAACCGTTCTATCCCGAAAGATCAATCGCCCGGCTGGAATCGTGGAGGCTGCGCCTTGTCACCCAGCCGCCCCGGGCCATGCGGATGAGGGTGCTGGTCATCGCCGCCTACGTGGCTCTCATCGGGATTATCGATTACCTCACCGGCACGGCGGTCTCGTTGCAGGTGTTCTACCTGGCGCCCATTTTGCTCGCCCAGGCTTGGCTGGGCCTCTTCGCCGCCTTCATCACCTCGGTCTGTTCCATTGTCGTGCGGGTCGGGGGTGACTACATGCTGGGCGCGGAATACACCCGGCGCCCCAGCATCGTCTGGAACATGCTCGGGTTCCTGGCCACGTACATGACCGTGGCCTGGATCCTGCAATCCCTGATCAAGCTGCGCGGCGAGTTGGAGGACCGGGTCATGGCCCGTACGGTGGCTCTGGAGAAGGAGGTCATCGTCCGCGAGCAACTCCAGCGGGAACTTGCCGAGATCAGCGAACGCGAGCGGCGCACGATTGGCAACGATTTGCACGACGGCCTCGGCCAGCATCTCACCGCGATGGCCTTTGCCGCCGAGGTACTCGGGCAGCAGCTCGCCCGCCAGGATGCACGGGCCACCGACACGGCCCGCGAGATCGGGCGCCTCGCGGAGGAAGGAGTCCGTCAGTCGCGCCAGCTCGCGCGCGGCCTGCTGCTTTCCGCCATCGAACCCGCCGGCCTTAGCCGGGAGCTGCAGGAGCTGGCCGCGACCGTGCAGCGGCAGACCGGCGTGCCCTGTCGCTGCGAGATCCATCGCGCGCCGTTGGTGGGCAACAGCAGCACGGCCTCCCATATCTTCCGCATCGCCCAGGAGGCGCTCCGCAACTCCATCCGGCACGCCCGCCCGACAGCGCTCCAAATCAGCCTGCACGGTGAGAACCGGGAACTGGTGCTCGCCATCAGCGACAACGGCGCCTGCCCGGCGGAGGCCGCAGACTCCGAGGTGGGAGCGGGACTCCGCGAGATGGAGCACCGCGCCCGGCTCATCGGTGCCCAATTGCGCCTGGAGTCGGCTCCCGGCGAAGGCACCCGCGTCTGCTGTCGCGTACCTCTGGACGGCCTCGCCCCCGAAACTGTCGCCCCATGAGCCCCCTGCCGATCCGTATCTTCATCGTGGACGACCACACCCTCGTGCGGGAGTGGCTCTCCAGCCTGCTGCGGCATGAGCCCGGCTTCGTCGTGTGCGGCCAGGCCGATTCCGCGACGACGGCGCTGGCGGGCATGAAGGCCGCCCCCCCCGACATCGCCCTCGTCGATCTCTCCCTGAAAAACGGCTCCGGGCTGGATCTCATCAAGGATCTTCGGGTCCTCTTCCCCTCGACCCAGGTGGTCGTGCTTTCGATGCATGAGGAAATCTACTTCATCGAACGCGCGTTCCGCGCCGGCGCCCGCGGCTACGTGACCAAGCGCGAATCGACCCACTTGATCGTCGAGGCCATCCGGGCCGTGCTGTCCGGACAGGTCTACGCCAACCCCGACGTGCTGGCCCAGCTGACGGAGCGCATGGTGGGGCAGTCGACGACCAGGCAGGTCGGCAATGTGGAGCAACTAAGCGACCGGGAACTGGAGGTCTTCCGCCGCCTCGGTGAGGGACACGGCACGCGCAAGATCGCCACGGAAATGGGCCTGAGCATGAAGACCGTCCAGTCCTATAATGCCCGCATCAAGGAGAAGCTCGGCCTCGCCAACATCAGCGAACTCGTCCGCGCCGCTGTACGCTGGGTGGAGACGCGACACAACAGCTAGCGTGCAAAGTCCCGCCTAGGGCGTCGCGCCCTCCTGCGGAGCCAGCGTAAAGAGAAAGGTGGCCCCGGCCCCCGGGACGGACTCGGCCCAGATGCGTCCGCCATGCCGCTCGACTATCCGCCGCACGGTGGCAAGCCCGACGCCTGTGCCCTCGAATGCGGCGGCGGGATGCAGACGTTGGAAAACGCCGAAAAGCCGGCCCGCCTGCAAGAGATCGAAGCCGACCCCGTTGTCGCGCACAAAGAAGACGGTCGGACCGGCCGCAGACGGCCTGCGGCCGATCTCTATCACCGCCGGGTTGGCCGGCCGCGTGTATTTGAGTGCATTGGACAGCAGATTCACGAGCACCAGCCGCAGAAGCGCCGGATCCGCGGATACCGCCGGCAGGGGCGCCACCCTGAATTCAACGCGGCGCCCGGCCCTCTCGCGTTCCAGACCGGAGAAAACCTCGCGGCACAGCCGGTCCAGCTCGATCATCTGCCGGACCAATGGCTGCCGGCCGAGCCGGGAAAAATCCAGCAGAGCGTTCGTCAGCTGGTCCATCTCCTCCGCCCCGGCCAGGATCAGTCCGAGCAGGCGGCGGACTTCGGGGGGAAGCTCCGCCGCGTGGTGGTCGCGCAGCAGCTCGGCAAAACCGGTCATTGTGCGCAACGGCGTGCGCAAGTCGTGGGAGACCGAATGGCAGAACTGGTCCAGTTCATGGTTGGCGGCCTCCAGCTCGGCCGTGCGCACTTGGACGCGTTGCTCGAGTTCCGCGTTCCTGAGCCGGAGCCGACGCAACATGAGGGCCCGCTCCAGCGCGGGCAGCACAGCGCTCAGCTTGAACGGCTTCAGCACGTAGTCGGCCGCGCCCGCTTTCATCGCCTCCACGGCTGAGGAGATAGAACCCTGCCCCGTCATCACAATCGCCACCAGAGCCGGATCGCGGACCAGCGCCTGTCCGATCAACAGGACACCGTCCATCTGCGGCATCACGAGGTCGGTCAACAGCAGGTCGAACCGGCCTTCTTGGAGCTGGCCGAGTGCCTCGGCGCCAGATGTGACACCGGTAACCTGATAGCCCTCGTCCCGGAGGGTTCGGCACAAGGCCTCCATAAGTGGGGCCTCGTCGTCGACGACCAGCAGACGGGCGGAGATGGTGGGTTTCATCGCGGTGGCGTTGGTTCAACCGGTGGCGGACGTCACAGACGCCAAGGCCTCGCGCAGTTCGCGCAGTTTAGGGGGCTTGTTCAACACCCGATCCAGATGGGGGGGCTTTTCCCCCTCGGTCTCCGGGTGCTGGCCCCAGCCGGTTAGCAGGAAGACCGGTGTCTCGGGCGAGGCCGCCTTCACCGCGCGCGCGACTTGGTCGCCGTCCACCGTCGGCATGCTGAGATCGGTGATGACCGCATCAAAGGGGCGCTCACCGCGCTGCGCGCGGAGGAAGGCCTCGATGCCGGCCCGACCACCCGCGCAGGCCACCACCACGTGCCCGTCGTCCGTCATCGTCTGGCTGAGTGAACGCAGGATCGCGGGGTCATCGTCGATCACGAGGAGATGCAGCGCTGACTTCGGATGCGGTCCAACCTCCGCCGCAGTGGGCAGCGTGATCTCGTCGCGGGGAAGAGGGAAAAGCAGGCGCATCGTTGTGCCCCGGCCCGGTGCACTGTCAATCTCGATCGCGGCATTGTGGCGCTCCATGATACCGTAGACCATCGCGAGGCCGAGTCCCGTGCCGCGCTCACCCTTCGTGGTGAAGAAAGGCTCGAAGCAGCGCCGCTTCGTCTCCTCGTCCATCCCCGGCCCGGTGTCCGCGATCTCAATACAAAACCGAGGCGACGCGACGCCGTCGGTCACGCCGGGCTCCGTCAGACGAGTGCGCATTGTGATCGTCCCGCCGGTGGGGAGCGCGTCGATGGCATTGAAGATGAGGTTGATCAGCGCCTCGCGAATCTCGCTTTCCCTGCACAGGATCACGGGCAGGCCGGCGGCCAGCTCGAGCTTCACTTCGATCTGCACGCCGCGCCGTTGCGAGTCGTCACCCCACCGGGCGCGGGTAAGCTCCACCACCTGCTCCACCAGACGGTTCGGCATGACCGGCGTCAACGTGAGCAACGGCTCGCGCTGGCGATAGAACTCGCGCAGGCGGCTGACCGTTTGCGCGACGTCATCGAGCGAGCGTTGGATCATGGTCAGGTAGTCGCGGCTGCGGGCGCTCAGGTCGGGCTCCCGCTCGAGCAGCGACTCGGCGTAGAGCGAGGCCGGGGAGATCGCGTTGTTGATGTCGTGAGCGATGCCGCTGGCCATCTGCCCTACCGCGCGGAGCCGCTCCTGTTGCATGATGACCTGCTGGGTCTGGCGCAGGTCGTCGTAGGCCAGCTTCAGTGCGTGGTTCTGCTCCTGTATCTGGCCGAGCATGTGGTTGAAAGCGTCCGTCAACAGACCGAGCTCGTCGTCGTTGACCTTCTTCGCGCGCACCGAGTAGTCCTGTCGGTCGGAAACGGCGCGGGCCGTTTCCGCCAGTGCCAGGATCGGTCGCGAGATCTGCCGCTGCAGCTTCCGGGAGAGCGAGTACGCGACCAATGAGGCGGCGGCGATGACGAGGATGGCGATGCCACCGTAGAGCCGCAGGCGCTCATACATGGCCTCTTGGTCGGACTTCAGGAACAGGGTGCCCAGCCGCTGGCTGCCCTGCGCCTGCACGACCGGAGCGAAGCCGATCAGGTAGCCGTCCACGAACCGGTAGCCGTCCACCCACGGCGCCGGTGAAAAGGCCGCGACGGGCGCGTTCGCGGGATAGCGCGCGAAGAGCCGGCCTTCCTTGTCGTAGAGGCAGGCGGCCACGATATGCTTCTCGGCCCGGACCGCCGAGAGAATCTCGGTGGCGTCATTCGGGTTGTCGAAGGCCAGCGCCGCGGTGCTGTTGATGGCGAGGATCTCGCCAAGGACGGACAGCTGGCGGACCGCGGTCCGCCGGAACGTGAGCAACTCGTAGCCCACGAATGTCGCGCTGGTCAGGAGCAGGACGACGCTGCTCGTGCCCACGATGATGCGCATCAGGCGTTTCTGAATCGGTGTGGCCCTTGGTTCCGCCATGGGTCAGTCCTTGTCCGGGTTGAAAAGCATGGCGGGGCGAAGCAGCTTCGAGCTGATCACCAGGTCGGCCGCCCGGGCTGCGTCCACGTTGATCCGCAGGCGGATCTTGTGGTTCTCGGTGACGAACCGCACCATGCCACCGTGTCGATTGAATCCGTCCGTGTCGCCGACGGTCAGCAGCCTCCGGTCCTTCAGCTTGGCCAGGATGCCGTCGAGTTGGCCGGCCTCGGCTGCGCTGATAAAGAGGATGTGGCAATCAGTGATCTCATCCACTCGGCGGTAGCGCCGCACGACGAGCGGGCGCCCGCCGATCCTCTCCCCTCTCACGGCCTCGTCGAGCTGCGTGCCAAACGGGTCGGCCCCGAGGATGCCGATGACCAGCGGTGATTCCGTGTCGTGAAAGGCTTCCGCCGGCCAGGAGACGAACTGCGCGAAGTTGAAGAGGAAGACCGCCTTGATCTGGTATTCGGTCGGGGCGCCGGCGGGGGCATCCGCGGCTTGTGCAGGTCCGCCAAGAAGAGCGGCCGCGAGCATCGGTCCGGCGAGCGCCCGGAACGCTGTCCGCGCCAATCCGCCGCCTGCGGTGAGACTCAATAGCGCCATGTGATTTTCCCGAAGGCACTGCGCGGGATGTCGCGGCGGGAGCCTGGCGGGTTGAACTCGGCGTGGCTGGCGTGCAGCAGATTCTGGCCGACGACTGAGAATTGCAGTGCCGGCGTCACCTGCCAGCCGAGCCGCAGGTCCGCCTCCACGTAGCCCGGCACGGACTGGTTGTTGATGCGGCTCACGGCGCGCAGTGTGGTGTCGAACTCCCATTTGGCCGATATGTCCCAGAGCGAGCGCACGAGCAGCTGGTGGCTGGGATCGTTGGCCACGTTGCGTCCGCTGACCCGATCGGGCAGCCCGGGCTCCGGTTCGGTGTGAACCCGGAGCTCCGTGTAACCGCCGTGCAGGCGCCACGAAGAGGTGACGCGCCATTCTGCCGTCAGCTCGGCGCCGCGGGAGTAGCCGTTGAGGCCACTGTTGATCACGACCGGGAAAGCCGCGGGCGGATTCAGGGGCGCGAGGCTGCGCAGGTCGTGGTAGACATTGTAGAAAGTCGCCAAGGATAGGGAAAGCTGCGAGCTGAGCGGCACGCGGTAACCCAGTTCGTAGGCCAGCAGCTTCTCGGAGACGACGTTCGGCCCGCCCGCGATTCGGTAGGGAGGCGTCGCCGGCGAGAAGAGATCGCGGTCGATCCGCGACGGCGTGCGCACGGCCCGGGACACCGCGGCCCACACCGTCTGCGTCCGGGGCAGCGACCACGCGGCGCGCACGCTGGGCTCCAATTCGTAGCCGGTGTAGTCGTTGTGCTCGATCTTGGAGCCGACCGTCACGTGGAGGCGGTCTTTCGCCAGCGTGATCTCGTCCTGCAGGAACGCGTTGAACCACTGCCGGGTGACCTCGGGTGGCAGGAAGGCATTCGCGGGCGTGTTGATGACATCGTCGTCGACCACCCGAAACCCCAGCCCCCAGACGATGTCCTGTCGTTCCCCGACCGGGAAGCGGTGCTGAAAATCCACGTCGTAGGTGTTAAGGCTCTGGGTGAAGGAGCCCGGGATACTGCGGTGCGTATAGTCATAGTATACCTGCAGTTTCATGTCCGAATTGTCGCCGAGGTTGCGCGTCCACCGTCCCAAGAGATTGCCGCCGCCCATGCCGGTGTTGTCGGGTCCCGCCCCGGTGGCCGTACCGTTATAGACGTCCCCCTGCACCGTCAAGGTGGTGCCGGTGGCGTAATCCCAGTCCACGCGGAAACCGCCCTGCCCCATCCGCCAGGCGTCGTTCCCGGGTCGCCCGTTGGGGCGCAGCGTGTCGCCGTCGTCGAAGTATTTTCCGTAGATCCGATAATATACCCCCGGGGCCAGTTCGCCGCCGTAGCGCACGGCCGTCGCGTCGCGCAGCTCGGTGCCGCTCCCGGTTGTGACCACCGTGCCCTGGGTGTCCCGGGCGCTCTTGCTGGTGATGTTGATCACGCCGTCGACGGCGTTGGCACCCCACTGCGTGGCGCCGGGGCCGCTGATCACCTCAATGCGATCGAGGTCCTCGAGCATGGTGCTTTGCACATCCCAGTAGACTCCCGCATAAAGCGGCGTGTAGACCGTGCGCCCGTCGATCAGCACCAGCATCTTGTCGGCAAAAACGTTGTTGAAGCCGCGCGCCGTGATGGCCCACTGGCGCGAGTCGATCTGCGCAACCTCGAGATTTGAGGTCAACCGGAGCGCCTCGGGAATGTTGGTCGCGCCTGACCGGAGGATGTCGTCGGCCATGATTACCTGAATGGCCGAAGCGGTTTCGGAGAGTTTCTCCGGTCGTTTGGAGACCGAGGTCACCTCGATGTCCATGAGCTGCTCCACGGTCAGCGACTTCAGCGAGCTGGGAAGGGGCGCGGCCGTCTGGGCCCGGCCCGGGACACCCGTACTCGCCAGCAGGCCGGCCAGCAGAAGGAACTTACAGCGGAAGGCCGGGGGTGAGCACCGGCGACGGTCGTAGGGAATGTGATTCATGGGGCCCGTTGATCTCCTGATCGGGTGAACGGAACACGCGAGTCACACTGGCAAATACATAAAACACGGCCGGCTCAAGTGTCGTGTTGGCGTCCAGCCCCGCGGCGCGAGGACCCTGTAGGACTTC